>WHTF01000065.1 GCA_009379725.1 Deltaproteobacteria bacterium
GATTGCTTCCCCACGTCTGAGCAGTCTCCACTGGATGACTCGGCACGGTAAACTGCGGTAAGCGGTGTTCCTTCGATTCCACTGATTCTTGTCGTAGATGATCGGTGATTTACGTCAGCTGTCGTATACATTTGTTTTGCCGAGCGGATGATCGGTTACGCTTTTGACGCGGTGCTAATTCGTAGCATGAGCTGCTTGAAAATTAGAAGGGTCGCCTAAGTTTTCAGCATCCTTGGTTGGGTTTCCGTTCCCTCCAACGATGCTTCCATCCTACCGATTGCGATTTCGATTCCATTTTTACTACGATTAGAGTAGAAGAAACTCAAATCACGGACTCTTGATTGACGGGATTTGTGGGTGACATATTCTTTGCCCTAGACTCCTGTCGGTTTTAGACGACGTCGATACAAACGTATTTGAGACAAGTGAGGCGTCAGTTTTGAAGCTGCTTGTCTTAATGTCTGCGCTTAATCCATGGCTATCTTAAAGGTCGAAGGTCTGAGCAAGCGTTACAATGAAGTCAATGCTCTCGACGATGTGAGCTTTGAATTCAGTCACGGCATTCTCTCTTTCCTGGGTCCCTCGGGATGCGGTAAAACTACGTTGCTAAGATCTATCGCCGGCCTCGAAATACCTGATAGCGGTTCCATTTTCATCGCCGATCAGGTCCAGACGTCCATTGAACGGGGTATTCTTGTTCCGCCTTATGCAAGGGAAATCGGCTTCGTATTTCAAAACTATGCGCTTTGGCCGCACATGTCCGTATTTAAGAACGTCTCCTTTGGACTCAAGTTGCGTAAGCTTCCGCAGGAGGAGGTGCGGCGCAGAGTTTTGGGCGCGCTGGAACTCGTCGGACTGCAGGGCAGAGAAGAGCGTTATCCGTCGCAACTGAGCGGCGGGCAGCAGCAACGCGTTGCACTAGCGCGAAGTTTAGCTTTGGAGCCGCGCCTGATTTTGCTCGACGAACCGCTGAGCAACCTTGACGCCAAATTACGTGAAGAGATGCGCAGCGAGCTAAAAAAACTTATTAGGAAAGTCGGTATCAGCGCTCTCTATGTCACTCACGACCAGGATGAGGCTTTCACAATTTCGGATGCGGTGGTTGTGATGGAAGCGGGAAGAATTCTGCAATACGCTTCGCCCGATGAAATCTATAATCGTCCGGCCCATCCGTTCGTCGCTTCGTTCATCGGCCATTCGACTCTGGTCGATGGAAAAATCGTCAAGGTTGACGGCGGTAATTGCTTGGTAATGATCGCGGAGTTTGACGGCGCAACCTTGCTGTCTCCGGTGGTCGCGCAGGCCACGCCGGGTCGCGCCTGTAGGGTGGTGATTCGCACCAGCGAGATTCGCTTGAGCCATGAGCCTTTTGCCGAAGGCACCGATAACGTGATCGACGGACAAATGACGAGTCGAGAATTCCGCGGCGGCCTGACCGACCACCACGTTCAAATTGGCTCCCGTGAATTGGTCATTACCTCGCATAAGCTGTGTCCCATGATCAGCGTCAATGACGACGGTGGGAGAGTATTTCTCTCCATCGATCGAGCAGCTATCAGCATTATCGTATGAGGTTGTCACCGGGGCTTTGGTTGATTAGCCGGAAACCGTCATTGCTGAGGAGGAATGACCATTAGCTGGAATTCGTTCAAAATCGCGTATCGCCAAGGAACCTTCGTTCCGATTTTCGCCAGCCTGATTGCGGGCGGCGCGATCATTACTCCGATCATCATTGTGCTGTTGCGCAGCGTCACCACGGGCAAGCTCGGCGTTGCCATGGGATTCTCTGCGGAGAACTATCTGCGCGTTTTTGCCGATCGAGAAATTTGGTCCCTGCTCAACAATTCTCTTTTATACGCGGCGGGATCGGCGGCGCTAGGGACCGGCGTCGGAGCGATGCTGGCATGGATCGTCGCTCGCACGAATACTCCCGGCAAAGCTCTGGTCGAGCTCATGCCGCTTTATCCGATCCTAATGCCGCCAATCATGAAAAACATCGCATGGATTTTGTTGCTGGCGCCGAAATCCGGCATCCTGAACAACATGATCGAGCAAATTACCGGCACCAACCCGCTGTTCTTTAATGCATTTAGTATGGCGGGAATGATTTGGACGTTCGGCCTGGCTTGCGTGCCGTTAGGTTATCTGTTTTTGCTGCCGGT
Organism: Deltaproteobacteria bacterium; assembly: GCA_009379725.1. GTDB lineage: Bacteria > Desulfobacterota > Binatia > UBA9968 > UBA9968 > WHTF01. The sequence goes on from WHTF01000065.1 coordinate 2,163, forward strand.
GTTTCTGTCGTTCGATCCCTCTTTAGAAGAAAGCGCGTACATCGCCGGAAGTAAACCGGTCCATACGATGTTGCACATTACGTTTCCCCTCGCTATTCCGGCTTTCCTGTCGGCCTTTGTCTTGAACTTTTTGCGCGCTCTGCGTTCGTTCGAAACGCCGGTGTTGCAAGGGACACCGGGCGGAATCAATGTTTTCGTCGCTCGGGTTTATGATTCCATGGCGCTGGAGTTCAATACCGGGCTGGCGACTTCTTACAGCATGGTGCTGGTGGTTCTTTCGGTGATCACTTTGATGTTCTATGTCCGGGCGACACGCTTTTCAGAGCGCTACGCGACGATTACCGGCAAAGGATACCGCGTTAAAGTCATCGATATCGGCCCGTGGAAGTACGTTACGTTTCTCGCCGTGTTTCTTTACTTTTTGGTTGGAATCGCCATCCCGTTCATCGTCCTCATCGTGGTCTCGATGATCCCATACTTCGATTATGAGACTTTCATGCAATTTCCCTCCAATGCCGCGCTGACCAACTACTATACAGTTATGAAGCATCCGAGCTTCGTTAACGGGCTTTATAATTCGCTGACTCTTTCGATTACGATCGCGCTCGTTACGGTGCTGTCGGGAATCATTATGGCGTTTACGATCTATCGCACCCGCGCTTACGGGACGAAGATTTTTGAGTTTATCGGCACGTTGCCGCTGGCTTTCCCGCCGCTGGTGCTGTCGGTGGGTCTGGTGATTATTTTTTTGGGCACGCCGCTTTACAACAGTCTATGGGCATTGGGCCTCGGACTCTTTGTCGCCTATTTCCCCTATGCCTTTCGCAACGCGTCCGGTTCCATCGTCAATATCCACAAAGAACTGGACGAAGCGGCCTGGGTACATGGCGCCAGGTGGCGCCATGTGTTTTTCAAAATCACATTGCCGATCTTGAAACCGTCGGTGGGTGGAGCGCTTTTCTACATCTTTATCGAGGCGATCCGTAACGTCGATGTTGCGATATTGCTCGCGTCGCCGGGTAAGGAATACGGCCCGGTTACGCTGTTCGAATATTTCCGAGTGGGACAATGGGCCGAGGCCGCGGCCGGCGGAGTCATCTACCTTATTATCTTAATTATCGCCGTTTCGATCGCCAAGTTTGCATTTAACTTAAAGTTTAGTCTATGAGTTAGACTGCCTGAAAAAAGTCTCCAACACGCTGTTCATGAAAACACGATCATAGAAGGAGGTTAACGCTATGGTAAAGAACACAACGCTGACTGCGGCCATCGTCTTTTTAGCAAGTGTGTGCACAGCGCAATCCGGATGGGCTGCGGAAAAGGCTGCTGATAAGCCTGCGCAAAAGCCGGTCCAGAAGGCGCAGCCGAGCGGTAATGCTACAATGGCGGCCGCCAAGGCATTCGAAAAGGTGAGTAAAGAGCTGTACCCGAAGGCTAAGAAAGAGGGCGCCTTGATTATCTACAGTGTCTGGGACATTGAGCACATCCGCGCCATTAGCGATGCGTTTTCAAAAAGATATCCCGGGATCAAGACGAGTTACTGGCAGGGCAGAAACCCGGAAATCGTGACGCGCGTCTTGACGGAATTCCAGGGCGGTCAACCGAGTGTCGATACCATTCTCTCCGACAACGCGCCTTCAGTGCTGCGCGCCGCTGGCGCCATGGCGTCTTACGAAACCGTTCAGAAAGACGTCCTGGTGCTCCATGATCCAACTCTCCCGACCGTAAGCCTGCAGGTTCAGGCGTTGACTTACAATACCAAGAAGCTCAAGCCCGCGGATCTGCCAAAAAGCTGGGAAGATGTCGCCAATCCGAAGTACAAAGGGCTCGTAGCGCTGGACGACCCCATGAGGGCCGGACCTCTGAGCTCGATGCTCGCCGGGCTGTGGACGCAGTGGAATGACCAAACGAGATTCAATAAGTTCATCAAGGGGCTCAAGGCGCTCAACGTGCCGGTTCACAAAAGCACGAGCGCAATGTTCAGGCTGGTCGTCGCGGGCGAGTACGAGATCTGTATGCCGGCTTTGTTGCATGACGTGATACACGACAAGGAGAAAGGGACGCCGATTGATTATGTAAAGAGCGTTCCACCTATCGTTTTCCCGCGGCAGGCAGGTATTTATGCCAAGGCGCCCCACCCGAGCGCCGCAAAGCTTTTCGCCGAGTGGCTGATTTCGGAGGAGGGCCAGAAGACCATTGACGGCATTGGCAGAGAGTCATCCCGAAATGACTTCAAATCCAAGACCTCGATTGAGATGGCTTTTCCAAAAGGAACAAAGGCTATTCCAGTCACTGATAAATTGTATCTGGAAGATCCGAAGAAATGGCTGGACAGGAATGTGAAGCCGATTTGGGAAGGCTAAATTTCCCCTGATACCTGGCATAAAGGGAAGCTGCCTCGCGTGCTGGTGAACCCAGCTTCCCTTTGCCGATCTGCTCACGGCTCTAGAACTTGTAATAAGGAGATTCGGTATTTCTACCCTGGGCGATGAGAAGAACACGTTAGCGCGATGGATTGTAGAAAACCGCGGTTTCCTGTGCTAGCTTAACAAGCTGTTCGGGTGATTCGGTCCGGACAGGTTTGGATCCGAGTAAGCAGACCTGCCGCCGGATTCCTTGCCCTGTTTTCTGGTTTTACAACTGCAAAACTTGACTAGCCGCATTGCTACGGAGAGATGGCCGAGTGGTCTAAGGCGCACGCCTGCTAAGCGTGTGTACCTCAAAAGGGTACCGAGGGTTCAAATCCCTCTCTCTCCGCCATTTTTTAGTCAAATTCCACGAGTAGCTGTTCCACCAATAGGTCTGTAAGCAGTTGGGCTCAGAATGGGCTTGATGCATAAGCTGCCCTCGTCTTGACGCTAGAGTTTGCGTCAAGTGCGTAAAATTGAAAGTTGCAATTACTCGACTTATTGCCTCGTAAACTCAAAATTCACTCGAACATCTCCAGTTTCTGATACGGTCATTTCCTGGCTGGCAATACCTGCCTCTTCATGCCAGGCCTTGAGAGTGTATGTGCCTGCGGGAATATGACTGATCGAAAATCGTCCAAGTTCATCGGTCACGGCAAAAAAAGGATGATCGAAGACATGGAGGAAGCCTAGCATCCAGGCGTGGGTATCGCAGACAAGTTTCAAAACACCCGGCTTGCGGATTTTTCGTGTGGCCTCTAAGACCGTACTCTTGAACGGCAGAGAAAGCATGAATACGGTCCTTTCGTGCAGGTAGGAATGTGGGATATGTAGCTTCGGGTCATTGTTTTTTATCGTCAGACGTTCTCCCTTTTGCATGGCAAGTACGCGAGGCGCGTAGCGACAACCGTTGTTTTCGATAAGGTTGAGCTTTTGGGGATCGGCGATGGCTCCAGCCGGTGCGGATTCGATAAAAACGACGACGTTCTTAAGTCCACCATCGCTGTCGATCAAATAGGTTTCATTCGGCAGAACCGCGCCGCAATAATCCTGGTCTTTGCTGACCTTTACTGGCGCTAATTTCGCGGGCGGACCGATGAACCTCACTTGCCCCGTGACCGTTGCTGCGTCTAGGGCGCGAAAATTCGCGATCAACAAAGCTGCAATGAAGGTCGTTCTCAGAAGTCGTGTCGTCACTGTTTCATGACCTTCCGCTTACTCCGGCGAGTTGCACGGGCAGCGTCTTCAAAGCGCTGAGCGCCGTTAAAAAGTAAGCGACAGTTAGGAGATAGCCATGCACCCAATATTATTTTATTTGCCGAGTATTTTTTTTACGCGCTCGATAACCTCCTGCGGAGAATCGAAAATTTCTTTTACCAGCGATTCGAGATCCTCTCCGGACGTTGGTTCTATATCCATTCGACTCCTTTTCGCTTCGTCACGAGCTTTGGGGTCATTCAAAACCTTCATATAAGCATCTCTCAAGATTCTGATTCTTTCGTCAGGGGTTCCCGGTGTGACCAACATGGGACGTCCAAATTCTCCCGCCGCCAACAAGATCCTCGCAACGCGGACGTTATTATCAGGCACTTTATGGCGTTCAAAGATCTCTTGAATGGTTGGAACATCGGGCGCCCGCGCATCTCTCTTGCGCGTAGTCTGCATAATATGGCGGTCGAAACCCTTTTTGTGCCACGTGTCAAAAGGTTCGCGGCCAAAGTGGGCGGACATGCTATGGGTACGGCAAATCACCTCGCCCTTTTCAACAGCTAAATCGATTTCACTGCCGCCGGGATAACCCAAAATCGAGTTGATTTTTGCCCCAACCAAGTCTTCCAAGACTCTGGATAGGATAAAATCGCTGCTTGCTGTTCCGGTACCGCCGCACTTGGGCGCTTCCTTTGCCTTAATAATATCTTCGATAGATTTGTAGGGCGCATCGGCTCGCATGTACATAACAGATGGTTCGATTGAAGGGGAGCCGATCCAGCGGAACTTACGCAGGTCGAAATGCACCTGTGACCGCCCAACAACTTGATCGACATAGATGCTGTTCAGCGGCATCACGACAGTAAGACCATCAGGTTTGGCTACATTGAAAACATGATTTGCCGCTATTACGGATCCGGCGCCGGGCATATTTTGAGCGACGAATTCGGGCTGTCCGGGGATATACTTGCCCATGTACCTGGCAAAGAGACGAGCCCAGCGGTCGTAAAATCCGCCCGCCGTCGAACCGATGACCACCGTAATCGTTTTTCCTTTGTAGAAAGAATCGGCTTGCGCCCCAACCTCAGGCGAAGGATTCAGAAAAATAATTGACAGGCAGAAAATCAACGTAAGCCCAAGAGCTTGCTTTTTCACGGCGATCTCCTTTCGGTGGCCCGATGATTTACAGCGTTAAAGGTTCAAGGGAACACGTGACGAATGAAAGCAGACCTCTCCTCCTAAATCGTCTTCCCGCACGGTGGTGCGACTATATTCTTTAAGAATGACTTGTCAAGCCGGTGAGGCTATCGATTGGTCAAGTCTTCGTGAGCCTGTTGGATGTCTATTGGATTCATTTATGATATGCGCGGGGTACGTTTGTTCGTTAGACAACAACGGCTAAAGCTGGTTTATATATAAGCATTAATTTGAGTTACAGATACAATTCGTCAAGACCGGTCCGAAGAGAAGAAAGGAATAAATCATGATGATCCGCCGACTCGCGATTTGCAGCGCGCTCATAGTAGCAATCTGTTATTCGTCGGTCTTGCTTGCGCAGGAAAAGAAACTCAAAAGCCTTCAGACAGGCGGCGGGTCGGCATCGGCGACGCAGATGTCGCTCTGGCTGGCAAAAGAAGGTAAGTACTACGAAAAACATGGCCTCGATGTCGAAGTGATCAGCATACCGGGAAGCTCGCTGGCGCTGCAGGCGATGTTGTCAGGAGAGCTGCCGATTATTCAGGCGGGCGGTGCCGGTCCGATCTCGACCCATCTGTCGGGCGCGGATACCGTCATTATCGCCACCATCGCCAAGAAATTTAACTGGTGGATTTTCAGCCAGCCCAACATCAACCGCATGGAAGATTTAAAAGGCAAGGTGTTCGGTACGACACGATTCGGAACCCAGTCGGACCTCGCGTCGCGAATCGCCTTGCGCCGCTATGGTATCGATCCGGAGCGGGACATAACCATGGTCCAGACCGGGGGGCCGGCTGAAACAGTGAGCGCAATGGTGGCCGGCAAGGTCCACGCCGCGGCAATTACTCCACCGGCGACACTGCAAGCGAAGAAGGTTAAACTGAAAGAGCTGTTGGACCTCTCCAAGCTCGATGTCGAGTATCACGTAAACGGTCTGGTGACGACCCGCAGGTTTTTGAAATCCAATGAGGACGTGGTGCGGCGTTTTCTCAAAGGTTACATCGAGGGTGCGGTTCGCGGGCAGAAGGACAAGGCGTTCGCCCTGAAAACCATGGCTAAGTATTTTCGCACCGACGATCGTGAATTGCTCGAAGAAACCTACGAGTTGATTATCAAGAGTGGTTTTAATATCCCGCCGTATCCGGCAGGTGTCGCCAACTTGTTGCAAGGGATGGAGACCCAGTTTCCCAAAGCCAAAGGAGCCAAAGCCGAAGACTTCGTCGACGGTCGCCTGGTGAAAGAATTGGATCAGAGCGGCTTTATCAAATCACTGCTGGCAGGCCGCTGAAAAAACCGAGAGAACTGTCGACGCGCATTGAAACGGCTTTGAGATCCTTGTAAACGAGAACGGAAAACGGAATTAAAGTTCGATGGAGTTCCTTATGGAAAACCTCCGTGATCGGTTTGTTCTGTTCACTCAACCCGGTTGAAGCAGTTGCCTCAGAGCGAAAGAGTTTCTTTCGAAGAAAGGCATTGATTTTGCGGTCGTCGACGTGTTGAAGGAGCTCAGTGCACGGCAGCAGTTGTTAGAACTAGGCGCGCGCACTGTGCCGGTGCTTGCCAAAGGAAAACATTACATCTTCTGCCAGAATCTCGACGATGTCGCCGAGTTCGTCGGCCTGCAGGGCACCGGCCAGGTACCGCTTGCTCCAGCAGCGTTGTTCATGAAATGGGTCGTTGTGTTGCGCGCGGCGCAACGCTACGTCCGGCAAATTCCCAGCGAACGGCTCGGAGAGCGGGTCATTCATAACCGCGACCGCTCGATTCGGCTCATGAGCCACCATATTTTTCGCATCGTGGAAGCCTTCCTTGATACAGCCATCGACGACTTTGAGTATCGGGTGGATAACGCCAATGTTCCACCGCAAGAGGGCGCCTGTGTCACTGCAGCGGAGATTGCGGCTTACGGCGAGGTTATGATCGATCGCCTTGAGGCCTGGTGGGACCGTCTCGATGACAAATCCTGCGCGCAAAAAGTAAAGACCTTTTACGGCGTACAACCGATGCACCAGCTCTTCGAGCGCTCGACCTGGCACTCGGCGCAACACACGCGGCAATTGATGGCCGTGCTCGAGCGCTTGGACATCGAGCCGAACGGACGACTCACCCCGGAGGATCTCGCCGGTTTGCCTCTCCCTGAAGGACTGTGGGAATAGCCCGCTATCAGGTGTTCTTTCATGGAAGGTTTCGTCGCCATCCTAATGGACGCCTCAAGCCAATTGGCGCCGCCGGTAATTCGGTAGCTTGCGTGAGAAGCAGATCTAGGGGATGCGGCCGGGTGTGAAGACGACCGTTCGAGTCAAAAAAATTTCTTCTAAGAAGGAATTGGAGCGGGCTTTCCGTATTCGTATCCGGGTGTTCGTCAGGGAGCAAGGCGTGCCCGAAGAGATCGAGGTGGACGTGGACGATCAACGAGCCACGCATTTGCTGGCATACATCCAAGGAAAAGCAGTGGGAACGGCAAGACTGGTCATGCGACAGGGCAGCGCGAAGATCGGCCGCATGGCCGTGCTAAAAAGGCATCGCCGAAAGGGCGTTGGAAAGAAGTTGTTGAGGCGGGCCATCGCGACGGCAAAAAGACAGGAGGCTCGCAAGATCTATCTCCATGCTCAGGCCGCGGTCATCGGATTCTATGAATCGGTTGGATTTAGAGCCATCGGTCCGATGTTCGATGAAGCCGGCATCCCGCACCGAAAAATGATTCTGTAGCTCTACCGCAGCTCAGTTAGCTTCTCTGCTTTTAGCCGTGCGGAAGTCTGAGCCAACATTAACAACAGCATTGAGCGCTCACGAGCACGAGTGAACATGAAATACCACCCGGCGATCCAGGGCATCGCTCAAGCCGTCTTTGCCTGTGCCCACTAGGTTCTCGCCAGACGGCGCCGCTTGCGATCGTGTGGCCGCGCAGCCGCGACGAAAACGTTTTCAATTGTTCTTTAATTTGCTCGGCGCGGTGCTGCGACAGTCGCTCATTGAGTGGCTCCAGTCCGGTCGCGCGGGAATTTCTCTTTCCTCCCGGCCCGGTGGTTTATCATTCAGGGCGACGTACTTTGGCTCGCTGATTTTTACGCCCCGAAGGCTATTATAGCCGCGGCTGACGCGTCAAGCCGATAATACGAGCATGACGCGGGACGGTGGAACCGTATTGTTCGCACATGATTTGCAGCGGGAACGCGGCATAGTGTAAGAGGGGAGGAGATAGAGAGCGGGACCTCGAGGATAAAAATCATGGCATTAAGAATGGGCACATCTGAACGAGGCGGCACCTTTTATACCCAGGGTGCGGCGTTTACGGAGTTGTTTAACCGGGGGCGGCCCGACGCGGATCAATGCGTTGTGCAAACCACCGATGCGAGTATTCATAACGCGGAGCAGTTGGACAGAGGCGAGCTGGAGTTCGGTTTCATGGCGTCGAACTGGATAGGCAGAGCGAAAAACGCGAGCCCGCCGTTCACGCGCAAGATCGAATTGCGGATGGTAGCACCCGCCAATGCCGGGCCGATGTTTTTTATCAAGCGGGCTGACTCGCCGATCCAAAGTGTCGCCGATTTCCAAGGCAAACGCGTCGCCATTGGCACCATGGGAAGCGGCATGGAGCAACACGTGCACACAATCTTCGCCGTGCTTGGCATCTCCTTCGATAGTTTCACGCCGGTGAACATGGGTTTCGCCGAAGGCGCCGATGCATTGATTGCCGGAGAAATCGACGCACAGTTCCAGCCGCCTATCCCCAACCGGGTGATGACCGATCTGAGCCGGCGCGCCGATGTTCGGGTCGTTCCTTATGCGGCCGGGCAGATCGAAAAGATCCTCGCCCAAGTTCCTTTTTACCGGAGCGTGACGATGGAAAAGAATGACTTCCGCGGTGTCGTCGATGATGTTGAGCAGATCGCTGTCGTCAACGTGCTGGTGACGCACCAGCGGATTTCAGAGAGCATCGTCCACGACATGGCGAAAGCCATCGCAGAGCATCTCGACACTCTGCCGGGCATGAATCCGCTCTTCAATGGACTCCGGGCTCTTTTCGAGCCCTTACGCACGGAGGGCGCCGCGGCCTTTGAATTCGGCGGCGTAGCCATACATCCGGGGGCGGCAAGGGCTTACAAGGAAGCAGGCTGGTTGGCCTAGCCATTCAACGACAGAGTTCATTCATCATTAAGCGGGATCGTTATCCGCTCATTAACATGGGCCTCATTCGAGCCCGTGGCAACGGATTGCTACCGTCAGGTTCGCTGGTCATTTATACAATTGAATTGCGCTTCCATTGCGTTATTCCAACATAGTAAAGCTTAGGTTAATGGAATGGTGGAATCATGGAGTCAGGTAAACAATTCGCACTTCGACGCTCCCGTACTTTACCCTCATCCTTTCCCTCACATCGGCTCTTTGTTTGATTATCGATCTGCCATGACCAGCGGTTCAGAGATTCCTCTGCGAGTCACGCGCGATCAGAATCTAGCCGAGGACTGGGCGCTGGTTCTTGTCACCCAAGGGCTGACCCCGAGCCTGCGTGTGAGCCAGGAGGGCATCATTCTCAGCGTGCCTGAGGAAGAAAGCGAGAGGGCGGTGGCCGGGCTTTCGGCTTACGAGAAAGAGAACCCGCCGCAGGTGAAGGAACAAGAGTCTGGCTCGGACGATGCCCCAAGCTTGCTTGCAGGAGTCGTCGTTGCCGGTTTGCTGCTGGTAAGCCATTTTGTCTCGGTTGGATGGAACCATGCGATGCCTTGGTTCGAACGAGGCAGCGCGGATGCTGGCCGGATCCTTTCCGGCGAGCTTTGGCGAACGGTGACCGCTCTCACCCTGCATGCCGATCTTGCTCATGTGTTGAGTAATGCGGTGGCCGCCGGGATCTTCGCCAGCGCCTTATCCGGCATGGTGGGCGCCGGGGTCGCATTCGCTCTGCTCGTGCTTGCCGGCGCTGGTGGAAATCTTGTGAACGCTTTCTTTCACGCTCCTGCCCACGTCTCGGTGGGAGCTTCTACTGCGATATTCGGCGCGGTTGGTATGCTCGGCGCTCTCGGCATGGTTAGGCGGCGCCGAGCACCTGCGCGCCGGCGCGGCGCCTGGATCCCCATCGCGGCGGCGCTTGCGCTCCTGGCCATGCTCGGGACGGGAGGAGGGCGGGTTGACGTTTTCGCTCATCTATTCGGCTTCTTGCTCGGCGGCATCCTAGGAGTTCTCGCCGCTTTCGTCACGCCGGAACCGCCTGCCCCGCGCGTGCAGTGGGCCTGTGGCAGCGCAACGCTCGCGCTGCTCATCTACTGCTGGATTCTGGCCCTTCGTTGAAGTGACGGGTGAGACGTAGGGGCGAAGCATGCTTCGCCTTCGGGCCTTTGCCATTATCCCCGGACAGATTCTCTTCGCTACAACAAAAACGTTTTTGTCTGTTGACAACTAAATATTCTGTCTCTATATTCCTCCCCACTTTTGGGTTTCATAAGCCGGCTATAACATCTTCTTCGCGTTAACATCGGGAGGCCGCTGTGAGAAATCTTCTGGGCTTTGTTGCCTTGTTCGTGGGTTTGTCATTCCTTCCACCGCCCGCGCAGTCACAACAGCAAACGACTCTCTACGTTAACCAAACTGACGCTACCTGTGGTGGAGTATTTCCGTGCTTCACCTCGATTCAGGCAGCAATAGACGCGGTTCAAGCTGGAGCGACCATTCGGATACAAGCCGGTACTTACTACGAGCGCCTTACGATCGAGGGTAAGAACAACGTCGGCAGCATGACCGAAGCGTCGCGCATTGTGATCGAAATGGACCCGGCGCTTGTACCTGGAAGCGTGGTGCTGCGCCCGCCCGCCGCCTCCTGTATCAACGGCCAGGGTGTACTGATTCGCCGTTCGAAATTTATCACCCTTCGAGGACTTACGATTACCGGCGCGACCGGCGCAGGAGTTGTACTGCTCGGAGGGCTGCAAGAGAACCAAGCGATTCACATCGAGTCCAGCCGCATTGCCGGCAATAGCAGCGCCAAATGTCCAGGTGGAGGAGTTACCATTGCGGGGGGCAATCCTGACACTCTGATAGTCAATACGTTAATCTATGGCAACGGCGGCAACGGGATAACCTTTGCCGATCCGAGTGGGGGACCGCATTGGCTGATCCAGAATACCATTCACAGCAATGGACGGAACGGCGTGGCGATGGTCGTGGGGCACACGATCACGCTGGCGAATAATGCCATTACTGGAAACGGTCAGGCAACAGGCACCCTCGGTGGGCGGCAAGGAGTGCTGAGATTGGGGCTACCCAGGCAAGCTCCGGAATCCGTACGGTTGCTGAACAATCTTGTCTGCGGCAACCGGCTCGGTGAGATCCAAGGGCCGATCTTAGACGAGACCGACTCAGGAAACTTAACGCCTGAGGGCAAGGAAGGTACCGGCGTTACTGCGAGTCCCAACTGTGGAGTTGCGGCAAACGTTTATGCGGCCATTAACGGGCCAGACGATCTCCCCAACACTTTAGATGACGATTTCAGTCTGGCTTTGAATTCGCCCGCAATCGATCGAGGAACGGACGCGCGCATCGTTGGACTCGATGTTATTTTCAATGCGATTCTCGAATCTGATTTTTCGACCGATGGAGCGCGCCCGTCGGACGGCAATGCCGACCGCCAATTGGTATTCGACATCGGAGCCATTGAACTTCTCAACGAAGCGCCAGTGGCGGATGCAGGGCTGGATCAGACTGTCTCCAGGGGCACTCTCGTTAGCTTGAACGGGAGTCAAAGCCAAGACCCAGAGGGCGCGACGCTGACTTACCAATGGTCTGTTGTGTCCCAACCACCGGGAAGCTCAGTCAGTCTCAACAATACGGCGTCAGTCAGCCCGCAATTCACTCCAGTTGCGTTAGGCAATTACAAGTTTCAACTAATCGTCAACGACGGCGAGTCGAACAGCGCGGCCGACGGTGTCCAAATCTCCGTGGCTAATCTACCGCCCACCGCGATCGCAGGAGGTCCCTACGATGGACAGATCGGCAGCTCAATCCAGTTCGCCGGCTCCGGCAGCGACCCTGACGGAGACGCTATTACTTTTAATTGGAACTTCGGCGATGGTGTGACGGCTTCCGGCGCCACACCGGTCCATATCTACAAGACTCCTGGAAGTTTCACGGTGACTCTGACGGTGACGGACTCCCATGGCGCCTTCGCCGTGTCGCAGACCACTGCTACCTTAACGGCGGCACTGGTTCTTAATCCTATTGGTAACAAAACTATCAATCTGGGCGAGACGCTCAAATTCACGGTGAGCGCAAGTAGTCCGAGCGGCGCTTCTGTAAGCCTGTTCGTTTCACCCTTGCCTCTTCCGAGTCACGCAAATTTCAATGCCGCGACGGGCGAATTCACCTTCAGGCCGGATACCACGCAGGTGGGAAGTTTTCAGCTCGCTTTTACCGCCGTGAGCGGTGATCAGACTGCAACGGAGACAATCACCATCACTGTGCCCTCTCCTCCACCGGGCGGGCTTACGGCTGTGAGAGGCCGCGTTTATAATCTCAACAACGCGCCTCTCGCTAATGTCAGACTAACGCTCAGAGCTACCGGCCATACGGCGTTCTCGGCCCAGGATGGACTTTTTACTATCACGGGTATCCCTTCTGGACGTCAGGAACTCATCGTGAACGGTCGAGAGGCAAGTCTCGGAGTGTTCGCTATTCTGGCTGTGTCAGTGGACTTGATTGAGGGCGTTCTCAACAATCTTGCTTCGCCGATCACTTTACCCGATGTCGACGTGGAGTCTGAGGTGCAGGTCAGTCCTACGTTTACAACGGTGGTGGACAACGCGAGTCTTCCCGGTGTTGAGTTGACTATTTTGGGCGGCACGGCTCGCAACTCGGACGGTACGCTATTTACGGGTAAGCTCTCGATCAACCCTGTGCCCGACTATGGCCGGCCCGAGTCCAGGCCTGAAGAATTAAGACCGGGAATGGCCGTAACGATTCAGCCAGCAGGCATAAGGTTTAATCCTCCAGCGCGCCTCACATTCCCCAATGCAGATGGCATGATCCCGGGAAGCGAACTCAATCTCTGGTCTTTGAGTCCGGATACCGGGACGTTCAACATTGTCGGCAAAAGCATGGTTTCGGCCGATGGGCAAAGCATCATCACCGTTGAGGGCGGCGTTACAGCGAGCGCGTGGCATTTCCCGTTGGCACCGAGCGCGGTTTCAGTCGGCAGTCAAGGAGACAACTTTTGCGGGTCGTGCCGAACCAAGGTGGGTTCCGACGCCAACCTCGAAGAGGGCAGTTTATACATCACTCACATGCTCCCCTCCTATCGCTCTCTCGGTCAGAGTCGAAGCTTTTCTCTGACCTATAGCTCCATTACGGCTGATCCCAGGCCCATCATTTCGCTGGACACAACGTTGAGTGTTCGCGCTGCGGTCCCCAATACATTCTCGACGAGACTTCTGGTCGGTGGCGTTCTGCAAGGCGGGGAGGTTTTCATCGATGCGCGCTCGCTTCCTGAAGATTCCGATTCCACCTCTCGTGTTTCGGCTCAGTTCGACGCATCCAATCTGGTAACCGGGCGCTATCCCTATGAAGCGACGATCTTTAGCAACTATCTGAATTCCTCGATCGGCGGTATCACAAACGGCAACGTTATCGTCGTCAACCGCAAGCAGAGTCCATTGGGCGCAGGCTGGGCAATAACGGATTTGCAGCAGCTGCATCCCCAATCTGCCGGCGGATTGCTCTTGACTAGCGGCGATGGCACCGCGCGCTTCTTCAGTGGCGGGCCCAATAACTTTACCCCGCCGGCCGGCGACTTTTCCACCCTGGTTAAAAATCCCGACGATACGTACGCCCGCACGTTCAAGGATGGCACTAAGCTCATTTTCAACTCGCAAGGTCTTCAGACTTCGGTGCTGGACAGAAACGGGAACACTACCAGCTATAGCTATGATGGTAGTGGCAGGCTGATCTCTGGCACCGATCCCGTGGGCCTTGTCACGACGCTCACCTACGCGAGCAATAGACTACAGAAGATTACCGATCCCGCAGGTAGAGAGACTGTATTCCAGTATGACACGGCGGGAAATCTTTTCCGTATCACCAATCCTGACGGCAGTTTCTTAAGCTATGCCTACGATGAAAAGGGGCACATTACACGGGCGACTGATGAAAGCGGAAACAGTACAAACTATACCTACGATTTCGCCGGAAGGTTTTCGCAATCGAGGCGTCCGACAGGAGAAATGCGCGATTTGTTTTCGAGTAAACTCCATGGACTCGCCGACACAGGCATGGGGCAGGGCACGCCGACCAGTCCCGCCCCCATTGTTAGAACCGAGAATGCAAGTGTGTCTCTGACTGACGGTAAAGGGAACACGACGCGGTTCGTTCTGGACTTCTTAGGTCAAGTCATCTCTCAAACCGATGCCCTGGGCCAGACAACCACAATGCAACGTGACGCCAACGGCAACCCGACGCGAATAACTCGGCCTAACGGCTCTGTAAGTGCCATGACGTATGACGTTAAGGGAAATCTTCTCACCTCGACCGACCCAGTCGGCGCCGCGACGACGTTTACGTATGAACCAAACTTTAGTCAAGTAAAGACAATTCGGGATCCTAAGGGTAATACGACCACGATCAATTATGACGCCAGGGGAAATCCAATAGAGATCATCGATGCAATGAGCAATCGAACGCAAATGACTTACGACGCCAGAGGACTGCTGACCTCAGTGACGTCTGCCATTGGAACTCTCGTTCAAAGCACCGCGAGTTTTACTTACGATGCCAAAGGTAATTTGCTCACAACCACGGATCCCAAGGGCGATGTTACGACTCTAACCTACGACAGCGCCGGCAACGTCCTCAGATCTACCGATGCCGAGAACAGAGCGACTGAGTTTGCCTATGACGCATTGAATCGACTGCTCTCCGTTCTGGACGCAGATCTGAAGCTAACGCACTATGGCTACGATCCTAAAGGGAATCTAATCCAGGTCAGAGATGCGAAGAATCAGCTCACGACGTTTGTATACGATGGTCTGGATCGCCTCGCGTCCGCAACCAATCCACTCGGATTGACGGAGACCTTTGCCTACGACGGCAACGGCAATCTTACTTCGACCACGAACCGCAACGGACAGGCGATTTCGTTCAACTATGATGCGCTCAATCGTTTAACTGGCAAAACCCGTCCGCCGGCATCCAATGAGGTCGGGCCTCAGCAGACGATTTTTAACTATGATGCCGTCGGCAATCTTCTGAGCGTGGTGAATCCCACAATCGGAGTGTTCAATCAATATGACGCGGCTAATCGTTTGGTCTCAAGTCTTTCCACTGTTGAGACGGCGGTATTGAGTACGGTCACTCCAATAAACGTCGATACAACTATCAGCGCCAATAACCTCCAATTTGAAGGAAAAACACTTCAGGTCAACGGGAAAACTCTAACCGTCAACGGTGCTCATACATTTTCCAATTTGATACTCGTAAATGGCGCCGTTCTGACTCATATGCCGACTACTGGAACAACTATAGGCAAGCTGGACATTACTGTTACAGGGGCACTCCAGGTCGACACGACGAGTCGAATCGACGTGAGTGGCCTGGGTTATTTGGGAGCGAATAAGCCGGGGAATCCATTTGGGGTCAGAGGCATGACGGCAGGTTTTGTGGCGGGTAGTAGTGAGCGCTACGGAGGAGGATATGGGGGCCTGGGCGGCACGTATCCATCGAGCGGTTTTTCGAATCCTGTTTATGGAGACTTTCGTAATCCGACCAATGTTGGGAGTGGCGGACCGACTCTCAGCAATGATGCCTCGCAAGGAGGCAACGGCGGCGGCTTAGTCCGGATCGTGGCGCAGACGTTAAACTTGGAGGGAGTGATCAAGGCGAACGGAGGAATAGTGCCGGGTTTTGCGGCAGGAGGGAGTGGAGGTGGGATACGGATCGATGTGGGGACACTGTCCGGGGCGGGATCAATCACCGCAAATGGGAGTGCCGGAAACTCTTTTGGCGCAGGCGGAGGCGGAGGTCGAGTAGGGATCTATTATCAGAGCGCAACCGGATTTAACTTTGCCAACGTGCTTGCCCAAGGTGGAGCAAGTACCCACGGACTGGGTGGTGGTGCCGGTACAATCTACCTGCAAGGGCCAGCAAGGGAGAGCGGAGAGCTGATTGTCGATAACAATAGTCTCGCTGTGCCTTCGCTTTCCACGCCGATTGCCAGTGCTTCGATGGTGACTCTCTCGCTGACGCATCTGCGGCTTCGGCGTGCAGCGCGGGTGAAAATAGACAGCGTCATAAGTCTTACCGGAGCATTGGAAATTGCCACTTCGGGCGAACTTGTTTTGGGTAATAGTGTGACCGCGAATAGTATTACCCTTTCTAGCAACGCGATTCTCACCCACCTTGCAACCACTGGGTCGGCATTATTTAAACTCGATATCAATACTCAGTCCCTGCAGCTCGACGCTACCAGCCGGATTGATGTAGATGGGCGAGGGTTCTTGGGAGCAGGTCAATCTGGCAATCCGCATGGTTTAAGAGGTATGACGGTGGGCTTTGCGGTGGGGAGTAATCTGCGGTTTGGCGGTGGTTACGGAGGCTTGGGAGGGAGTTATCCGTCGAGTGGTTTTTCAAATCCAGTTTATGGAGATTTTCGTAATCCCAACGACGTCGGAAGCGGAGGTTCGAGCTTTGAGTCTTTCAATCTAGCGGGCAACGGGGGCGGGTTGGTACGGATCGTAGCGCAGACGCTGACGTTGAATGGAGTAATCAGGGCAAACGGAGGCGCCGCGACTGTCAATGCGGCAGGCGGGAGTGGCGGAGGAATACGAATCGATGTGGAAACATTATCTGGGACAGGATCTGTCACAGCAAACGGCGGCGCAGGATTTCGGTTTGGCGGAGGCGGTGGAGGAGGCAGAGTCGCGGTGTATTACCAGAACGCGACGGGATTTGACTTTAGCCGGGTGACAGCTTCTGGAGGGCCTGGAGCGGCAAATAATACCGGAAATCCCGGCGGAGCTGGCACGATCTATCTGCAAGGGCCGGCACGAGAAAATGGAGAGGTGTTAATCGATAACAACAATTTGATTGCGCCGAACGACACGACACCGATATTTACTGTTCCGGCCGGGTCTTTGAATTTCACGTCCCTAAAGATTCGCCAGGGTGCGAAGGCCAAGGTTGATGTCTTATTGAACGTGGTGGCTGGTATCGAGGTTTCGACCGATAGCCGGTTAATCGCCTTCGACCGGGTGCTTGCCGACGCGATACAAGTTGTCGCTAGGAGTAGTGTGGATGCGGTCGACATCAACGTCGCCAGATCATTTCAGATCACCGACAATAGCGTCGTGAACCATCCGGGTACCACAGCTAGTATTCTTAGAAAACTACTACTCAGCACTCAGACCTTCACGATCGACGCCACCAGTCGTATCGACGTAACGGATCGGGGGTTTTTGGGAGCCGGTCAGGCAGGGAATCCGCATGGTTTAAGAGGCACGACGGTGGGTTTTGCGGCGGGGAGCAGTTTGCGTTTTGGAGGTGGCTACGGCGGTTTAGGAGGCACATACCCGTCGAGCGGTTCTTCGAACCCGGTGTATGGAGATTTTCGCGATCCGAACGATGTCGGGAGTGGCGGTTCAAGTCTTGAATCTTTCAATGTAGCGGGCAATGGAGGGGGTTTGGTGCGGATCGTGGCGCAGACGCTGTCGTTGGAGGGTGTGATAAGGGCGAACGGCGGTGCGGCGACAGTTAATGCAGCCGGTGGGAGTGGCGGAGGAATACGAATCGATGTGGGAACATTATCTGGGACGGGATCGGTTACAGCGAATGGTGGCGCAGGATTTCAGTTTGGCGGAGGCGGTGGAGGAGGCAGAGTTGCGGTGTATTACCAGAACGCGACGGGATTTGATTTTGGCAACGTGCTTGCTCAAGGCGGAGTAAGTACCCATGGGACGAATGGTGGTGCGGGTACAGTTCACATCGAGCAGCAGATCGCGATGCTAGTGCCGACGCTGGAAGACGCCCCGGTTATGCGAGCGCGTGGGGGCACGGATGGGACCGAAGGCAATCTTCGATTCGCAGCCGCGGACTTATTCGACAGTCTCTCGCCTGCAAGCCAGCATCTTGCACAGCGACGTTTGTTCGATCCATCGATCCTCGATCATCAATTCTCAATCCTCAAAAATGAGGGGAATCTCTACCTCGCAATGGTGTCCGAAGGAAAACTCAAACCCTTTGCTTCAACAGTTACGCAATCTGATGTTTCAACTCGAAATTTTTCTTCTTCTGGACACGAGCCACGAACACGACCCACTCCCACGAGCGACGACTTCGACCCCATCTACACCTACGACCTGAACGGCAATCGGATCTCTATGATCGATCCGACGGGTCTGACGACCTACACGTATGATGCGTTGAATCGATTGACTTCGATGACCAACAACAAAGGGCAGATGACGACGTTTACTTACGACGCATTGGGACGGCGGACTTCAATGACGCACGCCAACGGCGTAGTCACGAGTTACACCTATGACGCAGCGTCGCAGTTGCTGAATCTTCTTCATCAGTTCGGAGCCACCGCGGTCAATTCGTTCGCCTACACTTATGACAAGGTCGGGAACCGGAAGTCCAAAGCTGACAACAACGGAACTGCGAATTATGCTTACGATGTGCTGAACCGGGTGACGCAAGCTGTAAACCCGCTTCCGGCCAATCCATTGGAAACTTTTAATTACGACCCGGTCGGAAATCGGACCAACTCCAACCAGAACGGCGCGTCGACGTTCAATCAGGCCAACCAGCTTCTGGAGGACGCGAATAACACCTATCAATACGATAACAACGGGAATCTCACCCTTAAAACTCTGAAGACCCCGGGTCCGTTCAGTTCATATGAGTACGACGCCGAAAACAAGCTCGTAAGAGCGGTCATCAACGGGACCACGGCCAACTATAAGTACGATGGGCTAGGTCGCCGCGTCGAAAAGGAAGTGATAAATGTCGGGGCGACTGTTACGCGTTACGTGTACGACAATGAAGACATCCTGCTCGAACTGAACGGCTCCAACGCTATCGTCGCCCGCTACACTCATGGTCCAGGCATTGACGCGCCGCTGATTTTGGAAAAAACTAACCAATCGTTTTTCTACCATGCTGATGGGCTGGGCAGCATCACCGATATGACCAGCCAGTCCGGTGCAGTGGTGCAGCGCTACACATACTCGTCGTTCGGTAAGATTGAATCGCAACTCGATCCAAACTTCGTTCAAGCGTATAGATTCACGGCAAGGGAGTTGGATGAGGAGACAGGGCTGTACTATTACCGTGCTCGATATTACGAACCGTCTACGGGTCGGTTCCTAGAGGAGGACCCCATAGGCATTGGCGATGGGCAAAATGTTTACGCTTACGTAGGAAATAATGGTATAACTTTTATCGATCCACTGGGTTTAGACTACGTAGATGGTGCCGCTAACTATGCGGCCGGATTCGGCGATATGGTTTCCTTTGGTCTTACCGATTACGTGCGAGGTAAACTGGGCACGAACCATGTTGTGGATAAATGTTCTGGTGGCTATTCAGCTGGGTGGTGGACAGGGATGGTTCATCAGTTAGCATTTAGTGGCCTCGGATCGTTTCACGGTGGTGCGAGATCAGTTCTCTACTCCGG
>WHTF01000066.1 GCA_009379725.1 Deltaproteobacteria bacterium
CTTGCCTTGGCGGCATTGGCCGAGATACGGCCGGCGGTTGACAGCGCCATCGAACTCTATGGCAGCGAGCGCATCGGTATTGTGATTGGCACCAGCACTTCCGGAATCGCAGAGGGTGAAGCTGCGCTGCGTCGATACACGATCACCGGCAAACTGCCGGAGCACTTTCATTATGGCCAGCAGGAATTAGGTTCGCTTGCGACTGCGCTGGCGACGGAACTCGGTATCAGCGGCCCGGCTTACGTCCATTCGAGCGCCTGCGCATCGAGCGCCAAGGCGCTTGCCGGCGCGGCGCGTTTAATTCGCATGCGCGCCTGCGATGCCGTTCTCACCGGCGGAGTGGATACGTTGTGCGCTTTCACGGTGGCCGGTTTTGCGGCGCTTGAATCGGTCAGCGCGACGCGCTGCAATCCGCTCAGCCGGAACCGCAACGGCATCAATATCGGCGAGGGCGCGGCGTTGTTTCTGATGAGCCGTGAGCCGGCAACGGTGGCCTTGCTTGGCTGGGGCGAATCGTCCGACGGTCATCATATGTCGGCGCCCGATCCCACGGGTGCCGGCGCGCGCTTGGCGATGGAGCGCGCGCTGTCGCGCGCCGGTATCGCCGCCGCGCAGATCGATTATGTAAACCTGCACGGCACGGGCACCGTACAAAACGACGCCATGGAAGCGCGCGTGATTGATGCACTGTTTAGCCGCGCCGTTGCCGTTAGCTCGACCAAGCCGTTTACCGGGCATGCGCTAGGCGCCGCGGGGGCTATTGAGGCTGGATTGTGTTGGCTGGCGATGCAGGACGATAATCCTGGTGGCAAACTACCGCCCCATCTATGGGATGGCCTAGCCGATCCAACCTTGCCGGTGCTCAATGTCGCTGAGGCAGGAAGTCGTCTGGGGCATCCGTTGCGTCGGGTCTTGAGCAATTCGTTCGCTTTTGGCGGCGCCAACGCAGCGCTTGTGCTCGGGAGAGAGTGACATGACCCTTCCGGACATCCGGTCGCTGATTCCTCACACTGGGTCGATGGTGTTGCTTGACCGCGTCATCGCCGCCGATGCAGAGAGCCTGTGCGCCGAAGTCTGCATTCGATCGGACAGTTTGTTCTGCGGCGCCCGCGGCGTCGGTGCCTGGGTTGGTCTCGAGTACATGGCGCAAGCGATAGCAGCCTATGCCGGATATGCCGGCCGGCTGCGCGGCGAACCGGTAAAACTCGGATTTTTACTCGGAGCGCGGCGTTATGAATGCAACCAACCCCTATTTCCGCTGGGCAGCGTGCTGCAGGTTCATGTCCGGCGTGTGTTTCAGAATGAAAATGGCTTGGGCTCGTTTGAATGCCGTATCGACGATCTTAAAACGCTGCTGGCGACTGCCACGGTTACGGTGTTTCAGCCGGCCGATGTTGAAGATTTTCTCCAAGGGAGCTCAAAATGAGTAAAAGCGTGCTGGTCACCGGCTCGAGTCGGGGCATTGGAAAGGCCATCGCTCTGCGCCTGGCGCGCGACGGTTACGACCTCGTGGTGCATTGCCGCAGCCGCCGCGATGACGCCGATGGCGTGGCGCAAGCTGTTGTTGCCCTGGGGCGGCAGGCGCGTGTACTGCAGTTTGATATTGCCACCCGCGCAGCAGCCGCGGCGACGCTCGAGGCCGATATCGAACGGCATGGCTGCTATTACGGTGTGGTTTGCAATGCCGGTGTGGCCCGCGACAATGCCTTTCCCGCATTATCCGGCGAAGACTGGGACATTGTGCTCAAAACCAATCTCGACGGGTTTTATAACGTGCTCAATCCATTGATCATGCCGATGATACGCCGGCGGGCACCGGGCCGTATCGTGACACTGGCATCGGTATCGGGCTTGATCGGCAATCGCGGCCAAGTCAATTACAGCGCCGCCAAGGCGGGGATTATCGGCGCTACCAAGGCCCTGGCACTGGAACTGGCGAAGCGCGAGATTACGGTCAATTGTGTCGCGCCCGGGTTGATCGAAACCGAGATGACCGTTGATGCGCCTATAGACGAGGTACTCAAGCTGATACCGGCGCGGCGCGTTGGTAAGCCGGAGGAGGTGGCCGCTGCCGTGAGTTTTCTGCTCGCCGCCGACGCGGCTTACGTCACTCGTCAAGTGATTTCCGTCAATGGAGGGCTCATATGAGGCGGCGCGTCGTTGTCACCGGTATGGCGGGCATCAGTCCCATTGGCAACGACTGGGCCGGCATTCGAGCGCGCTTGGGCAGTTACCGCAACGCCGTCACGAGAATGGCGGACTGGGACGTCTATGACGGGCTGAATACCCAGCTCGGCGCACCGGCGGCTGATTTTGTCTTGTCCGAGCGTTACACCACCAAAGCCACCCGGAGCATGGGCAGGGTAGCTTTGATGGCCACGCGCGCCAGCGAGCTGGCTCTTATGGATGCGGGCCTGCTGGACGATCCACTGCTGAAAAGCGGCCAGCTGGGAATCGCCTATGGCTCGTCCGCCGGCACGCCCAAAGCGATCTGCGACTTCGGTAAGATGATCGACGAGAAAAGCACCAAGGGTATCAATGCCACGACCTACATTAAAATGATGGGACATACCGCGCCGGTCAATCTCGGCGTATTTTTGGGTATTACCGGGCGTATCATTACCACTTCCAGCGCTTGCACCTCGGGAAGCCAAGGTATCGGCTACGCGTATGAAACCATTCATAGCGGCCACCAGCGAGCGATGATCGCCGGCGGCGCTGAAGAGTTATGCGTTACTGAAGTGGCTGTTTTCGATACGTTGTTCGCCACCAGCGTGCGTAACGACGCCGCCGGCATGACGCCGCGCCCCTTCGATGCCGAGCGCGACGGCTTGGTGCTCGGCGAGGGCGCCGGCAGTTTGATTCTGGAAGACTTGGAACATGCGTGCGCGCGCGGCGCAAAAATCTATGCCGAGATCGCCGGCTTCGGTACCAACAGCGATGGCTGTCACGTCACCCAGCCCAACGCCGTGACCATGCAGATCGCCATGGAATTGGCGTTGGCCGATGCGGGTATTCCACCGTCGGCGATCGGTTACGTTAACGCTCACGGCACCGGCACCCCACACGGCGATGTCGCGGAATCAAGAGCGACTTGGAACGTGTTTGGCAGGAAAGCGCCGGTCAGTTCACTCAAGAGTTACATGGGACACACGCTGGGCGCCTGCGGCGCTTTGGAAGCATGGATCAGCATCGAAATGATGCGCGCCGGATGGTTTGCCCCCACCATCAACCTCGCACGCGTCGATCCGCAATGCGCCGACCTCGATTACATTGTCGGCACAGGCCGTGAGTTGCAATGTGATTATGTGATGTCCAACAACTTCGCCTTTGGCGGTATCAACACGTCTTTGGTCTTTAAAAGGTTTGCTTAACCAGGCGATCGAACATGACTGGCTCCACGACAAAAACCAGGTTGCGGTAATCGGTCTTGCAGGTCTATATTCTGTCAACATCCTTGGAGGGAGTAGCACCATGAAAAACAATGTCTTCTCGATAGTCACTCTGGGCGCAGTTCTGGCGGCGATCTCGCCGTCCCACGCGCGCGACACAAAACACATCCTACCGATTGCCGTCGCCTTGGAAACCAAAGACGCGCAAGACAAGCTTGACGGTTCCGTGAAGTTCTTCTTCGGCACCCAGCAGACGCCTGAAATACTGACCAAGCTTGGGAGCGATGTAGCTAACCGCAAGACAAATGCCTTTGGCAAGTCCGATGAAAAGGCCTGCAATTGGGCATTCCTATCGGCAATGGTGGCGCTCGAGAAGCGTGCTCAGCAGCTGGGAGCCGATGCGGTGGTGAACGTCGTCAGCTACTATAAGAAAAATGTCATGTCGAGCCCTACCGAGTTCGAATGCCATGCAGTCGCCGTTATTGCGGGCGTAGCTCTCAAAGGCGACTTTGTTAAATTCGCCAACCAATAAATTCGCCGGGCCGTCGGCAGCCGTCTGGTTGCTGAATTCGAATACCGTGCGCGAAGATGATATCGCATTTTTCGCGCAACGGCTCGGTGCCAGCGAAGCGCAGCGATACGCCTGTTTTACCCGCAGGGAGCGTCAACGGCAGTTCCTGCTTGGGCGCATGCTCGTCAGACTCGCAGTTGCCAATCTCACGGCTGTGCCGGCTGGCGAGATCGAGATCGTCGAACGGCCCGGCTCTGCGCCGCGGATTGTGCTGCCCTATGGACAACTATTAACGCCGAATTCAAGCATCTCTCACAGCCGCGACTGGGTGGCCTGTACGGTCAGCCTCGAGGCGACTCTGGGGGTCGATATTGAAATCAACGATCCAGGCCGGGACATCGTCGGTCTCAGCCAATTCGCATTTCAACAGGACGAACAGCTTTGGCTGTCACGGCAGCCTGATACGGCTCGCTTGCCGGCGTTTTATCAACTCTGGAGCACACGCGAAGCATTGTATAAGTTGATGTCCAGCTTAGGTCGCGAGACAACCTTGTCACTCTTAAACGGCATGAACGGCCAGCTCGCCCAGCAAGATCGCGATTGGCACCGCTACGCATCGACCCATTCAAACCTTACGATTGTCGTTTGCAGCGATCGAGCGTTATCCGAGCTCCGGCAGGTCGAGCTCACCGGACTTACGCTCGCAGAGTGGCTGTCTGCAAACTGAGAATCGGCCTGGTAGTTATTTTAGTTCAGGGTTCCACTGGTAGAGATAAAGGACGTGCTTGTGCGGCATAACTTTCGGCCGTCTATCGATCACCGGCATCTCTTTTCACTTGACCGGATTCCAACCTTCAATGGTGTAGTCGTGAGCGGCATCACACATGCCGGCGCACGTGGTTTGTCATTTTGCCTGAAGATGATTATATGAAGCTATGTCAAACACCACGCCCGGACGAAATCCCTGCCCGCCGCTATCGCTGCCTTTCTACTACGGCTGGTTCGTTTTATCGATCGTTTTTTTGACGACATTGACCAGTGCCGGGGTTCGTTCTTCGCCGTCGGTTTTGATTCACCCTTTGGAAGCCGAATTCGGCTGGAGCCGGGCATTGATTGCTTCGGCGGTCAGCATGAATCTTTTGCTCTTTGGCGTTGCCGCGCCCATAAGCGGCTGGTTGATCGATAAATATGGTCCGCGAAAAGTCATGATCGGCAGTCTGGTGCTATTGATTCTCGGCGTCAGCGGCACAATGGCTATGGACCAGTTCTGGCAGTTTTTTCTGGTCTGGGGAATTATCGTCGGCCTTGGCGCCGGTGGCGTTGGATCCGTTCTGACCGCCACCGTCGGTAACCGCTGGTTCGTGGCGAAACGCGGGCTCGCGCTGGGAATTCTTGGCAGCGCCAGTTCGACGGGGCAGATCATTTTCTTGCCGCTGTTTATGGCCGCGATTACCTATGCCGGTTGGCGCATGGGATCGATGGCATTGATCATCGTGGCGGTGCTTCTCGTGCCGTTGATTTACCTGTTCATGCGCGACGATCCCTCCGACATCGGGTTGGAGCCTTACGGTGCTGGAGATCCGGTTGCGGCGAGTTCTGGTGGCGCCGCTTCGCTGCGCGGGATGCGATCCGGCAATGCTACCATCACGGCGCGCGAAGTGGTGAGCCATCCGACCTTTTGGCTGCTTGCCAGTAGCTTCTTCGTTTGCGGCGGAACCGCCAATGGGTTGATTGGCACGCATCTCATCCCGCATGAAATCGATCGAGGGATTCCGCAAATCGCCGCCGCATCCTTACTCGGAGTCATGGGTGCGCTGAATATGGTTGGAACGATTTTTTCCGGCTGGATGATCGACCGGGTTCAGCCGCAGCGATGGCTGGCTCTGGTCTATGCGCTGCGCGGGCTCTCTCTTCTGATCCTGCCGTTCGTTCACGATATTTCAGGGTTCTTCTTTTTCGCCGTGATCTATGGTTTGGATTGGTTTGCGACCGTGCCGCCGTCGATGGCGATCACCGCAGATACTTTCGGCAAGAACAATGTCGGCAAGGTCTATGGTTGGATTTTCATGTCTCACCAAATCGGCGCCGCGATCATGGCTTCGACGGCTGGGGCGCTTCGCACCTGGTTGGGCGACTACCATATGGCGTTTCTTTCCGGCGGTGTGATTGCGCTGATCGCGGCGGGATTGGCATTACAGATCAAAACCAAACCGAGAGAAACATCGCCGACTCCGGTGCACGCTCAACCGGCAGGCGCGTAGTACGACAAAAATGAAAGCTGAAAGTGGCAAGCTGAGGCAAGACGAGTCGGGCCGCGTTTGGTGCGCGAAAGCTGCTTGTCCGGATTTCTTTAGTCCGACTCGCTAAAGTTAGAAACCCGCCACTGACCCCCCTCTTTGCGCGCGGCAATCAGCCATTTGCGGGTAAAAGAAGATCCATCGTCGGACTGAATCGTTCCCTCGAAAAGAAACGAAGCTCGTCGCTCTCCTTCTTTTTTCTCCAACAGCCGGTAGTTGACTCTCGGTTTTTGAGTTGATGCGTCGATCTTCTGGCCGGTCGTCAGTCTGATCTCATCGTTGACCTTGTCTAAAGCCAGACTGACTGCGTAGGCTTTGGCCTTTTGCAGATCGAAAGTGACATAGTGGTGATCGACGAATTCCTCGGTTACGCCCTGTGCGGTGCTGAGATCGCGACCGCAGCCGCTGGTCAACAAGACCATAAGACCGACAATTCCGCCGAGGAGAGTCGAGTACGTTTTCATAGAGTTTGATGACCGACCTGTTGGCCGAGCCAATCGACGACCTCGGTCAGAGCTTGCTGCATGATCACTGGATTGGAAAGGCGATGGTCGGTTCCTTTCAGGATAGATAATTTTTTGACACCGGACAGACAAGCGTGCAACTCGTGCGCTTCCTCGACCGGCACCACTTCGTCGGCATCCCCATGAATGACGAGCACCGGGCAAGTAATTTTGCGCGCCGATGCACAGACGTTGATTCGTTCTAGATCTTCAAGCAACGCTACATTAAGGCGCTGGCCGTTGTAGAAAGTAAAGCCCTGATCGCGCCACTTTTGCAACTGTTCCGGCGTAAGGATCCGTTGTGGAAAAGCTTCAGGGTGAAACGGTGCCGCAATGGTCACAAGCGCGGCGACGCTAGGCTCTTCGGCGGCGAACAGCAGCGCGACCGTGCCGCCCATGCTCGATCCCAAAAGCGCCGTTCTAACCGGCTGACGACTTTGCATGAAATCATATGCCGCTCGCAGATCGGCAACCTCGCCGCTATAGGTAATGTCTTCAAATTTACCACTGGACTCGCCGACGTAAGTGAAGTCGAATCTCAGCGTGAGAATTCCACGCTGCGCTAATATGTGGCTCAGATAGATCAGTTTATCGCTATTCTTGTCGGACTCCATGCCATGGCACAGAATTACGGCGCCGCAACTCAATTTGTTCGAGGGATGGTGCAGCACGCCAACGATGGTTTCACCGGTGGTGCTTCTGAACGAGATTTTTTCTTCAAACATGAGTTTACCGGGATCCGTGGCTGGAAGAACTTTATCTGAGATCGATGCGAGATTGAAGCGAGTGGCTAGAATGATCGCGCCTTGGCTTTAACCCGACAAGGATGGCGCAAATGATTTCGTTTCGCCGGCTGTCATGTTATTCTAACAATAACTCCGCGAGCCGTAACCGGTGGACGATCTAATTCAAAAATACATTGACTATCTCCGCGAGGAACGTAATGTTTCGCCGCATACGCTGCGAAATTATCTCAGCGATCTGCACCAGTTTCAGCAATTTCTTCGTGCCAGCGAGTTCTGTCTGGATGAGACGGGGGAGGTGGATGCGCATAAAATCGACATTCATGTGGCGCGCGCCTATCTGGCTTGGTTAAGCAAAGACCGGAAGAAAAGTTCGATGGGACGGAAGCTGGCGGCGATGAAAGGATTTTTTAGATATCTCCTGGCCACCGGGCGGGTCGTGAAAGACCCACTGTTGTTGATTCAGACGCCCAAGCAGGAGAAGCCGTTGCCATCGTTTCTTTCCATCGACGATGTCTTTCAGCTGCTTGGCGGCATTAAGATCAAAGGCCCGTTGGACAGCCGTGACCGCGCCATGCTCGAAGTGTTCTATTCGTCGGGAATACGCGCCAGCGAGTTGGTGGGACTCAACTGGGGCGACATCGACTTCCAGCTGGGGATCATCCGAGTCATCGGAAAAGGCTCGAAAGAGCGCATTGTGCCGATTGGAGAGGTGGCGATGCAAGCGTTGCAAGACTACAGTTTGCAACATCGGGAGAACTGGAACCTGGTCTGCAAGGGCGAAAATCCGGTGTTTCTCAATCGTCACGGCAAGAGGATGACCACCCGAAGCGTCGCCCGCAGAGTGGAAAAGCACTTGAAGGCTTCCGGAATCGCCGGGCATATAGCTCCCCACGGCTTGCGGCACACGTTTGCCACGCACCTTTTGAACAGCGGCGCCGATCTGCGGGTGATTCAAGAAATGTTGGGACATGCAAGTCTTTCCACAACCCAACGCTACACCCATTTGAATCTGGACCAATTAACAGCAGTATATGATAAAGCCCATCCGAGGGCGTGAAACAAAGGCAGAAGGCATTAGCCGATGGGCATAAAGTATGACCATGTAATCGGCTGGACTAGTGTACCGGTTCAAACCCGTTCAAAACGTTAAGTTTTGCCGGCTACTTTTCCATTATTGAGTTGAGATATGTTTAAAGGCACGACAATATTGGCGATTCGCCACCAGGGCAAAGTGGTTGTCGTCGGCGATGGCCAGGTGAGTCTAGGCCAAACGGTGATGAAGCACAGCGCCCGCAAGGTTCGCAAGCTCCATCATGACAAGGTGATCGCCGGCTTTGCCGGCGCCACTGCCGACGCGTTTACCTTATTCGAAAAGTTCGAAGGCAAACTGGAACAGTTTAACGGAAATCTCAAACGCGCTGCCGTCGAGCTCGCCAAGGACTGGCGCACGGACAGGATTTTACGGCGGCTCGAGGCGCTTCTCATTATTGCAGACGTCGACGATTTGCTGGTGATTTCCGGCGCCGGCGACGTCGTCGAACCGGATGACGGGATTATCGCCATCGGCTCGGGCGGAAATTTTGCGTTGGCGGCGGCGCGGGTTTTGGTCAAGCATACCGGACTCGATGCGCGCACGATCGCCGAGGAAGCCATGCGCATGGCCGCCGCTCTCTGCGTCTACACCAACGACCAGTTCACCTTTGAAGAGCTTTCCTAAAGGCCGCGTCCGCAATTCCGCCGATGCGGCCAACCGTAACAGAGTCTCAACCGGCGGAAGTATTTGCATTTCCCGGCGAAGTTGCTAGGAGTTACCTATTCCAATGAGCCAAGAATCGATCATAAACTTGCCGGACACGCCTAACTCATCTCCGGCTCCGGTGATGACGCCGCGGGAAATTGTCTCCGAACTCGATCGATACATCGTCGGTCAAAAGGACGCGAAGCGCGCGGTGGCCATCGCCCTGCGCAACCGATGGCGCAGGCAATTGGTGCCCGAAGACTTGCGCGAAGAGATCGCGCCGAAGAACATCATCATGATCGGCCCCACCGGCGTCGGCAAAACCGAGATATCGCGCCGGCTCGCCAAGCTGGCGCAAGCGCCGTTCATCAAAGTCGAGGCTTCCAAATTCACCGAAGTGGGCTACGTGGGGCGGGATGTCGAGTCGATCATTCGCGATCTCACCGATCTGGCGGTCAATATGGTGAAGGAGGAAGAAAAGCAGAAGGTTGAAATCAAAGCTTACGAGATCGCAGAGGAGCGGGTTTTGGATCTGTTGTTACCCGCTGGTCCGGGCGCAGCCATCGATGGCGAGGCGGTTGACAGCGCCCGTGTTCAGGGTACTCGCGAGAAACTGAAAAAAATGCTGCGTGAAGGAAAGATGGACGAGCGCTTCGTCGACATTGAGATAACTCAATCGTCGATGCCGATGATCGAAGTGTTGACGCCTCAGGGCATGGAGGGCATGGAATTCAATCTGAAAGAAATGTTTTCCAATCTGATGCCCAAAAAGACCAAAAAGAAGACGGTTAAAATTCCCGAAGCCCTGGAGATTCTCACCCAAGAGGAAGCCAGCAGGCTGGTCGATATGGATAAAGTGACCGGCGAAGCGGTGCGCCGGGTGGAACAGTCGGGGATTGTTTTTCTCGACGAGATCGACAAAATCGCCGGCCGCGAATCGGCACATGGTCCCGACGTATCGCGCGAGGGCGTGCAACGCGATCTCTTGCCCATCGTCGAGGGCTCCACGGTCAATACGAAATACGGGATGGTCAAGACCGACCATATCCTTTTTGTCGCCTCGGGCGCTTTTCACACGGCCAAGCCTTCGGATCTGATCCCGGAGTTTCAGGGCCGCTTCCCTATTCGCGTCGAATTAAGCTCCCTCGGCAAAGACGACTTCGTCCGTATTTTGACCGAACCTAGAAATGCTCTGCTCAAACAATACGAAGCGCTGCTGGATACCGAAGGGGTGCATTTGAAGTTCGGCGACGATGCCATTGAAGAAATCGCCCGCATTGCTTCCGACGTGAACGAGCGGACGGAAAACATCGGTGCCCGGCGTCTCCACACCATTCTGGAGCGGCTGCTCGACGACGTTTCCTTCGCCGCCCCGGAAATGCGCGGTAAAGACGTGGCCATTGACGCAGACTATGTCCGCGATCGGCTCTCGCCGATCTTGAAGAACGAAGACTTATCGCGCTATATCCTCTGATCTAAGGACCGGTTCATGGACAATTTCATCGGCAAGGCAGAGGTGTTGATGGAGGCGCTGCCCTATTTTCAGCGCTTTTACGGCAAGACCTTTGTCATAAAATACGGCGGCCACGCGATGGAAAACGAGGAGCTGAAACACGGCTTCGCGCAAGACATCGTGCTGCTGAAATACGTCGGCATTAACCCCGTCGTGGTGCACGGCGGCGGACCGCAAATCGATACGGTTCTCGAGAGAATGGGAATTACCAGCCGCTATGTGCGTGGGATGCGGGTGACGGACAAAGAGACTTTGGACATCGTCGAGATGGTCCTGGTCGGTAAGGTGAACAAAGAAATCGTCAATCTCGTCAATCAACACGGCGGCATGGCCGTCGGTTTAAGCGGCAAAGACGGCACCTTAATTCTGGCCCGCAAGATGAACGTCACGGTATCTTCTGCCAACGGCGCGCCGCCGGAAATCATCGATATCGGCATGGTGGGCGAGATCATCGGCATCAATCCTTTGGTGATAGAGTCGCTGGACCAGAATAATTTTATTCCCGTCATCGCGCCCGTGGGCGTAGGACAGAACGGCGAGACCTACAATATCAATGCCGATTTAGTCGCCGGCGAAGTGGCCGAGGCGCTCCACGCCGAGAAACTCATTCTGATGACCGACGTCGAAGGGGTAAAGGACAAAAGAGGCGCTTTGCTGAGTACGCTAAAAGAAAATCAATTGCGCAAGATGATTCAGGACGGCGTGGTTGGCGCCGGAATGATCCCGAAAGTCGAATGTTGCATCAATGCGCTCAAGGGTGGCGTCGAGAAAACCCATATCATCGACGGCCGGATGAAACACGCGGTGCTGCTCGAAATTTTCACGAAAGAGGGCATAGGGACTGAGGTGGTAAGGAAATAGATGAACAATCGTGACATCGCCGCGCTGACCGACAAATATGTTACTCGAACTTACGCTCGCATTCCCATTGCCCTGGTTAGGGGTAAGGGCGCCAAGGTCTGGGACGCCGATGGCAAAGAATACCTCGATTTCCTGGCCGGAATCGCGGTTAACAATTTAGGCCACTGTCACCCCGCGATTGTCCGAGCGATTCGGCAGCAGTCACAGAAGCTGCTGCACGTGTCCAACTTGTACCATATCCTGCCGCAATCCGATCTGGCGAGCGAGCTGTGCCGCCATTCGTTTGCGGACCGGGTATTTTTCTGCAACAGCGGCGCCGAGGCCAACGAGGCGGCGTTCAAGCTGGCACGGCGCTACGGCTTAGAGAAATTGGCCGGCAAGTACGAGATTATTTCCACTCACAATTCCTTTCACGGCCGCACCTTGGCGACGCTCACCGCCACCGGGCAGGAGAAAATTCGCGCCGGTTATGATCCTCTCCCCACCGGTTTCCGCCAGGTGCCTTACAACGATCTTTCCGCCGTTGAGGAAGCCATCGACGAGAAGAAAACCGTCGGCATTTTGGTGGAACCGATCCAGGCCGAGGGCGGTATCAACGTTCCGGATGAAGGTTATTTGCGCGGACTGCGCGAGTTGTGCGATCAACGCGGTATTTTGCTCATTTTCGATGAAGTTCAAACCGGCATGGGGCGCACCGGTAAACTTTTCGCCTATGAGCATTCCGGCATCAAACCGGACATCATGACTTTGGCGAAAGCTTTGGGAGGAGGCTTGCCGTTGGGGGCGATGTTGGCGCGGGAAGACATCGCCAATAGCTTTGGCCCCGGCAGTCACGCGTCAACTTTCGGCGGCAACCCGGTTGCATGCAGCGCCGGTTTGATCGTGATGCACACACTGCTCCATGGCGGCGCTCTGAAAAACTGCGTGAAGATGGGAAAGTATTTCGTGGAGGGCCTCGAAGCGCTTAAAAAGCGTTTTTCGTTTATCCGGGAGATCCGCGGCGAAGGCCTGATTCTCGGCGTGGAGCTTGAGATCGACGGCAATAAAATCGCCGAGGCCTGTCTGCAGGAGGGTTTGTTACTCAATTGTACCGCTTACAAGGTCCTGCGTTTTGTTCCACCCTTGATCATCAAGAAAAACGAAATCGACCGTGGCCTGGACATTCTCGAGAAGGTTCTCGCCCGTCAATAACCTGCCGGTGGCTGCATTCCAATTATGAGTAAACGGGATTTACTGAATTTCGATGATTGGAGCCGAGGAGAGATCGAAGCGATCCTTGCGCTGGCCCAAGACTTGAAAAGCAAGCAGAAACGCAGCGTTCCGCACCGCCTCCTGGACGGCAAGGGACTGGGCATGTTGTTCGAAAAGCCTAGTTTGAGAACCCGCGTGACCTTCGAAGCCGGGATGGTTCAGCTCGGCGGTCACGCAGTTTTTCTTTCTCCAACCGAAGTACAAATGGGCGTACGCGAAACCCCCGAAGATTGCGCCCGGAGTCTTAGCCGTTGGGTAGACATGATTGTCGTGCGCACGTTCGCGCAGGCGACCTTGGAAGAAATGGCCCGTTCGGCCTCTGTGCCGGTCATTAATGCATTGACGGATCTGTACCATCCATGCCAGGTTCTTGCCGACTGTCTCACCTTATTGGAACACAAAGGAAAGTTGGCAGGACTTAAAGTTGCTTTCGTCGGCGACGGCAACAACATGGTGCATTCCTGGATGGAGGCTGCCGGGAAGATTCCCTTTTCTTTTTCGCTGGCGTGCCCTAAAGGATATGAACCGAACAGAGACATCGAAGCGCGAGTAAGAAAAAATGGCGCTCGAGTTACCGTGACACATTCGCTCGCGGAGGCTTTGCGCGGAGCCGATGTCATTTACACGGATGTTTGGACCAGCATGGGACAGGAATGGGACGTGGCAACTCGCCTCAAAGCCTTCCAAGACTATCAGGTCAATGATCGTGCGGTATCGATGGCAAAAAAAGATGCGGTGGTCATGCACTGTTTACCGGCTCACCGCGGGCAAGAGATTACCGACGCGGTTTTAGAAAGTCCTCGGTGCGTCGCCTTCGACCAAGCTGAAAACCGATTGCACGCGCAAAAGGCTGTCATGGTATGGTTGCTCGACGCGCGGCCAAGTTCAAAGGTTCAAAAATTCAAACGTTCAAGGAAAACAACGAGTCAATCCAAAGGAAGCAGAGGTTCCAACAAGAGAAGATGAACGTTAAGAAGGTCGTTCTGGCATATTCCGGTGGATTGGACACGTCGGTGATTTTGCGTTGGCTCAAAGAAGAGTACGGCTGCCAAGTGGTTGCTTTCTGCGCCGATCTTGGGCAAGGCGAGGACCTGCAAGCGGTCAAACAAAAGGCGATCAAGACGGGCGCGAGCAAAGTCGTAGTTGGCGATCTGCGACAGGAGTTCGTGAAGCAGTACGTGTATCCGATGCTCCGCGCCAATGCGATCTACGAAGGTTCGTATTTGCTGGGCACATCAATCGCGCGGCCGCTCATCGCCAAGGCGCAAATCGAGGTCGCCGTCAAAGAGCGCGCCGATGCCGTATCGCATGGCGCCACCGGTAAGGGCAACGATCAGGTGCGTTTCGAACTCACCTACTATTCGCTGAAGCCGGGGATCAAGGTGATTGCGCCGTGGCGGCTATGGGACTTGAATTCACGCACGTCGCTGATCGCATATGCGCGCAAGCACGGCATTGCCGTGCCGGTGACCAAAGCGCGCCCGTACAGCACCGATCGAAATCTCTTTCACATCAGCTACGAGGGCGGTATTCTCGAGGATCCGTGGAAAGAGCCGCCGGCCGATATGTTTGTCTGGTGCCGGCCGCTGGAAAAAACGCCAAACCGCGCGGAGTACGTCGAGATCGATTATCTGCGCGGCGATCCGGTGGCGGTCAATGGCAAGACGTTGTCTCCCGCCAAGCTTCTGGCGCAACTGAACGATCTGGGCGCCAAGCATGGCATCGGCCGCGTCGACCTGGTTGAAAATCGTTATGTCGGCATGAAATCGCGCGGTGTCTACGAGACTCCGGGCGGCACCCTCCTGCACGCCGCGCACCGCGCCCTGGAGTCGATTACCATGGACCGCGAGGTGCTGCGCCTGAGAGATTCGCTGATTCCGCGCTATGCCGAGATGGTTTACTACGGTTACTGGTTCGCACCGGAACGGGACGTCTTACAGAAAGCCATCGATGCGGCGCAAATCAATGTGACTGGAACAGCACGGCTGAAGCTTTATAAAGGCAACGTCATCGTCGCCGGTCGCAAATCCAATTCGTCGCTTTACGATCCCAACGTGGCGACTTTCGAGGAAGATACCGTTTACCATCAGGCTGACGCGGAAGGGTTTATCCGCTTGAACGCGCTGCGGCTCCGACTGCAAAGGCTAAGCAAGGCCAAGAGATCGAATTGAGCAGCCCAAAAGCAAAAGAGAAGAAACTTTGGGGCGGGCGTTTCGCTGCCGGCACCGCGGCGTCCGTGGAAGCCTTCACCGCTTCCATCGAGATCGACGCGCGCCTTTATCGGCACGACATCATGGGCAGCATCGCGCACGCCAAGATGCTGGCAAAGCAGCGCATTATTCCAGCGCGGGAGGCGCAGAAAATCGTTCGCGGGTTAAAAATCATCCAGACCGAGATCGAGCGCGGCATTTTTCCTTTCTCGCCTACCGACGAAGACATCCACATGAACATCGAGCGGCGCTTGACCGAAAAAATCGGCGCCGCCGGCGGTATGCTGCACACGGCGCGCAGCCGCAACGATCAAGTCGCTCTCGACATGCGTCTCTTCCTTCGTGAAGAAGTCCGCTTGATCATCGAAGCTGTAAAATCGCTGCAGCGAGAACTCGCGGGCACAGCCAAACGGCACATCGACGTGATCATGCCGGGCTACACGCACCTGCAGCGAGCGCAACCGGTTTTGTTGGCCCATCATCTGTTGGCCTATTTCGACATGTTCGACCGCGACCGGCAGCGGTTGGTCGATTGTTTGGGACGAATTAACGTTTTGCCGTTGGGATCGGGTGCGTTGGCGGGAACGACTTTTCCCATCGACCGCGCGCACGTGGCCAAGCTTTTGGGCTTCCCGCGCGTTTCAAAGAACAGTATCGATGCCGTCAGCGATCGCGATTTTCTCCTCGAGTTTGTCGCCGCGTCGTCGATCCTGTTTGTTCACTTGAGTCGCCTTGCGGAGGAATGGGTGTTGTGGTCTAGTCAAGAATTCTCATTTATCGAATTGCCCGATGGATACTGTACCGGAAGCTCGATGATGCCGCAGAAGAAAAATCCCGACGTGCCGGAGTTGATCCGCGCCAAAACGGGGCGGGTGTTCGGTCATTTGCAAGCACTGCTGACGATCATGAAGGGGTTGCCCCTTGCCTATAACCGCGACCTTCAGGAGGACAAAACACCGCTCTTCGACACGGTGGACACGGTCAAGGCCAGTTTGCAAATGATGCGGGAGATTGTCCAGGGAGTGAAAGTCAAGCGCGAACGAATGCTGGCGGCGGCGCAGGACGGATTCATGAACGCCACCGATTTGGCCGACTATCTGGTCCAGCGCGGTGTGCCGTTTCGCTCGGCCCATGAGATCGCCGGTCGTGTCGTTCAGTATTGCATTGGCCGGGGACAGCGGATTGCAGAATTAGCCCTGAATGAATTGAAAAGGTTCTCGAGTAAGATCGAAAAAGATGTTTACCGATATCTCTCTGTCGAAGCGGTGGTCGGACGGCGTCGCGCTCTAGGCGGAACGGCTCGCAGTAACGTGCTGCGTCGCCTCAAAGAACTGAGGGTGTAGATGAAGCCGTTGCTCGTTCTGGGATGTGTCATCGCGCTATTGGCTACCGGTTGTGGTAAAAAGGGCGAGCCGCGCGCGCCGGAGCTGGCAATGCCGCAGACGATCAAAAACCTGACGGCAAAGGCCGACCCTGCCGGAGTCGTGCTGACCTGGCGCAGGCCGACTGAGTATGTCGATGGCAAAGACATCACGGATTTGACGGGCTTCGTCATCTTTCGCAAAGATCTATCCCCCACTTGTCCTGAGTGTCCGGTGCCTTATCGCCCGCTTGCCACCGTCAACGTCGAGGATCGGGAAAAATTTGTCAAACAAAAACAATATCGGTTCATCGATGAGAACGTCCAGCCGCAGTCGATTTACCGCTATCGCGTGTCGTCCCAGCTTAAGGACGGCTCATTAAGCGAGCCGTCCAATGAAGTCGAAATAACGCGAGGTCCATGATGAATCATTTTGAATATCGTGATGGCGAAATGTTCGCCGAGGCGGTGCCGGTAAAACGGATCGCCAAAGAAGTCGGCACGCCGGCTTATATTTACAGCCTGGCGACGCTGCAGCGTCACTATCGAGTCTTCGATCAGGCTTTTGCCAAGGTCCGCCATATCGTGTGTTTTTCCGTGAAAGCCAATTCGAATCTCGCGTTGCTCAGAACATTTGCTAAGGAAGGCAGCGGGTTTGACATCGTGTCCGGCGGCGAGTTGTTTCGCGCGTTAAAGGCGGGCGGCGACCCGAAAAAGATCGTCTTTTCGGGTGTGGGTAAGAAAAAAGATGAGATCGAGTACGCGCTCAACTCGGAAATTTTGATGTTCAACGTCGAGTCCGAGGACGAGTTGGTGGCCTTGAACGAGATCGCGCGCGGAATCGGCAAAAAAGCGCCGATCAGCTTGCGCATCAATCCGGATGTCGATCCGCAAACCCACCCCTATATTTCCACGGGAATGAAGAAGGCGAAGTTCGGCGTCGAAATCAAAAAATCGCTGGAGACCTACAAAAAAGCGGCTTCCCTGCCCAATGTCGATGTGGTCGGCGTCGATTGTCACATCGGCTCTCAGATTACTTCGCTTTCGCCTTTCGTCGATGCCTTGGCACGGGTGCGTGAGTATTTGGATCGCGTGCTGGTCGGTTCGCTGCAAAAAGAAGGCGCGCAGATTCGTTACCTCGATCTGGGTGGCGGCCTCGGCATCAATTATAAGGATGAAACCCCGCCGCAACCCGAGGCATACGCCAAGGCTATCATCGAAGGTTTGGAAGGCCTCGATATCACATTAATCTTGGAGCCGGGCCGCGTCATTGTCGGTAATGCCGGCATTCTCGTCACTGAAGTTCTCTATCTTAAAGAAAATGACGCCAAAAAATTCGTCATCGTCGATGGCGGCATGAACGATCTGATCCGTCCGGCCTTGTACGGTTCGTATCAGTCCATCCTTCCCGTGGTGGAAACCCAGGCCGAAAAGGTTGTTGCCGACGTGGTCGGTCCGATTTGCGAAAGCGGCGATTTCTTCGCCAAGGATCGCGAGATCGGACGGCCACAGCGCGGCGATCTCCTGGCGGTCATGAGCGCCGGCGCCTACGGTTTTACCATGGCGTCCAACTACAATTCTCACCCCAAGGCGCCCGAGGTCCTCGTCGATGGCGACAAGTATTATGTCGTTCGCAAGCGCGAGTCCTTTGAAGATTTGATTAATGGCGAGGTGATACCGGCGGCACTACAGTAAAAATCCGTTCAAGGCTTGCCCCCGGACTTGATCCGAGGGTTCAACAGTTCAATGGTTCAAGGTTCAATGTTTCGGAGAAAATCAATACGCTGAAGTGTAGGTTCAACAGAGATGGAAATTCCGTTTACAAAGATGCATGGCTGCGGCAATGATTTCATTTTTCTCGATTGCCTGAAGAATGACATTCCTAATCTGGGCGCCATGGCCGGTAAGCTCTGCGATCGGCGATTCGGTATCGGGGCGGATCAGCTTCTGACGGTTCATCCATCCGAGGTCGCCGATTTTAAGATGGGGATTTACAACGCCGACGGCAGTCAAGTGGAGATGTGCGGCAACGGCATCCGTTGCTTTGCCAAGTACGTCTACGAACATGGCCTGACACAAAAGCAGGAACTGGAAATCGAGACGCTGGCCGGCATTATCCGACCGCGAATCGTCGGCGAGTTAGTCGAAGTCGACATGGGCGAACCAATTCTCGAAGGACGCAAGATTCCTGTCGACGCCGATGGCCGAATCATTAATTATCCGCTAACGGTCGACGGCAAGACCTACAAGGTCACGTGTGTCTCCATGGGCAATCCTCACTGCGTACTTTTTCTGGACGATATCGATTCTATCGATCTTGAAAAGATTGGACCGCGCTTCGAGCATCACGCCTTTTTCCCGAAGCGGGTGAACACGGAATTCATCAAAGTCCTGAGTCCGAATGAAGTAAATATGCGCGTCTGGGAGCGCGGCGCCGGGGAAACCTGGGCCTGCGGCACCGGCGCTTCAGCCGTCACGGTGGCTGGCGTGCTCGCCGGCAAAACCGAAAGGAATCTGGCGCTTCATCTGAAGGGCGGCGATCTGTTCATCGAATGGTGCGAAAACAATCGCGTGTATATGACAGGCGCGGCCGAAGAGGTTTTTCACGGCACGGTGCGCGTTACTTAGCCGTCACAAAGGCAACGACAGCGATTATGATCTCGCGCAAAGATCGCAAAGGGTGCCAAGGGAAGATAGAGAAGCTTTTCTTAGCGTTGCCTGGCGTTTTTGACAGCAGTGGGGTGTCATAGTTTTTTCCGCAGAGGCATGAGCAGTCCGGGGTAGGAGCAGTTTTATGTTTACCGGTTCAATGGTCGCATTAATTACGCCGTTCAAAGACGGCAAAATCGACTGGCAAAGTCTTGAAGCCTTGGTCGATTTTCATATTCAGAGCGGCACCAATGGCATTGTACCTTGCGGTACCACCGGCGAGTCGGCGACCTTGAGCCATCAAGAGCACGATGATATCGTCAAAGCGGTCATCAAAGGCGTCAACAAACGGCTGCCGGTGATCGCGGGAACCGGCTCGAATTCGACAGACGAAGCGGTTCGGCTGACGCGTGCAGCCGAAAAATCAGGCGCCGACGGCGCGCTTATGATTTCGCCTTATTACAACCGGCCGACGCAGGAAGGGATCTACCAGCACTACAAGAAGGTGGCTTCCGAGGTCGGCATCCCGATCATCGTTTACAATATTCCGGGGCGGACTGGATCGAAGATCGAGCCGGAAACACTGGCTCGCCTGGCCGAGATCAAGAATATCGCCGGCGTCAAAGAAGCCACCGGCTCGGTGGATCAAGCCATCGACGTGATCCGGCTTTGCGGCGAGAATTTGGCCGTCTACTCTGGTGAAGATACTCTGACCTTTTCTCTCATGGCTTTGGGCGGCAAAGGGGTCATCTCGACGGTCGCCAATGTTGCGCCGAAAGAGATGTCGCAACTCACCGAAGCTTGCCTGAAACGCGAGTGGGAAAAAGCGCGCGATTTGCAACTAAGGCTGACTCCTTTGATCCGCAGTCTTTTCATCGAAACCAATCCCATACCCGTCAAGACCGCTGTCGCGCTCATGGGCAAATGTACGAGCGACCTGCGCCTGCCGCTCACGCCCATGGCCGAGGGCAATGTCAAGAAGCTCAAACAGGCGATGGCGGAGTTCGGTTTGATCCAATAGGTGAGGCCGCGACCGACGCAACGTAACGCAATGAACGCAGAACGCAACTGACGCAAGAGACGCGCGGAGTCTCGACTTCCCGAACCTGATCCATGGCTGCAAAAAATCTCAACCTTATCGTCTGCGGCGTCGGCGGCCGAATGGGCGGGGCGGTGATTCGCGCAATAAAGCAAACCGCGGGTGTGCAGCTGGTTGCCGGCATCGATAAACCCGGCAGCCCGAGATTGGGAAAAGATGCCGGCGAAATTTCCGGCGCCGGTCACCTTGGCGTTACGATCAGTGACGAAATCGAACTTTACCTGCAGCCCAATACGGTGATCATCGACTTCACTCAACCGGAAGCTTCCTTAGGTTATTTGAGGGCCGCGGCAAAAACGGCCGCGCCCATCGTCATTGCGACCACGGGATTTAACCCCCAGCAATCCGCCGCGATCAAACGATTGTCCCGCCGCTCACCGACTCTCTTGTCGGCCAATACCAGCCTGGGCGTTAACGTTCTGGTATCTCTACTCGGCAAGGCCGCCAAAATGCTCGGTGACGATTACGATGTGGAAATCATCGAAGCGCACCACCGGTTCAAGAAAGACGCTCCCAGCGGCACTGCGCTGGCGCTGGGCCGTTCGGTGGCCGCAGCCCTGAACCGCGACCTCGACAAAATCGGCATCCATGGCCGCAAAGGCATCGCCGGCGAACGATCAAAAAAAGAAATTGCCCTACTCTCAATCCGTGCCGGCGACATCGTCGGCGACC
>WHTF01000067.1 GCA_009379725.1 Deltaproteobacteria bacterium
GGCACCCGTCTCGGTCCTGCCTCGGACGGGCAGGCTAGTTAACAACATCATCGAAACCGCACCCCACTGGCGACTTCGTCCTTCTGCACTTTTGGAGCTGCCTGTTGTGCAGCTATCCGTTCAGCTCTCCGTATCCTCTCAAAGAAGCTCTAAGCTCCACAAGTTTCACCAAGTGTTGTTGATCTGATCGATCTCTCTTCTTTATAGCTCCCACTTTATTCAGATGAAAGTTGCGGGCCAGCGTATCCCGGCCGCGGCCATTTTAGGCCGAGGCCGAGACGCTAAAAAGGAGAGAGTAATGGAGGATTTCCCAATTTGGTTAAAAGTGGTGGTGTGGGTCATTGTAGGTTCTACCGGATTATATGCCGGTGCGCAGATTTTACGCAGTGTCTTAAGCTAAGCTCACTTGTTGCTATTGGCGCGCAGCAGGATCTCCACTGCGCGCCTTCGCAGCATTCTTGAAGTCCCTGTCTAAGTTGATCGGTCATTTAACTGTCATCGCTGATGCTTGGTCGTGTTCGGTGGCCTGCGCGGCAAACCGGACACGCTACGGCATCTACTGAGTTATGCTAAAGAGCATTACTCCTCCCAGGAGCAATACGATAGCGGCAACCACTCGCCGAAAAATCTTTTTCGGGACTCTTTTGAGGATGGGCGCGCCTACTAAGGTTCCAATGATCACTCCCGCTGTGGATGCGGTGATAACAAACCAGAGATTTAAAATATCCTGGCCTTGCGTCATCAAATAGACCGGCACCCGCGCGAGATCGACAATCAACGCAATGGCGGTTGCAGTCGCAACAAATGCGATAACCACCAGCAGAGTAAATCCGAAGATTTCGGCGTGAAACGAACGAGCGCGTAAATGCCAGGGCGTCAAATGCGCGTCAACGCTTCACCTCCAAGCGCAGTCAACACAACCACCGACCAAGGCGGGCATTTCCAAAACATTAAAAGCGCAAAAGCAACGAGTCCAAGCCCAAAGTCCGCGGGTGAATAGATCGCGCTTGTCCACACAGGATTATACAAAGCACTCAGGAGCAATCCCACCACGGCCGCGTTGATGCCCTTCAGAGCAGACTGGAAAGCCGGTACTGAGCGCAGGAGATCCCAAAAAGGAAGAGCGCCGGCGATCAAGAGAAAAGAAGGAAGGAAGATCGCCACAAGAGCGAGCAGCGCGCCTGGCCATCCGTTAGGTTCCGGACCCATGACTGTGCCGAGGTACGCGGAGAAAGTAAAAAGCGGTCCCGGGACTGCTTGCGCCGCGCCATAACCTGCGACGAATTGTTCATTGCTCACCCAGCCTAGTTCGACGACCTCCGCTTGCAACAGCGGTAAAACCACATGGCCGCCGCCGAAGACCAATGATCCGACGCGGAAGAAACTATCGAAAACTTCGAGCGCATGGCCGGGCTGTATCTGTCTCAAAAGGGGTAATCCGATGAGGAGCGCAAAAAAGATGATCCAGGCGGCGATCCCGGTCTTTTTTCCAACCGGAAACCGCATGTGCGAGACTGTAGAAGAAGCGGCGCCTGGAAAAATGACCAAGCCGGCAATACCGGCAATAGCAATCGATGAAAGCTGCCCAATTGCACTCGGCCAAACCAGTGTGACTATCGATGCGAGAATGGCGATGGTTGCCCGTTCACGGTCGGGGCAGAGGGAACGAGCCATCCCCCAAACCGCCTGGGCGACGACTGCCACGGCAACAATCTTCAGACCATGCAACCATCCGGCATCGCTAGCGCCCGCAAACGCTCCGATGCCGAGTCCGAAAACGACAAGAGCAAGGGCCGACGGCAGAGTGAAGCCTAACCAAGCGGCAACTCCTCCGAGCAGACGCGCCCTGGCAATTCCGATCGCGATGCCGACCTGGCTACTGGCCGGCCCGGGGAGGAATTGGCAAAGCGCCACGAGATCGGCATAGCTCTGCTCATCAATCCAATTCTTGCGCTTTACGTACTCCTCGTGGAAGTATCCCAGGTGAGCGATGGGACCGCCAAAAGAGGTCAATCCCAATCGTGTCGAGACCCAAAGAACTTCCAGAAGAGAGCCCTGGCTTTGCCCGCGCAGAGATTCATGACTGGCAGTTTGAACGCGATCACTCATAGTGCTCGGCCACCTCCTGGAGCGAACCTTCCGCGATCGCCAATGCCTTTAACGCTGTTTCCAAATCCTCGCTCGGATGCGTCTTGAGAAATCTTCCGCCCTGAGCTTGCATGCCCTTGACGACCTTATGCCATTCCTTGGCCTGACGGTGCGCTTTCGGGTTCGACTTGTGCTGAATCTCTCCCCCCAGGCCCGTATGTTCGAGAGTCTCTTCCACCGTATGTTGAGCGATTTGCAGCGCCAGCACTCCGTGGCCGAGGTCTTCGTATCCGGTCTTGTTATGGATAGTCTGTAGCCGACTTTGAAGCCTTTTGAACTCTCTGATAAGTGCCTTCAGCTGATTTTTCTGGGCCTGTTTCAGTTGCACCATTTTTTCCTTTCTCCTTCGATATTGTTTGTTGCGGATACTCCATCATTAATCCAGCGCGACATTACATTCCTTTAGCTTTTCGAATCGGTCAACGATTTATTTATCCTCTTCAAAGAGCTCGCCGAAAAGCTCACTGACTTTGTCCTTGGCCGTCGCCAGCATTTTTCGACCCAAAGGAGTAGCAAGATACATTCGGCGCGAGCTCTTTCCCGAGCGTTGCGATGACGACCGCAAATAACCCTTGCGCTCTAATCCGTGAAGAATGGGATAGAGCGTGCCGGGACTGAGCTTGTAGCCGTGGCGAGACAACTCGTCAATGAACCACAACCCGAAAACCGGCTTTTTGGAAGCGTGGTGAAGGATGTGAATGCGGATTAATCCCTTGTATAGATCTGAGTCGATCACGGCGTCGAGCCTTATGCTTTTCGTTATCGATAATCGATATAATGGGATCGAAGCGCTGTCAATCGCTGGAACGTTGAATCCGCTGAGGCCTTGTGAGCACGTGACGGGACCGGGTTGACTTTTGAGCATGACATGTCTACATTTCTGGACATATGGATACACAAAAGGCCATTATCGCCTTCGATGCCCTATCGCAAGAAACTCGCCTGCGAGTATTTCGCCTTCTGGTTAAACACGGACCGGAGGGAACGCCTGCTGGAACGCTGAGCCAGGCATTAGGCATTCCCCACAATACGTTATCGTTTCACCTGTCACATATGAGTAATGCCGGCCTTGTTTTGTCTCGACGCGAGGGACGATCGATCATTTACATCGCCAACTTTGAATTATTTACC
Source organism: Deltaproteobacteria bacterium (assembly GCA_009379725.1). Taxonomy (GTDB): domain Bacteria; phylum Desulfobacterota; class Binatia; order UBA9968; family UBA9968; genus WHTF01. The sequence continues at coordinate 3,280 of WHTF01000067.1, forward strand.
AGCTTGATCCGCTTCATGGTCGAGGATTGCTGCCGCGTGGAGTTCGCCACCATTCGCAATGACAAAAAGCGAGGATGCTCGGTCATCGAGTTATTTAATTGTTGCCAACCAGAGGAGAAAAAAGCATGAAACGCATTCATATCCATGTCGGAGTAGAAAAGCTCGAGGAATCCATCCGTTTTTATAGCGCTATGTTTGGCGCCGAGCCGGTGAAAACTAAACCGGATTACGCGAAGTGGATGTTGGACAACCCGCGAGTCAATTTCGCCATATCTACCCGCGCGTCTAAAAACGGGATTGATCATCTCGGTATCCAGGTCGATGAGAACGACGAGTTGGAAGAGCTACGGCGGCGCGTTAAAGCTGCTGATCTGGCGGTCTTCGATGAAGACGCAACGGTCTGCTGCTACGCCAATTCGGAAAAATCGTGGGTACAAGACCCGGCAGGCATTGTGTGGGAAGCCTACCGCACCATGGATGACGGGCAAATTTTTTCCAGCATGGGAGCGAGCGATGAAAGCGCCTGCTGCACGGAACAATCCGTCAGTAAGGCGGGCTGCTGCGCACCATCCGAAAAAACAACCGGGTGTTGCGGTTGATGGTGCAGGAAACGAAAAAGGTTCTGGTTCTCTGCACAGGGAACTCCTGCCGCTCGGTGATGGCCGAAGCGCTGATCAACCAATTGGGCCGGGATCGGTACAAGGCATGGAGCGCGGGGAGTTCCCCGGCGGGCTATGTTCATCCAAAGACGATTGAAACCTTGAAACGGCATGGCATTGATCCAGGCGCGCCCCTTAGCAAGTCATGGGATGTGTTTGCAAATGAACCCTTCTATTTGGTGATTACTGTCTGTGATCAAGCGGCTGGTGAGACCTGTCCGATCTTTCCGGGTAAGCCCGAGAAGCTTCATTGGAGCACTCCCGACCCGGCAAAAGCCACAGGCACGGAGGCGGAAATTGATGCGGCCTTCGATGAAGCGTTTTCAATGCTCAAAGACCGAATTGAGGATTTAATGACATGAACAGATCCTCACGCCAACGCCTGTCCTTTCTTGATCGTTACCTGACCCTATGGATTTTTCTGGCGATGGCGGCGGGTGTCGCTGTCGGCGCTATATTCAAGGGCGCACCTGATTTTCTAAATAGCCTGTCCGTGGGTACGACCAATATTCCAATAGCTATTGGTTTGATCTTGATGATGTATCCGCCGTTGGCGCGTGTGAAGTACGAAGAACTGCCGCTGATATTTAGGGACTGGAAAATTCTTTTGCTATCGCTGGTTCAGAACTGGCTGATCGGTCCGTTACTGATGTTCGGGTTAGCCATCCTGTTCCTGCACGATTATCCCGAATACATGACCGGTTTGATCCTTATCGGATTGGCCCGCTGCATTGCTATGGTGATCGTCTGGAACCAGTTGGCCGAAGGCGACAACCAGTATGTCGCCGCGCTAGTGGCCTTTAACAGCATCTTCCAGATTTTGTTCTTCAGTGTTTATGCTTGGGTTTTCCTTACTGTGTTACCGCCGATGTTTGGACTGGGTGGCCAAATCGTAGACGTAAGTTTTCGCACGATTGCCGAAAGCGTATTTGTTTATCTCGGGGTTCCTTTCCTGGCTGGATTTCTGTCGCGCGCTATTCTAATCAAGAAAAATGGACGCGAGTGGTATGAACAACGTTTCATGCCGAAGATCGGACCAGTGACATTGGTGGCCCTCTTGTTCACGATCTTCGCTATGTTCTCTCTTAAAGGCGATATGGTGTTAAGGCTACCGCTTGACGTCATCCGTATTGCCGTCCCGCTCGCAATCTATTTCGTCATCATGTTCTTTGTCAGCTTCATGATGGGGAAAACGATCGGCGCGGATTACGGTAAGACAACCGCCGCCGCGTTCACCGCCGCCAGCAATAACTTCGAGCTTGCGATTGCTGTCGCTATTGCCGCATTCGGCCTTGGTTCACCGGTGGCGTTCGCTACCGTGATCGGCCCGTTGGTTGAAGTTCCAGTACTGATAAGTCTTGTCAGTGTGGCGTTCTGGTTCCGCGGTAAATGGTTTTTTGCCCCGCAAGAAAACCAAAGAATGCTGGATCGCAAGAGTTATCTGTAGGTGATGACTGGCTAATAATGCTTGGACCTGTGAGCCTGCAAACGTTCGGATTGTCAAGAAAGCAAGGCCAGGCCTTTGCTTAATTAATCACGGTTAAACCCCCAGCTCTGCTGGGGGACTCGCAAAGTTTGACAATTACGGGAGTGCCGGGATTTTGTCACGCGGCTGATAATCTAACAGATTTTGCGGCTTGTGAGAAAAACAATTCGGAGACGCACTGATAACATCGAACGTTGTGCTTTACTCTCCGAGATCGAAAGAGGGCGAATTTCACTGTATGCCGAAAAAGAAATAAAAGACCGAAGCGCTCGATGACAAAGCCGAAGCCCATCAAGGTAATGCCGGTGCGAGTCCATGCCAGGAGCGTCCGATCGGCTGCGAAAAAAACTCGAGGATCATTCAGGTCGGACATGTTTCACTCCAAATAGTCATCCGCCTGCTGTTTAAAACGCCTGTGGAAACGGACTAAGGTCGGCTATTGACGTTCGCGACAGGTATGAAGGGACTTTTAACCACGTCATGTATTTTGTTCTTTATCAAGCCTTCCAAACAATGCCAACGTTACACCTGGCATTCAAACAATTACCTTTTGTTGCCCTGGTACAGTTGTTGCGTAACTACAAATCGACGTTGATGCTATGAACTGATTACCCCACATGGTCACCATGGGTGTCAGGGAGCAAATGGTGAAACCGCCAACGGTCACGGTCGCCACTTTGCCTTCCCAAAGCCCATGAGTCCTTCACGGGATCAGTTCCCAACCTTGCACGACAAACATCAACGGCAGTAAAGCCGGGTTTAATTCGGTTAGAAAGAAACTTTTAAACAGAGGGTCAACATTTGGGTTTATTGGGTGGTTAACATGCAGCAAAACTCAACGGGAGTGTTTTTATTGGTTGGACTTATTTCGGTCTATTTGAATGGCTGCGCTGCTCCTGTGGCGCTGACTCTTCTCGGCGTGGGCGCCGGCGTAACGACCGGTACGGCGGTTTCGTACACTCTGGACGGGATAGCCTACAGAACCTTTACAGCATCTCTTCCACAGGTCGAGCACGCTACGCGAATGGCCCTAAATGACATGGGAATGGAAATTGAGGGCATACAAAAGACTGACGAGGGGAAAGCGATAAAAGCCAAGGGAGCCGACCGTCAGATCGAGATCGAACTGCAGGCGATAAGCTCCAAGACGACCCGAATCCGCACGGTTGCCAAGGACGGGGTGTTTTTCAAAGACCGAGCGACCGCTACGGAAATTATTTTACAAACCGAAAGAATGCTTACCAAAGCGTAAATACAGGGGGAGGCTACTATGAAAACACACTTTTTTTCGATTGCCATTTCGCTATTGATCGTGGCGGCGGCTCCGGCACCGAACTTTGCTCAGACAACTTCTGCGAGTAGCACGCCGGCGACAAACATCAGCAACGACTTCAGCTATTTCCTTCAGAAGGTAGACTCGAAGCAGGTCGTGAACGACCTTAGAAACGGCCAGTGGACTAACACTGCTACCGACCCTACGACAAATACGTCAACGACGACCACCGAGGCTCTTCCAACCGGTAAAATGGGATATGGAAATGTGAAGATCTCCTTGGCTCTAGCCCAGGAGAGCCTAAGGCAGCAAGGCATCATGCAGCCGACATCCGAGCAGCTTCACACGGCGTTGGTGGGTGATTCCACGACCCAGACGAATGGCATTCTGCAAATGCGCGCCGATGGCATGGGTTGGGGACAAATCGCGCAAAAATATGATGTCAAACTCGGTCAGCTCATGAGCGGCAAGCAGCCTGTCGCGACGACAACTACCAGTACCACAACCACCAGCACGACTGGCAAAGGCATCACGACTGCCGCTGGAAAGTCGTCTGCCGATGTCAGCGTTACTGCCACAGGCAAAGGGCACGGCAAGGCCTTTTCAGGAACCAAGTCTCAGGGAACTGGAATTGTCAGCGCTTCGGGCCGAACCGCCGGCACATCTTCTAGTTCCATCAGTCACGCTGGACGCGGCATTGTGAGCGGGTCTGGTCGTTCGATGGGTCACACGAGTGGCATCGTTACTGGCGCCGGCAATGGGCATCAATATGGCGCATCGGGAAGCGGTCACGGCAACGCTGGCGGACATGGAAAAGGGCATAGCAAGTAAAGCCATTAACAACGAACTTAGAAGGAGGAAATTCATGAAGACTCATTTCAGAAACTTGTCGGTCTTGGCGATCGCCTTCAGCATGGGCATGGCGATATCTCCGGCTTACTCACTGGGGCAAGGGAAAGGTAAAGCAAAAGGCAAGCAGAATCTTGAGACCCAAGTGAAACATGGCCGTGAAGCGGGCGAGCTGCCCTTCGGTTTAGATCGTTATTCGGAAAAAAAGGGCGGACTTCCATCCGGGCTAGAAAAAAAGAAAACCAAGGAGGGATCCCTGACGCGCGGTCTTGAAGAAGGTGGCAAGCGCCTAGAGTCTAAAGGTAAAGCCAAGAAGGGTCCAAAATCATGAGGCATGGCCGGTCCTGGTTCTGCGTAGACAGGAATTCCTCATTCCATCCGTCAATGTTTTTTGAACAAGAGAGAACAGCATGAAAATGAGAGCCGCGCACGTGGGCATAATGGCGTTTGCGATAGCATCCTTCTCCGGCTGCGTAGCTGTTATGGAGCGAACTGCCGAGGAGGTAGCAGTTGTTGAATCCGACCGGCGCGGCCCTCCGCCGTGGGCACCCGCGCACGGGTGGCGCCGCAAACACGAGACGTATTACTACTACCCGGCCACTCAGGTTTACTATTACCCGAGTGTGCGAAGATACTACTGGCTCGAAGGGAGAGATTGGAAATACGGCGACCGATTGCCCCGCTATTACGCGCTAGACCAGGATAAAAGAGTGGTGTTGGATCTGGATTACGAACCACATACCTACCACGCAAAAATCAGATCCGCCTATCCGCCTGGTTACTACGAGAGGAATTCCAGAAATCGTAAATACAGATAATTTGGTTTGGCCGATTTTCTAACCGCTAACTTCACGCGGGCTCTATGTTCACGAGACACCGCGCCGCTAGCTAGAGTGCCAGAGATCGCTGAGAGAGAAATCTTATTCTGACATCCTGCATTTATGTGTAACAGGTCGCCGCGAAGCGCCGTTAGCTGCATGCGTCTTTGTTGCCGAAATGCTCGGGCTGGTAAGACCATCCTTGCCAGCCTTCGCTGCTTCTGAGTTTTACCCACCAACTGAAATTGAGCTCAGCTTCAAGCTCTCCCCAGCATTGCTCGTTGTTCTCGCATCGGGCGCCGGGCGAGCCTCCATAGGGGCTGAAGCCCAGATTTTCTTCTTGCATCACGCCATTGCGCCATACTTTGAAATGTCCCTCTCCTAAGTAGGTGTAGACCCATAAGATATCGCCAGGTGTGTATTCCGCATGAGGTTTTTTTACCACAAAACGGACTGGGCTCGAATGAACCTCGCCTGTGATCGCTTCGACAGTGGTGCCCATCTCCACGATGCCGATCACCTTTGACGCTTTATCGGGATGGGCGTGGAAAATGGTGTCTTTCTTCGCATTCCAAGCACGGTAGGTACAGCATTCGAACGGGCACGCGCCTTTGTCTATGTACCTGGCCGGAGGCGAATCCGCCCCGGTAACGACGGTTGGCAGTAAAATTAGAGCGAGCGCAAGCCAAAGCCTCTTCATGATTCCGACTCTTTGGCAGTTTAATGGTTTCACGTGAGCGCCCCCGACTTGTTTAACGGCAGGTTTAGCTCGACGAGAGATTCGGAAACCGGAGCCGATCCTGGTTCGCCGAAGCAGGCAGATGCAAAGGGATGGTCACGAACGCCAACAACACGACAGAATCGATCTGGCCGGGCGCATACGGTGTGATGATAGCAGCCATAATTTGTCCTCCGCTTCGATCTATCGCCAAGACCGACAAAAGCTCTCTCGAACGACCACTTTAGCAGTCGGCGACGGTGCGGGCCAATCAGCAGTAGCGACTTTCACTGTATGCCGAAAAAGAAATAAAAATGCTCGCCACGCCAATCATAGCAACCATGATATTGGTATACATACCGATATTGACCCAGTAACCTTCAGGGATTTCGATCGGCTTCAGGGTGTTAAGCACACTCCGGTATTGCATGACCGAACTGACTTCCACAATCGCACCGAGCAAAATAAAACAAATCCCCACCCAGAACGAAGCATCCCGCTGCCACTCTTTGCCCTCGATCGTCATAAACATATGAAGAAAAGACCGAAGCGCTCGATGACAAAGCCGAAGCCCGTCAAGGTAATGCCGGTGCGCGTCCATGCCAGGAGCGTCCGCTCGGCTGCGAAAAAAACTCGAGGATATTCAGGTCGGAAACGGTTCACTCCTGATTAGTCACCGGCGCAAGAGGTATGTTCATGACGTGGTTAGTTATTACCGAGGGGAATCACCCTGATATAGTCAGTTGCTATGACACCTGCAACTTTGTTATTGAAACAATGAATCGTGTTTGGTATAGAACCAGCAAATGAGCAGATGTGCACTTAAGATTTGCGCGGTGATCGCTCTGTCAATCGCCTTAATATATTCTGGAGTGGCTTGGGCGATAGATAGCTGCTTGCGAGAGGCCGGCCATTCGCATGATGCAATGTTGGAAAATCATCACGAGCAGGAACATCGCCACGATCACGCAAGATCGCAAAACCACACCGATTCTCAAGATCCCTCTGCGCCGATCATTCACTGCACGTCCTTCCATCAGGCGGGACCGGCCGCAGTAGTAGCATCTTTCAGTTTAGCGAGGCCGGCTAATACCGTTCCGCTTCACGCATCCCTGGTTCCAGAAGCGATTTCACCGGAAATCAAAAACAATCTCTGGCTGGAGTCTCTTTTTAAAAGAATTCTGAGTTTTTCATTCTTTCCACTCGATCATACACGCCATCTTTTCTTGTCTGTCCTCCAGATCTAAGTCCTCCGTTTAGGTTTCGCTCTCGTCCTGCTCTCGGATTACATCCGAGGTTAGGCTCTGTTTTTCATAGCCGTTTACCAAATTGTTCGTTCCCGGAGCTTGAGTTTCGTTCCGCTCCGAAGAGAGACCGGAGGTTAGGATTTTGACACCTCGGAAAACACAGCGTGTTGCTTAAAGCTGCAGCAGCTACAGCCGCAGCATTAGCGTTAGCGGTACTGATTGCCGTCATTGCGGTTAACTCCCGCGAGACGGCTCCGGTGCAACCCATTAATTTCAGTCATAAGCTCCATGCAGGCGATTATAAAATCGCCTGTGTTTACTGCCATATCAACACGCGCAGGTCCTCCATTGTGGCAGGAATACCATCCATGCAGCTGTGCATGGGTTGTCACAAGACTGTTGGTAAAGACATGCAGGAGGTCCAGAAGCTGATTCGTCTTTGGGAACAGCGGCGTCCCATAGAGTGGCTCAAAGTCAACGATTTGCCGGATTTTGTCTACTTCACTCACAAGCGACACGTATCTGCAGACGTAGCTTGCGAGACTTGCCACGGTCAGGTGGAGAAGATGGATAGAGTCAGCCGGGGGCCCATTCATAGCATGGAGAGCTGCGTTAACTGTCATCTCGAACGTAAGGCCAGTGTGGATTGCTGGACCTGTCACAAGTGAGGAACTGGTCAATGGCTAATGGAACTGAAATAACTCGACGGGATTTTTTTAAGGTGGTGGGAGTGGGTGGTGCGGCGGCGACTCTGGTTGGATGCGGGGCGGAACCTCCGGAGAAGTTGATTCCTTATTTGATCCCGGCTGAAGAAATCATCCCCGGAGTCGGTCTCTGGTACGCCACTACATGCCGCGAGTGTCCTGCCGGGTGCGGCATGGTCTTGAAAACTCGTGAAGGCCGCGCAGTCAAGGCAGAAGGCAACCCTTCTCATCCTGTGAACCAAGGTGCTCTGTGCGCGCGCGGACAGGCTTCCCTGCAAGGGCTCTATAATCCCGACCGCATTCGCGAGCCGCTTATCCGCAACACCGACGGAACCTTCCGCCCTGTTTCTTGGGAGGAGGCCGAGGGAACGGTGGCGAAGCATCTAAGTACCCTGCGCACGGAAGGCAAAGGTCAACGAGTTGCTTTTGTCAGCTCATTGGTCGGCGGCAGCTTGAAACAGCTCATTGAGCGCTGGATGGGCGCGCTCGGATCGCACCGGACTTTCATCTTCGAAGCCTTAGGATACGACGGGCTAAAGACGGCCCATGAGATTTTGTTCGGTCTCAATACCATTCCCCGATACGATCTGGGAAAGAGCCAGTTCATCATTTCCTTTGGCGCGGACTTTTTGGAGACGTGGCTTTCCCCGGTCGAGTACGCGCGCGGTTTTAGCGCGATGCGATCCTATCGCGATGGCAAGATGGGTCGCTTCTATTATGTGGGACCTCGTTTGTCGCTGACCGGTGCCAACGCGGATGATTGGATTTCCACGCGGCCGGGTACGGAAGGATTCCTGGCGCTTGGAATGATTCATGCAATTCTGTCCGCTGGACTTGCGACTTCACTCGGGGCTCCTGGACGCAAAGGATTGGACGCGCTTGTTGCAACGTTTTCACCGGAACATGTCTCTGGAATTACCGGCGTCCCTGAAAAAAAAATTATCGAACTGGCTCGTGCTTTCGCGACCGTTCGCCCGAGCCTCGCTCTGGGTGGCGGAGCGGGCTGGTCGTCCTCAAACGCTACAGCCGCCGCTATAGGGGCGGCCCTGTTGAATTATGTCGTCGGCAATATCGGCGAGACTGTTGAATTCCAGTCTTATTCATCGTTGGACGCCGTGAGCAGGTTCAGCGAGATCGCTGCGTTGACGGAGGAGATGAACCGGGGAGAAATGTCGGCCCTTTTAATACATAGAGCGAACCTGGTTTTCTCTCTACCCGAAAAAGCCGGCTTTCGCGATGCGCTAAAGAAGGTTCCCATAAAAATCGCCTTCGCGGAGTTTTTGGATGAAACGACGGCTGAGGCAGATGTCATTCTGCCGATGCATGATCCACTTGAAAGCTGGGGAGACTATTCGCCGCGCCAAGGCGTTTACAGTCTCATGCAACCCGTAATGCGACCCATTTTTTCCACTCGCTCTTTGGGCGACACCCTCGTCGCTCTCGCAAAAAAAGTGGATTCGAAGATGGCCGGCCAACTTCCGTGGCCAAGCTTTTATGACTACCTGAGAGAAAGCTGGAGTGGACTGCAAAAACTCCTGGGCAACAATGAACCGTTCGAAACTTTTTGGCAGCAGGCGTTGCGTCAAGGCGGCGTTTGGAAAAAAGGGGAAAAAGAAACTGTGCGGCTTAAGCCGGAAGCGGTTCAATCAGTCTTGGCTGAATTACGCTTAGAACCGGAGACGAAAGCTTCAATGTACCTGCACCTGTACCCGTCCAATGCGCTCTACGATGGTCGCGGCGCCAATCGTCCGTGGCTACAGGAACTGCCCGATCCGATGACGAAAATCACATGGGGCAATTGGGCGGAGATTCATCCACAAACGGCGCAGAAGCTCGGCGTTACTGAAGGGGCCGTTGTGAAAATAACCTCGCCTTTTGGGACCGTAGAAGCGCCGGCGCATATTTACGATGGCATCCGAGCTGATACCGTTGCGCTGCCGCTCGGCGAAGGCCATACCGCTTTCGGACGATACGCGGGCAAACGCGGAAGCAATCCCATGTCTCTCATTTCTCCGAAGCCGGGAGCATCCGCCGCAAGCTCATCTTTGATCCCAGTTCAAATAGAAGTCACAACCGCTCATGAAACTCCGGCGTCTACCGCCGGCAATAACCGTCAGGAAGGAAGAGGCATTGCCGAAGCCGTGGCGATTTCGGAAATCGCTCACAATGCTAAAACCGCGCACAAGGAACTAAAGCAACATCCTCAATTACGTCCTCCTCACCCTCATCCGGAAAACCGCTGGGGCATGGTCATAGATCTTAACGCTTGCACGGGATGCTCTGCCTGTATGGTCGCGTGCAGCGCAGAAAACAATGTTCCTGTAGTCGGTAGGGAAAATATTCTTACAGGTAGGGAAATGTTCTGGATACGAATCGAGCGCTATGTCGAAAACGATGGCGGCCGGATAGAGAATCGTTTCCTGCCGATGCTTTGCCAGCATTGCGATAATGCGCCATGCGAGCCGGTTTGTCCGACTTACGCCAGCTATCATAGGCCCGACGGACTAAACGCCCAAGTGTACAATCGCTGCGTCGGGACTCGATACTGTTCGAATAACTGCCCTTACAAGGTGCGGCGTTTCAATTGGTTCGAATACGAGCACCCCGACCCTCTCAACTTGCAGCTCAATCCTGACGTCACGGTAAGAACCAAGGGAGTAATGGAAAAATGCACCTTTTGCGTGCAACGGATACGGGGCGCCAAAGATATCGCAAAGGATGAGGGACGTCCGATCCGCGACGGCGAGATCACCCCGGCATGCGTTCAAACCTGTCCAACCAGCGCATTAGTTTTTGGAGATCTAAAAGACCCGCAAAGCAAAGTCTCTCAAATGGCGCAGGACTCACGGCGGTATAGAGTTTTGGAAAGCCTTAACACCGAGCCCGCCATTACCTATCTAAAAAAGATACGGCAGGATAATGAAGTCTGAAAACACGGCTTTGGCGACATACGAGCAGATTCATCGCGATCTCACCCGCACGTTGGAGCCTCCTGGAAGGCTTTACTATGGACTGCTGGGTGTCGTCCTTGTGGTTTTGGCGTGGGCCATCTTTGCTTGGATCTATCAGCTCAAAACCGGCCTGGGTGTCGCCGGCCTCAACCATCCCGTGGGCTGGGGAGTTTACATCACTAACTTTGTTTTTTGGGTCGGTATTGCTCATTCGGGCACGCTGATCTCGGCGGTGCTGTTTCTGCTGCGCTGCCGGTGGCGGAACTCGATAGCTCGCAGTGCGGAAGCGATGACGATCTTCGCGGTTATGACCGCCGGGCTGTTTCCCATTATTCATCTGGGGCGTCCTTGGTATTTTTACCAACTGCTTCCTTATCCCCAGGAGGGACAGTTATGGGTTAACTTTAGATCGCCGCTCATCTGGGATGTTTTCGCCGTGGGAACTTACTTTATCGTCAGCGTGCTGTTTTTTTATACCGGCTTGATTCCTGATCTAGGCACATTGAGAGATCGAACCCATGGATGGAAGCGAAAGCTCTATGGGTTTTTTGCATGCGGATGGCAGGGAACAAATAAGCAGTGGCGGAGCTATTCGAAAGTTTATTTACTCCTGGCCGGGTTTGCCACGCCGTTGGTAGTTTCGGTGCACAGCGTCGTGTCGTGGGATTTTGCGGTATCGATCATGCCGGGTTGGCATTCGACGATATTCGCGCCCTATTTCGTTGCCGGAGCGATTCACTCCGGCTTGGCGATGGTCCTTACGCTTCTAATTCCTCTGCGGCGGATTTTTGAACTAGACGCATATATTAGCCGGAGGCACCTTGAGTATATCGCCAAGTTGATGATCGTCACGGGATTGATCCTCGCATACTCCTATGCGGCGGAGTTCTTCATTGCATGGTACAGCGACAACATCTTTGAACGGTATACTTTTGTCTATCGGGCGACAGGGAGATATGCCTTCGCTTTCTGGCTGATGACTTTTTTCAATGTTGCCGTTCCGCTTTTGTTTTTCGCCGAAAAGATCCGCACCTCGACAGTGTGGCTGTTTGTCATCTCGCTTCTGATCAACATTGGAATGTGGCTCGAGCGGCTCGTCATCATTGTCAGTTCGTTGTCACGCGACTTCTTACCTGCAGCCTGGGGTTCTTACAAGCCCACATGGGTAGAAGTCAGCATTACCGCGGGAAGCTTCGCATGGTTTCTTCTGTGGTTTCTCGTGTTCGTCAAACTGTTACCGATTATTTCGATCAACGAGATTAAAGAAGTGTGGAGTCAGCCCGGCGTGAGGGAGAAGGATGAACGATAAAGGGATCGCGGTGATCGGCACCTTTGACGCGGTCGAAGGAGTGCGCTCGGCCGTTACCGCTTTACATCAAAGCGGCTTCAAAGACACTACCATTTATTCACCCTTGAATAGCCATGAAATTGAAACCGAGCTGGAACCCGTTGAAAGCCCGATCGGATTTCTTGCATTTGGAGGAGCGGCAGCCGGCGCGGGAATCGGCCTTCTATTGACGATCGGCACGTCGATACAGTGGCCCCTTATGACTGGCGGTCAACCGATCATTTCGTTGCCGCCGTTTTTCGTCATCAGCTTTGAGCTAACTATTCTTTTCGGCGTGCTGGCAACGCTGCTCGGTATGTTTTGGCAGATTCACCGGAGCAAATCGGATCCGAAATTTTACGATTCACGCTTTTCCGTGGATAGATTCGGCGTTCACGTGGTCTGTGACGAAGATCGTGTTGTCGTAGTCAAAAATCTCTTGTCCACGGCAGGAGCCGAGGAGGTACGCGATGAAAGGTTTTAGTGTCCTGGTATTGGTAGCATCAATGTCATTCATAGCAGGGGCGGGTCTGACTTACGTGGCGAAAACACCATGGACGTCGGATATGGCCGATCAACCGTCTATCAAGCCGCAGGAGCGGCCGTTGTTACCGCCTGAACGGTCAGTTCCTAGCGACATCATGGGCAGCGCCTCAGCAGGCTCCAGCGAGACTGCGAAATCCGAGACGGATCATCAAGCAATGGGACATCAACAGGGACCCACCGGCACGTCTGGCGATCAACACGATAGCTCTGCAGCCAAACACGATCATGGTCCAAAAGAAAGTTCTCAAGAAATGGGCGGCCAACATGGGACGAGCGATGCGGGCGGTCATCAGCACGATGGTGCCGCCGCGAAACATGATCATGGCTCCAAAAACGTCGCACCGGCAAAGGAGAAAAATTCCCAGCCACTTCCGACCGACCTGATGGGCAGTGCTGGAACAGGCCCTGGAAAAACCATCCAATCTCCAGGAGGTCAAGAAAAGGCCCGCGATCAAGGAATGGACGGCCACGAGCATGGCTCCAAAGCAGCGCCAAAGCCACCGGCCAAAGATTCGCAGCATAATCATTCCTCAGCGCCCCATAGTCACGCCGGGGGCGCTGGCGATGACCATGGGACGAGTAAGGCCTCTGGCCAGCAGCAGAAGACAGCGCCGGTGCACAAACATGGAGCCGAAGGCGCCGGCCGCGGTCAGGAAAAGCATTCGCATGAGAGCGGCAAGACCGAGAAGCAGAAAAATCCGGGTTCGATGGGAATGCAGCAGCACAGACACGGACCGGGCGCTGGCGACGATCACGCGCATGGTGCTGAGATGCAGGCAAGCGCGGTAATAAACCCTATCAAACCAACCGAACCGTCAGTCAAGACCGGGCACAAGTTATTCAACATCTACTGCGCCGTTTGCCATGGTAACGAAGGTAGAGGCGGGATGCCCATGGAAAGCAAAATTCCCGGCATTCCAAAATTCACTCCCGAGCTGCTCCGCAGCGTTGATGATAGTCATATGTTCAGTATGGTGACGAGCGGTCACGGCCCGATGCCGGGATACGCCGAAGCTCTCACTCCGGAAGAACGCTGGCACGTTACCAACTATGTCCGCACTTTGCCGGATAAACTTGCCGCTGAAAAAAAAGCACCGGCGCGACAAGGAGCTTCCCGGTGAAATCTTTCCGCTTCGGGCTTGTCTTGCTCGTGCTCGTGGTTTTGGGGGCGAGCGTATTTATATGGCAGATTTTGGGCGCTGAGCCGGCAAGGGCGTGGCAAGCTTTCTTGATTAATTTGTTGTTCTTCTCGGCGGTCGCGCAATCTGGCCCTGTGCTTGCTGCCATCTATCATCTCACCGAAGCGCATTGGGGCCGCCGAGTGATGCCAGTGGCAATGGGTTTGGCATCTTTCTTGCCAATATCGTTCGTACTTTTTGCCGTGTTGTTGGTAGGCTTCCCCTATCTTCCGAAGTATTCAGCGGAATTTCCGGCCCGCCAGTCATGGTTTAATCCACTGTTTCTCATCGGGCGTGACCTTTTAGGCATCGCAATTCTCTATTCTGTAAGTCTCGTCTTTTCGTATCGGTTTTTAAATTCAACCGGTCGAACTTTGAGCGATGGCAGCCTTGCGGAAAATCGCGATCAAAGAACTGTGCAAACCGGTCGCCAGAGGCAACTCGTCGGTAATGATTCTGCGCGAAATTTAACGCCCTTAGCTGTCCTTGTAGTGATTTTTTATGCGCTCGTGTTTTCTCTGATCGGCTTCGATCTCGTCATGGCGCTTGATCGCCAATGGTACAGCACGCTTTTTGGCGGGTATTTCTTTATCAGCAGCTTTTATATTGGCGTGACTGCGATCACCGTCACCGTTGTTTTAGCGAGGAAATACACGGAACCTAAAGAGCAAATTCAAGCTAACGCTCTGTGGGATTTGGGTAAACTCGTTTTTGCTTTTTGCCTTCTCACAGCTTACTTCTTCTGGGCCCAATATCTCGTTACCTGGTATGGCAACCTGCCCGAAGAGGTTGGATTTTTTATGCGAAGGTTCCAGGACCCTTCTTGGGCATGGCTTACGTGGACCGCGATCGCCCTAACTTTCGGCGTTCCATTCCTCGCGCTTTTGAGTCAACGGGCAAAGCAGAGTTCACCGGTTCTGTGTTTTGTCGCAGGTATCGCTTTGGTGGGAATGTGGCTTGAGCGCTACTTGCTGGTTGTGCCGTCGTTAGGCTTGAACACTGCTTCCGGCCTCGGGTGGACTGAAATGATTATTAGCTTGAGCTTTCTCGCTGCCATGGTTTTCAGTTACAGAGTTTATCTGCAGCTTTATCCGTTGCGTGGATAAGAAAGGGTACGACGAGCAAAAGCATCCAGATATAAACGCCTATGAAATGCGTCTAACAGCAATGGTTAGTTCGGAAGCGCTCTACTAAAAGTAAGGAGGAGAATATACATGAAAACTCGACAAACTTCACGGCAGGCTCTGGCAGTTTTGGTCGGAGCCTTTGCAATTATTTCGGGAATAACACCGATCTCAAGCATGCAGCCTGTTGGAAGCGTTTTTGCTCCCGCCCCGGCGATAGCGCAAACCCTCGTCGAAGGAAAGGGCAAAGTGATCGCGGTTACCCAAGAAAAACAAGAACTGGTGCTGGAGCACGGTGAGATCAAGGGCTTCATGGACGCCATGACGATGGGGTACAAAGTCAGCTCGACTTCGCTCCTCAAGGGACTCAAGCCGGGAGATCAAGTGCAATTCACCATTGATAAAAACAAAAGCGTGATCACAAAAATTACGAAACTTAAGAATTGATGGAAATCGCAACGATGCTTGAGTTGCCACTGCGCGCAGGAAGCAAGCCCGCAGAACTACGGTTAATCAGTGTAACTAAAGCGCGGCTCATGCGTCCGCTTGATTAGTTATATGACCTGGAAGGAGAAAAGAAGATGAAATCGCTAGATATTTTCGTGGGGATACTTTCTTTCTCGCTCGCAGGATGCGCGGCATATCAGATGCAGCCGCTCACCATGCAACACCCGGCCAATCTGCAAGCGATGACGGGTCCTGAGCGGCCGCTATCCAAAACGCTCGCATATACGCGGGCGGATATACCGTCACCGCAGCCCATCTTAGAAGCCGCCGCGGCTCGGCAAGGCGGGCATGAGGGGCATGGAGGTAATCAGGCGGAAGGCAGCGCGCAGAAGATGGCAACAGGCGAGGGCAAGGTGGTTGCAACGGTGCCTAATAGCAGCCAGGTAGTTGTCGATCATGGCGCAATTAAAGGTTTCATGGAGCCGATGACCATGGGCTATCGCGTAGAGCCTTCGACTCTACTTGAAGGGCTCAAGTCCGGCGACCAGGTTCGCTTCACGATCGACATTCCAAATAAAACCATCGTCAAGATTGAAAAATTGAAATGACGGAATACCTGCTGGTTGCGAGAAGGAGATGGATAGATGATCTCGGGGAAAAATGCTGGGTTGATTGCTACGCTCTTCTTCTTGAGCGGATGCGCGTCCATGGCGCTCGATGCGGGCTTCGATGACGTTAAAGCCACGGTTGAGAAGCGTAGCTCGGTCAAGATCTTTTGGAATAACGGGACTGAGCTGGATAAGGCAGCCGCGGAGAAACTTCGGTCCTTGCTGCAAAATAAGCTCACCGTCGATGAAACATTACAGATCGCCCTCCTGAACAATCGCGACCTCCAGGCGCTTTACTCTGAACTAGGTGTCGCTCAGGCCGATTTAGTCCAGGCAGGACTCCTCAGAAATCCGATCTTCGACGGCGCTGTTTTGTTCCCGGTTTCCGGTGGCGGTCGACCCGATCTGGAGCTCAGCGCGGTGATGAACTTTTTGGACATATTTTACTTGCCTCTACGCAAGCGCGTGGCCGCCGCGCGGTTCGAGGAAGCTAAAATGCGCGTAACGGGTTCTGTCCTCGATTTCACGGCGCGAGTTCGAACCGCATTCTACTTACATGCATCTAATGAGCAGATGATCGAGCTGCGCCAGACAATCGTTCAAGCTTTGGATGCGTCATTTGAAATCGCGCGGCGCCTTTCTGAAGCTGGAAACATTACCGATCTCGACCTTGCCAGGGAAAGGGCACAGTTCGAGACCAGTAAGTTGGCTTTGAGATCTGCCGAGGTGGCGGTCCGCCAAAGTCGGGAAGAGTTAAATATCCTAATGGGATTATGGGGAAAGCAAACGCAGTGGCAAACCAATCAGCGCTTACCCGAGATCCCGGAGCAGCCGGTTCAGACGGAGGATCTCGAACGGCTTGCACTCGAGAAGAGTGTCGACCTCTTGAATGCACGGCAGCGGATCATGCTTGCGGGCAATCAGTTGGGATTCAATAGATGGACATCGCTGGTGCCGGAATTGCACGCCGGACCACTCGGGGAGAGGACGGAAGGTGCATGGGAAGTTGGGCCGACTCTCGAATTTCCTATTCCTCTGTTCGATCAGGGTCAGGCCCGGATCGGCCGCGCCGTGGCGGAGCTGCGCCGCTCGCAGCAGGAATATTACGCTCTGGCGGTGCGGATTCGCTCCACGGCTCGCGCTGTTCAGGATCGAATGGAGGGGGCACGAGACCGCGCGTTGTACTACCGCGACATCCTTCTTCCGCTGCGAGAGCGGATCGTCAACGAAGCCCAGTTACAATACAACGCCATGCAGCTCGGTCCATTTCAGCTCTTACGCGCTCGCGAGCAGCAAATCGAAACGGCCGTTTCTTACATAGACGCGCTTCGTGACTACTG
>WHTF01000068.1 GCA_009379725.1 Deltaproteobacteria bacterium
CGATGGTCGGAACACACGCGCGGGCCAAGGGTTTCCTCCCACATGCGGAGCGAAACGCCCTCTACGTCATAGCCTTGCTCCGCCAGCAAGCCCGCCGTAACGGAGCTATCGACTCCGCCGCTCATGGCCACGACTACTTTTTCCTTTTCTCTCAGCATCGCAATTGATTTCTCTACACAGCGCAGACATCTCGTCTATCGCCGGTTCACGTTCCAGAATTCTTCAATAGCTCTTTGACTTTATCGATAACCTCGCTCTGCTCCGCCCGCTGTTCCTCAAGACCGCCCTGCCGGTCGCTTAATTCGTCAACGCGCTTTTCTAGCTTTTGCATGTAGTCAGCCAGTGCGCCGATGGCTTTGGCGATGGGATCGGGCAAACGCGCATGATCAAGATCGATGATATGCGCGTGAGCGTCGCGTCGCGCGGCTTCGCCTTCGACGACCCGTCCCGGAATTCCGACAACGGTGGAATGCGGCGGTACCGTGGAGACCACAACCGACCCCGAACCAATTCTGCTATTGTGACCGATCGTCACCGGTCCGAGTACCGTAGCACCTGCGCCGATAACCACCCAGTCTTCCACCGTCGGATGGCGCTTTTCTTTTCTTAAACTGGTGCCGCCGAGGGTGACTCCTTGATAAATAGTCACATCGTCGCCGATCTCCGTGGTTTCGCCGATCACCACGCCCATGCCATGATCGACAAAAAAGCGCCGGCCGATTTTAGCTCCCGGATGAATCTCGATACCGGTAAAGAAGCGGCCGAGATTACTGACAAATCGAGCTAACCCTTTGAAGCCATTGATCCAAGTCGCATGGGCGAGGCGGTAAAAGAAAAGCGCATGAAATCCGGGATAGGTAAATAGGATCTCCCAGACGTTGCGGGCTGCAGGATCGCGATCAAAAACAATCTGGATATCTTCTTTGACGACATCAAACATAATTTAGCCCGAAGTTTTTCGGAAATAATTGCTTTGATGATCACAAAGTCCGATATCGATCCCGGCATGGTTAATTGGCCCGATGCCGCGTGTCCTTATAGAGTTTGTAATCAATGCTATCGACCAATGCCTGCCAACTCGCCTCAATCACATTATGGGAGACACCGACCGTTCCCCAACGGGATTTGCCGTCGCCGGACTCGATTAACACCCGCACCGACGCTCCGGTCCCCTCTCCCGAAGATAGCACCCGAACCTTATAATCCAACAACTCGACTTCTTTGAGGTTTGGGTAAAACTTCGTCAGCGCCCGGCGCAGCGCCTGGTCGAGAGCATTCACCGGTCCATTGCCCATGGCGGCGGCGTGCTCCATCACACCATCGACTTGCACCATGATCGTCGCTTCGGACAGCGGCGCCTCGCCTTCCTGTCTTTTTTCGTCGATCACGCGAAAACCGAGAAGCCGAAAATTTTTCTTCTTACGTCCCAGCGCCTGCTGGATCAACAGTTCGAACGACGCTTCCGCCGCTTCAAATTCGTAGCCCTGACCCTCCAGTTCCTTGGTACGGCGCAAAATCTCGTGGATGGCTTCATCACGGCCCTTCAGGTCGATGCCGTACTCTTTGCCTTTATAAATAACATTGCTCCGGCCCGCCAGGTCGGAAACGAGCACACGCTGTCTGTTGCCGACGAAATCCGGATCGATGTGCTCGTAGGTCTCGCGATTTTTCAAGACGCCGGATACATGAAGCCCGCCTTTGTGGGCAAATGCGCTGTCTCCCACATAGGGCTGCCGTTTATCAGGCTGGATATTCGCCAACTCGTAGAAGAAGTGCGATACCTCGCGCAGTTTCTTCAGTTGGGCCGCCTTGATGCAGTTCTTGCCCATCTTCAGCTGCAAATTGGGAATCAATGAGATCAGATTGAGATTGCCGCAACGTTCGCCGAATCCATTGATGGTTCCCTGGACCTGACTTACGCCCATTTCGACGGCCGCCATCGTGTTCGCCACGGCAAGCTCGCCGTCGTTATGGCAGTGAATTCCCAACGGTGTCGTCATGGCCGCATTCACCTTCGCGATGGCTTCGCGAATATCGCTCGGTAAGCGGCCGCCGTTGGTGTCGCACAGGACAATCCAGTCAGCTCCCCCTTCTTGAGCGGCCTGCAAGCACTCCAACGCGTATTCCGGATTGGAGCGAAAGCCGTCAAAAAAATGCTCCGCATCGAAAATCACTTCTTCGACACGGCGCTTCATGTAGGCGATCGAATCCGCGATGACTTCCAGATTCGCCTTCTTGCTGATTCGCAAATCGTCGCGCACGTGCAGGTCCCAGGTTTTGCCCACCAAGGTGACTACCGGAGCAGCGGCACTGAGTAACAGCTTCAGACTCAAGTCCTGCGACGCTTTCGCGCCGGGCTTACGGGTCGTGCCGAAGGACGCGATCTTGGCGTCCTTCAATTTGAGTTTTTTGACCTGCTTGAAGAAGTCGGCATCCCTTTGATTCGACCCGGGATAGCCTCCCTCGATATAATCCACTCCCAGCTCTGCCAATTTTTCCGCGATACGGAGCTTGTCCTGCAGCGTGAATGAAATATCCTCCGCCTGACAACCATCCCTCAGTGTCGTGTCGTAGATCAAGACGTCTTTCATACAGTCCCCTGTTTTCCGATGAACGCGTCGTGCAACACGCGCACAGCTAATTCGGTGTATTTGGCCGCGATGACGACCGAGATTTTGATTTCCGAGGTGGAAATCATTTCTATATTGACTCCTTCTTCGGCTAACACTTGAAACATTTTTGCCGCCACGCCGGCATGCGTACGCATACCCACACCGACAACGGAGACCTTGGCAATATCGGTATCGACGTTGACTCCCTTTGCCGCTATCGCCGGGGCCGTTTTCTCGACGATCGATAAGGCTCTTTTATAATCTCCTTTGGAAACCGTGAAAGTTAAATCGGTCGTTCCATCGGCGCTGGCGTTCTGGATGATCATGTCGACAACGATATGGGCATCGGCAATGGGGCCGAAGATTTGAGCCGCAAGTCCGGGCCGATCAGGCACCCGGAGGAGCGTAATCTTCACCTCGTTTTTGTCATAGCTCACGCCGGAAACCAACACATCCTCCATGGTCTCATCCTCCCTGACTAGCCACGTCCCTTCAACATTGCTAAACGTCGACCGGACGTGCACTGGAACCGCAAAGTTTTTGGCGAACTCCACCGAACGGATTTCCAAGACCTTGGCGCCGGTGCTGGCGAGCTCGATCATTTCGTCATAGGATATCCGCGCCAATTTTCGGGCATCGGCACAAATTCCCGGATCGGTGGTAAAGACTCCTTCGACATCCGTATAGATCTCACACGCGCCGGCGTTTAGAAACGCCGCCAGAGCCACCGCGCTGGTATCTGAGCCGCCGCGCCCCAGCGTGGTGATATTCTCATCTTCGTCGACGCCTTGAAATCCCGCAACGACCACGACTTCGCCGGCTTGCAACGATTGCAAAATTTTCGTCGAATCGATGTTGCGGATGCGTGCCTTGCCGTACGCGTTGTCGGTCTCGATTCTTACTTGATGACCCAGAAACGAGCGCGACGGCTGACCCAACTCTTTCAATGCAAGGCTGAATAGCGCGACGGAAACCTGTTCGCCGGAAGCCAGCAAAACATCTTTCTCACGCTCGTCGGGTATTTCCGAAATTTCATGCGCCAGCGCCAAAAGCCGGTTGGTTTCGCCAGCCATCGCCGACACCACCACCACAAGGTCGTACCCAGCCTGTTTGGCGCCGCGGACTTTCTCGGCCACGAGCTTGATGCGGTCAATCGTTGCCACAGACGTTCCGCCATATTTCTGAACCAGTAATGTCATCGTTAATTCCGCTCAAAGGTGAAAGTTTAAGTTTAGAAAAATAACAGCTCTTGCCGTTCGCTTTATCTTTTTTGATTTTGTCGCTTCAAGCTCATCACAAGTTGCTCGTAGTGCTCACCGTGGGGTGTAAACTTCAACTCACGCTCGCTCCCGCTGCCGTAGGCCAACCTGATCTCGAGATGATCGTCCACTTCAGCGGCGGGAAAATACTCGAACCATTCGATCAGGCTGACACCGCTCGAGTAAAGATAATCTCGGAGGTTTAGTTCTTCCAGCTCGGCTGCGCTTTCGAGACGGTAGAGATCGATGTGATAGATGGGTAACCGGCCGTGATACTCATTAACGAGTGTGAACGTGGGACTGCGAATCCACGCTCTTTGGCTGACCTCCAACCCTTCCGTCGAGCCCCGCACAAAACAGGTCTTGCCCGATCCCAATTCACCGACAAGGCCAATAATTTCACCACCCTGGAGCAGTTTACCTAATTTAAATCCCAACTTTCGCGTCTGCTTAGCGGAGCGAGAAATGACTGTCCAAGACTCCATAAGGAACCGCGCTCCATACGCACAAGTAATATATTTTTCGGCAGATTTCGAGTCTAAGCGGCCGCAGACAGACTTCGCAACCCCGCCGGCAGGCCGTCGATAAGATCGGAAGCGATCATGCCAATTCCGCCCTTTTCCGCGGCAACTCGATTGCCGACGAACCCGTGCAAATAAACGCCGAGTTTCATGGCATCCTGCGGTGACAGCCGCTGGCCGAGCAGCGCCGTCAATATCCCGGCAAGAACATCACCCATGCCGGCGCTAGCCATGCCGGGATTGCCGGTTGGATTGATAAAGATTTTACCTTCTGGCGTGGCAATCACGGTTCGCGCACCCTTAAGGACCAGGTAGCATCGATGCCCCGTCGCAAAGCTACGCGCCACACCGATTCGGTCTTTATTGACGGCCGCCGTGTCCTTATCGATAAGACGCGCCATTTCACCCGGATGCGGCGTAAGAATCGGCGCTACTTTAGCGCTTTTCAAACGATCCAAATCAAACGCCAGGTTATTCAATCCGTCGGCATCGATAACCCAAGGCATATCCAAATTGTGTATCAACCAGCGCAGATTGCTCCGTGTCGAGTCGGAGACGCCTATGCCCGGACCAAACAGCATCGCCGTCTTGCGTTCCAACAACCGGCGCCACTCATCGTCTGTCAAAGATTCGATTTCTTCGTTCGGATTCTCGCGCAAGGGCTCGGTCATCACCTCGACCAAAGCGCCGGCGACAATATCATTAAGCGAGCGCGCCGCCGCCAAAGTCGCCATCCCTGCTCCCGCGCGCATCGCCGCGCGGCTGGCAAGAATTGCCGCGCCTGTCTTGCCGCGCGAGCCGGCCATGACGACGACGTGGCCATAGGTTCCCTTATGCGAATCCGGCGCGCGGATTGGCACCATCGGACCCACTTCTTTGTCGGTCAGAATCTCCGTTGCCGGGCCAACCTCGGTTACCGCTCCTGGTGCGATACCGATGTCCGCGACCACAAGATCGCCAATGAAGTTCAAACCCGGATACATCACCTCGCCGAGCTTGGCATAACCCAGGGCGACGGTCAGCATGGCTTCAATGCATACGCCCAGCGGCGTCCCTTTATCCGCATCGAGTCCCGAAGGTATGTCGACGGCGACAATGGGCAGCCCGGATGCGTTCATAAGGCTGATTGTCTCGGCATAGAGACCGCGAATCTGGCTCTTCATGCCGGTTCCAAGAATGGCATCGACCAGCAAGCCCATGTGGTTGATTTTTTCGCGCAACACATCTAAACCGCCGGAGTCGACTTCCATGAGATTACCTTTAGCCTTCACATAAGCCTTAAGATTGCGCGCTGCATCGGCGGAAAGCTCGTCGTGTTTTGCGAGTAAAGCGACTTCGCAAGGTACCCGCTTTTGCTTGAGCAGCCGGGCGACGACCAAACCATCGCCGCCGTTGTTCCCTTTGCCGGCGACGATCAAAACACCTTTCTTTGCGGACCGTGCAAACCGCCCCAAGATCGCTTGAGCGATTCCTTTCCCGGCGCGTTCCATCAACGTAAGACTCGGAGTGCCAAATTTCTGGATCGTCAAACGATCCATTTCGCGCATCTGTTCGGCAGTGACTACGATCATGGTTTATCGGGTAGGGGCGCAGCATGCTGCGCCCCTACGGCTTTATTGAGCAGACCCTTCATCTCGCGGACAGCCCGCTCGATACCGACGATAACAGCGCGAGCGACGATACTATGGCCGATGTTGAGCTCAACTATCGCAGGAATCTCGGCGACGGGCAAAACATTTTCGTAGTTGAGACCATGGCCGCCGTGGACCTCCAATCCCATACTCTGCGCGAGCTTAGCCGCCGCGACGACCGCCTCCAGCTGCTTGTCGCGTTCGTCCCCCACAGCGTTACAATACATGCCGGTGTGGATTTCTACGGCGTGGGCGCCGGCTTCGTAGCTGGCTTCGATCTGCACCTGCTCGGGGTCGACGAACAAACTTACGCGAATGCCGGCACCCTGCAAGTGTCGCACCGCATCGCGAATCTTCCGCCGATGAGCGGCAACGTCCAGCCCGCCTTCGGTCGTGAGCTCCTCGCGTTTCTCCGGCACGAAGCAGGCGTCGTTGGGCCGTAGCTTCTCGGCAAATAAGACCATCGCCGGTGTTACCGCCATTTCAAGATTGAGCTTGGTTCTCAGGCGCTGGCGCAGGAGCTCCACGTCGCGCTCTTGGATATGGCGCCGGTCCTCTCGGAGATGAACGGTGATACCGTCAGCACCGGCCTTTTCCGCCAACAACGCCACTTCGACGGGATCCGGCACTTCCGCCCGCCGCGCCTGGCGCACGGTGGCGATGTGATCGACATTGATCCCTAAACGGATCATTCCATGGCTCCTACTTCCTTGTGAATTTCATCGGCAATCTCCTGCGCCAGGACAAGAATTTTATTTTCGTCTTCGCCCTCCAACATGATGCGGGCGAGCATCTCCGTTCCGGAATAACGCACCAGCGTGCGGCCACGGCCGTTCAATGACTTCTCGACGGCGGCAATCGCCTGACTCACCTTCGGCATCGCCTGAAAATCTTTTCTCTCTTTCACCCGAATGTTAAGTAAAACTTGAGGCAATCGTGTCATCACCCGCTTGAGCTCGCTTAAACGTTTGCCTTTTTCCACCATGAGCGCGAGCACCTGCAGGCAAGTGATGGCACCATCGCCGGTGGTATTGTGGTCCAAGAATAGAATGTGGCCGGATTGTTCGCCGCCAAGATTGTAGCCGCCTTCGAGCATCCGCTCGACTACATAACGATCGCCCACCTCGGTTCGTTCTAAACGCACACCCATGGGTTTGAGCGCCAGATCCAAGCCGAGATTACTCATCACGGTGGCGATCACGGTGCTGCCCTTGAGTGTTCCCTTTTCCTGCATGTCCTTGGCGCACATGGCCAAAACCTGATCGCCGTCGAGAATCTCGCCGGTTTCGTCGGTGAAAATGGCGCGGTCCGCGTCGCCATCCAAAGAAACCGCAAAGTCAGCGTTTTCATGGCGCAAGACATCGCGTGCCGTCTCCGGATACAGAGCGCCGCATCGAGAATTGATATTTTCGCCGTCGGGCTGAACGCCGATGGAAATCACCTGAGCGCCTAGTTCCGACAAGATCTCGGGAACGACGCGGTAAGCGGCTCCATGACCGCAATCGACTACGATCCGCAGTCCTTCAAGCGTCAGGTGGCGCGGAAAACTGTTTTTGACAAAAACATTGTAACGCCCGACGGAGTCGGAAATGCGAAAGGCCTTGCCGATTTGCGAAGCCGTCGGCCGGTCCCGGTCGGTTTCGCCATTAAAGATCATTTCCTCCATGCGAGCTTCAACTTCATCCGGTAGCTTGAATCCATCGAAGGAGAAAAACTTGATGCCATTATCTTGATAGGGATTGTGAGAAGCCGAGATCACCACTCCGGCATCCGCTCGCATAGTGCGCGTCAAAAAAGCCACTCCCGGCGTCGGCAAGGGTCCGACCAGTTGAACGTCCGCGCCCATCGAGCAAATGCCGGAAGCCAGCGCGGTTTCGAGCATATAGCCTGAGAGCCGCGTATCTTTACCGATGAGGATCTTATAACGGTGCTCGGTGTCGCCGCCGAGAGTTTTTGCGAGCGACGGCGATCGCGAACGGCCCGAACCCTGGGCTGGCTGGGCAATGGGGTCATGCAATACTTTGGCTATGGCCCGCCCCAGCTTCAAAGCCATTTCAGAGGTCATGGGCTCCTGATTGGCAATTCCCCGCACACCGTCCGTACCAAACAAGCGACGTTGATGCTTGTGATTTTTAGCTTGCGCTTGAGACATCTATTAACTCCTAGAATAGGCTATCGAGATTGAGATTTGATGATTTTGACTTTGAATCGCGCCGGCTTTTGTTCGAGCACCTCAATTTCATTCGGAAGGCTTAAACTTAACGCCACTGAATGTTCGCCCGGAGGCAAGCCTTTGAGGTCCAGGTAAACGTGATCCGCTCCCAGCTCCAAGTTTTCCATCGTTTTCCGCGGTCCCGTCAGTTGTAGGTGCACAGTTTTTGGAGTGACGGCAAATTCACCGCTCGCTCCCCGAACTGAAATTTCAACCCCATTGAAGTCTCTGGTGAATTCCTCCTCGACGACGGTGACGGCGACAGCCACCCGATCAGGCGTGAACGTCAAGGATTTCCCGTCCGTCGAGAGTCCCACCTTGCGCTTAATCGAATTGCGGCTTTCATCAACGTCGATGGGAAATGTTTCCACCGCCGTCAAGCGCCGCACCTCCTCGGCCGGCCCCCGCACCGAAACCGATTCAGGCTGGGCCAGCGTTTCCTCGATTTTGTAACCAGGCGAAGGCTTCCCGGATAACCGAACAGCCACGGGCAGCATCCGTTTCATCACCGGATCAAATTTCAAATGAATAACCGGAGGCGTGATCCGGGCGATCGTCACCCCGCGCGGAATACTAAACAAGCTAGGTCCTAAGGGAAAGCTCGACGAGCCGGATTTGCTTCCATGGAGATCCAGGAAGAGCCTCAAATCCCCGGCGTCGAGAGTCGAAATCAAGGTCCGCGGCCCACTTAAACGCAAAACGACATAATCCACACGGTTATCGATAACCATTAAATCTGCCGGCATGTTGCGAAACTCAATAGGAACCTCAATAGCTCGCTCAACATCCCGGTGGCCGGCGATCCACAATCCCACGGCAATCACAAACGAAAGCACGCCGATACCCAGATTGCTCCCGGCCGTCGAAGCGATTTGCTGCCACATCTCCTTCATAACGCAACTAAACCCTGAAGAGCGCTGCGCAACCGTGACGCATCGACCCTCTCGGTGACATTTCCACCTACCACTAGCGCAATGGTACCTTCTTGTTCGGAAACGACAATCGCCACCGCATCGGTTTCTTCGGTAACGCCGATGGCTGCGCGGTGGCGAGTTCCCATTGAAGTACGAAGATTCGGGTTCACGCTAAGCGGCAACACACAACGCACCGCAGTGACACGCCGTTTTTGAATGACAAGCGCGCCGTCATGGATCGGTGATCCCGGCAAAAAGACGCTTTCGAGCAGCTCGCGACTCACTCGGGCATCCAACCTCGTGCCGATCTCCATGTACTCATTGAGGCCGACTTCCCGCTCCAGCACGATCAGGGCTCCGACCCTCCTGAAAGCCAAGGTGCGAATCGCTTCGGTGACTTCCTCGATGATGTCTTCACGGCGCTGCACCATTCTTTCCGCGCCGAACAGCGGCGCGGTTCCCACCTGGGTCAAAGCGCGCCGAATATCGCTCTGAAATATAACGATAATAACAAGAATAATGGAACCTAAAAAGTTATCCAAAATCCAGTTAAGCGTAAATAAACCTAAAGCGCGGGATGAAAGATACGCCACCATAATCACCGCCAGGCCGAAGATCATCTGCATGGCGCGGCTGCCGCGCAGCATCTGCAAGAGACGATAGATCAGGAAAGAAATGATCCCGATGTCTAAGCCGTCCTGCCAACGCAGCTGAGTCAAAACTTCCGTCATTGCCGCCGCTACACTAGCGCCTGTTCAAAGTGGATCGCGTCGGCGATCCGCAGCGCGCGATGCGTTTCTTTCACGTCATGGACTCGAAGGATATTGGCGCCGCCCAAAGCGGCCGCAACGGCCGCCGCAAGGCTCCCTTCCAGACGCTCTTCTGGGCCGGCGCCATCCAGTACCTTGCCGATAAAAGCCTTACGCGAGACTCCGACTAGCACGGGTTGTCCAATGGAAGTGAGCGACGGCAAACCTCTAAGCAGCGCAAGATTATGCTGCAGGGTTTTACCGAAACCGATGCCCGGATCAATGACAATCTGCTCTTTAGAAAGGCCCGCCTCGGTGGCGTGGTGAATTCGATGCGCCAGAAAGTCGCTTACTTCTCGCACGACATTGCCATAATGCGGTTCGACTTGCATCGTGCGCGGAATCCCTTGCATGTGCATGAGGATGATCGGCACCTGTTCGCCGGCAGCCAGCGCAGCCATCCCGGGATCGAATCTCAGCGCGCTGATATCATTGACGATATCGGCTCCTGCGTCCAAGGCCGCGCGAGCAACGGCGGCTTTGTAGGTGTCGATAGAGATGGGCGTGTTGACGCTTCTGCGCAGGTCACGGATCACCGGAAGAACGCGCCTTAGCTCTTCCTCGACGGCAACGGGCTGAGCACCCGGCCGGGTCGACTCGCCGCCGATGTCCAAAATTTCCGCCCCCGTTGCGATCATCTCGATCCCGTCAGCCGCGGCTTTTGCGCTATCGAATCTTTTCCCGCCGTCGTAGAACGAATCTGGGGTAACGTTGACAATACCCATGAGAACCGTACGGCAAGTCATGTCGACTGGCCCATGGCGGGTGGTTAAAACCCTGACAACGTTTTGGCTGGCGCTTACTGTGAAATTTTCGGTGGGATTCAAGCCTTCAATCTTGGGCGCGGACACAAATTATTCACTCCGATCAACGACAATTTTCTCAAATCATGTGACCACGCATGAGTGGAAATACGGTCGTCTCGTGAGTTTGCCCTCACGAGACGACCATCATTCTGGCAAGAAAAAGAAATCGGCGGGCAAACAACTCAAGATCGGCTCAAGCAACCGCCGCGGCGCTCTTAGATTTCAGCGGGTCGCCGCCGTTGCCGCTAAACTCTCTGACAATGGCGTCGATCTCCGAACCGTCCAGAACTTCTTTTTCAAGAAGCGATTCGGCGACTTTGTGGAGTAGCGTCAAATTGGTTTTTAAAAGATCTTTGGCCTTAAGGTAACTCTCTTGGATGATGCGCCTGACTTCGCTGTCGATTTCGATAGCCGTGCTCTCGGAGTAATCCGCCGTCTGGGTGAAATCACGACCGAGAAAAATTTCTTCTTCCTTCTTTCCGAATGTCATGGGACCCAGTTTTTCGCTCATACCCCACTCGCAGACCATCCGGTGCGCCAACTCGGTCGCCTTTTCAATGTCATTGCCGGCGCCGGTGGTCATATGATTGAGCACCAGCTCCTCCGCCACACGCCCGCCGAACAAGATGACCAGATTATTCAAGAGATATTCCTTGGGATAAGTGTGCTTCTCATCGATCGGCAGTTGTTGGGTCAAACCCAGAGCCATGCCGCGCGGGATGATCGTCACTTTGTGAATCGGATCCGCGCCCGGCAGCAATTTAGCGACCAAGGCGTGCCCTGCTTCATGAAAAGCGGTATTACGCTTTTCTTCATCGCTAATGATCATGCTGCGCCGCTCGGCGCCCATCATTACTTTGTCTTTAGCCAGCTCAAAATCACGCATATCGACTTTGTCTTTATTATTGCGCGCGGCCAGGAGTGCGGCTTCATTGACGAGATTTTCCAGGTCGGCGCCGGCGAAACCCGGCGTAGCCCGCGCCAGTACGGCAATATCGACATCCGTCCCCACTGGGACTTTGCGAGTGTGCACTTGCAAAATGCCTTCGCGACCTTTCACGTCGGGTCTCGGGACGACGACTCTGCGATCGAACCGTCCCGGGCGAAGCAGCGCCGGGTCAAGAACATCGGGCCGATTCGTTGCGGCAATGAGAATAACGCCTTCGTTGGCCTCGAACCCGTCCATTTCCACCAGGAGCTGATTGAGTGTCTGCTCGCGTTCATCATGGCCGCCACCCAGGCCCGCGCCTCGATGCCGTCCCACCGCGTCGATTTCGTCGATGAAAATGATGCAAGGCGCATTTTTTTTACCTTGCACGAAAAGATCGCGTACTCGAGACGCGCCCACGCCCACGAACATCTCGACGAAGTCCGAGCCGCTTATGCTGAAAAATGGCACGCCGGCTTCGCCGGCAATAGCGCGTGCAAGCAGCGTCTTGCCCGTTCCCGGTGGCCCGACAAGCAAACACCCCTTGGGAATGCGGCCGCCCAATCGAGTAAATTTCTTCGGATCTTTGAGGAAAGAGATGATTTCCTGGAGATCGTCCTTGGCCTCTTCCACGCCTGCCACATCGGAAAACGTGATGCGGTGTTGATTTTCAGTTAGTAGCTTCGCCCGGCTCTTGCCGAAAGACATCGCCTTGCCGCCCCCAACCTGCATCTGGCGCATGAAAAATATCCATACACCAATGAGCAGCAGCATCGGAAACCAATTGATGAGAAGCACGTAATACCAGGGCGAATCGTCCTCCGGCTTAGCGGCGATTTTCACTTTCTTTTCACGCAGACTTTTTACCAACTCAGGATCGTCAGGCGCATAAGTGCGGAAACGCTCACCGTTTTTAAATTTGCCCTGAATATTGTCACCTTGGATGACGACTTCTTGCACTTCTCCCCGGTCTACGGCGGCCATAAACTCGCTAAAAATGATTTCAGGGTCACGGCCGGCCTGCTTGCTAAAGACACTAAAAATGCCTAGAAGAACAAGCAGTAAAACCAGCCAAAGGGCGATATGTTTAGATGATTGACTCAACCGAACCCTCCAGATTTCAACAACCAGAAAAGACTAACATACGCAAGCAGTTAGATCAATATAGATATTCGCGACTTAATCGGACCACGCGGCCTTCAAACGCAAAACGATGGTCGCGGTCGGACCCATCTTGGCAACTTCACTTCGTCCATGCCCTGGAATCCAAAGTATCTCGTCGCCCATGGCCAATAGCGGAGTTGCGGCCCGCAAGCGCAAGGGCAGCTTCTGTTCAATAAATAAATCTTTCACTTTTTTATGTCCAGCCATGCCCAGAGGTTGGAATCGATCGCCATGACGAAAATTTCGCACGAGCAGATTTTCCGTTATTAAATCGGCATCAAGTGCTACTTCCATCAAGTTCTCCGGCAATTTTGCCGGCACCGCGCGAACCAGCTCACTTGCGATCGTCATGCCGGCCTCGACGATGTTCAAATTGCTTCCGGCTTGCAAAGGATAACTATAACAACGCGGTTTGACATTCCGTGCAACTCTTTGGAGTTTAACGGTATCGTATTCCCGTGCCAACTCCCAACCTCCTGGAAGAGCGAGACGACCGTGAGGCGGACCGGCAGCGATCAATGTGAGCGCCGCTTCGGCATGATCGAAATCGATTCCTCGTAAGTGACCGCGTCTGTGTTCGATCCAAAGCCGAATGACGCGTCTTTGTAGTGCCTTGCTCAGATCGAGCAAAAGCATTCGGTTCAAATCGCCTCCCTTGCTTATTCTCTCCAGATGGTGCCGGCTGAGATCGGTCAAATAACTTTCCTCGTCGCGCAGGACTTCTGCCTGGTCGCTCAAGCGTGCCGGCAATTCAGCGCCGAACTTCTCACTTACTTGGGGCATAAGCTTTAAACGAATCCAATTGCGCAAGTAGAACAAGTCCGAATTAGTGCTATCGACGCGATAAGGAATATTTCGCTCGTCCAAAAATTCCATCACCTCTTCCCGGGTGACACTAAGAAATGGCCGGATCAGCAGCACATTTGCGAAGCTGTTGTCGGGCGTATCATCCAACTGGCGCACCGGCTCCATGCCGCCCAATCCCTTTCGGCCGGAGCCGCGAAATAGCCGCATGACCATCGTCTCGGCTTGATCATTGACGGTATGGGCCGTCGCCACCGCGTCAAGTTGACGTCGATGAGCCGTTGCGGCAAAGTAACGATACCTTTCCAACCGGCCCATCTCTTCCAAGTTGCCCTTGCCTGCTTTCTGCTTCAATTGTGGCAGATCCAGTTCCTTTAAATGGCAAGGCAACCCCAACCGGTCCGCCAGTCCGGCGACAAACCGCGCATCCTTCTTTGCCTCCTCGCCACGAATCCCATGCTGTAGATGCGCGACTTCCAGATTGAGCTCAAGTTCCTCACGCAAATCATGTAGCAGGTAAAGCATCGCCACCGAATCCGGCCCACCGGAAACCGCCACCAGGATGCCCCTACCATGAGGCAGCATCCGGTGTTTGATGAGAAACTCCCTAATTTTGGCTTGAAGATCCACTTACAAGAGAAACTCTGCGCATTTTATCTTGCCGAATCAAGAAGCGAATTAGGTTTTGTCTACAAGCTTGTTGTAGAAGATTGACAAAGATACGACCCGGCTGTGCAGGCGGCTAGTCTGGCTGAAAAAGAATCGGGGCGTTCGTCCGGAGCTTCGACGGGGCCAGCTTGCGCCAGCAAACGCTTACTTGACTATCCTCGTCAACTCGTTCAACCATACAATCTGAAAATCGCACGAAGATTTACTAAAACCCACCTATCGAGACAACGTGAACACCCCTGAAAGCTTTTCCCGAGGCGTCGGTTCCAAGCGCAACATGGCGGTCACCGGGGTAATGCTGGTGATCTTCCTGTTCGCCATCGACGCGACGATCGTCGCCACGTCAATGCCGACGATCGTCGCTCAACTCGGCGGTCTCGAATTGTATAGCTGGGTGTTCTCCATCTATATGCTCACGTCGGCGCTGGCGACTCCCATTTTCGGCAAACTCGCCGACCTTTTCAGCCGCCGCAAGCTCATGCTTATCGGCATCGGCATCTTCCTGCTGGGAACAATTTTGTGCGGCGCGGCGCAGAGTATGGAGGCGATGATCTTGTTTCGCGCCGTTCAAGGCGTCGGCGGCGGCGCTATTTATTCGTTGTCGTTCATCGTGGTGGGCATTCTCTATGCGCCGGAGATGCGCGCGAAGATGCAGGGGATCATCAGCAGCATCTGGGGAGTGGCATCGATTTTGGGCCCGCTGGCCGGCGGCATCATCGTCGAAGCATGGAACTGGCGCTGGATCTTTTTCGTTAACCTGCCGCTGATCGCCATCGCCTCCACTCTCATTATCGTCGGGCTGAAGGAGGAACAGAGGCAGACGCGCACTCCAAAACTGGACTTATGGGGAGCGACAACCTTGCTGGCCGGTCTGCTATTGCTTTTCTATGCGCTGGCGCAGAGCGCCCACGAGCACCACCCCTTGAATGCTCAAACGCTCGTCATGATCGGGCTCGGCCTCTTGATTCTGGCGGCTTTCGTTGTCATCGAGCGCCGCGCCGAAGAGCCGATCATGCCGGTCGATCTATTCCACATCGGTCTCTTCAGATCCTCCGCCGCCGTTGCGACACTTTGCTCCATGGGCGTTTTTGGCGCGATCAGTTATCTGCCGCTGTACCTCCAGGGCGTCCTCGGCACCGCCGCATCGCAAGCAGGACTGGTGCTGGTGTTCCTGAGTCTCGGCTGGACAGCCGGGAGCTTGCTGGCCGGCCGGTGGATCAATCGCAATGGATATCGTGTCGTTGCCGCTGCGGGCATGGCTTTGCTGGTCCTCGGCTATGGAATATTTGTCGCACCGCACGTGAGCGCGGGAATCATCGCAGTCATAGTCAGCGCCGTCGCTATCGGCGTGGGCATGGGTTTGGCGAATCTAACCACCCTGGTCGCGGCGCAGACGGGGTCCCCTTCCAATCGCATCGGTGTCGCCACTTCAACGATCATGTTGTTTCGCACCTTCGGCGGCGCCTTTGCCGTAAGCTTGATGGGGACGGTGCTGCTCAATCGCATGCAGCAAGGTCTGAATCAGATCCAGTCCACGAACACCACAGTCCCGGCCGATATGTGGCACAAGCTTGCGAACCCGCAGAACCTTCTGGAACCGAGCACCCGCGCTCAGATCCCCGCCGAACTTTTGCCGCAACTGATTGCGACTTTGGGAGACGCGATCTGGTATGCGTTCGGCGCCGCCTTCATTCTCATGCTTTTCGGTTTAATGATTAGCTTCTTCATTCCCCCTTACACGCCGGCGACCACGCCGAAGCCGGCGCGGAAATAACAGAAGGCGGGATAAATCGCGCCCCTACGTCATCGTCTCCCAATCTCCCAGTCTCCTTGTCTCCCCCGTCTCCCCCTCCGTATTTGACAGAAGACACCCACCGCCTGTACAGAAAGAGGCAATCCTCGGTTATTGATCAAAGGCGGTGATTTATCATGAACGACCAGCCCGGCTCGGCAACCAGCGCAGCGGCTCTCGGCACGCAAGATGTCGACATTACCGATCAACAAAAACGTCTCGCTTTGGGTCTGATCAGCAGTTGCCATACGCTGAACCATTTACAATACAGCATCACGTCGGTCCTCTTTCCGGTGATGATGACGGAGCTGGGTTTCGGTTTGCTTCAGCTTGGTTTTCTCTCCGCCTTGTCAAGCTTCGTCGGCCAAGGCCTACAGGGCATTTATGGTTTTTTTGCCGGATTTTTCCGGCGCACCACACTGCTCGGGTTAGGTAATGTGATCGTCGGAGTTGTGGCGATGCTGCAGTATTTCGTCACCAGTTACGCTCAGCTCATTACGGCACGCGTAGCCATCGACGTCGGTTCGAGCCCGCAGCACCCCCTCGGCTCCAGCGTACTGTCACGCTACTTTCCCAAGGCTCGCGGCTGGGCTCTGACCTTTCATCATTCAGCGGGTAATCTGGGATCGTTTCTAGGTCCTGCTCTTGCCTCGCTGGCGCTTCTTTATATGGGTTGGCAGACCGCCTTTGTCGTCTTCGGCATTCCCAGCGTATTGATGGGCCTTACTCTCTTCTTCGTCGGCGATCGCACCGGCGATGCCGAGAAATTGGCCGGTGGCAAGAAGAAAATGAAATCGAACATCGATGCTTACCTGCAGTGCCTGAAAAACCGCAATATCGTTTTTACGTCGCTGGTCTTGATGGTCGGCGCCGCCGGACGCGGGACCGGGGTCAACGTGACATTTCTTGTGCCCTTTTTCATGGCGCGATTCGACGTCACTGCATCGGGCGGCGGACTGCTTTTAACTTTGATGCAGGGCGCCGGATTGGTCGGTCCTTTGGCGATTGCCTGGTTTTCAGATCGCTCAGGAAAGCGAACTCTAATCACACAAGCAACCTTGTTGCTCTCCGCGGTCATGACGGTCTGGCTCGTTCAACATGCCACGATGGGTCCACTGCTTTACTTGAACCTCATTCTTTACGGCGCTTTTGTCCAGGCGCGGGGATCGCTGACGCAGAGCATGATCGGTGATTTCGCCAGCGCCGAGACCACCGACGCCGCCTTTTCTATTTTCTACTTCGTCGGTTTTATTTCCGGGCCGATCTGGACACTGATCATCGGCTATCTCATGGAGAGCTACGGATTTGAGCCGGCATTTTATGTCGCCGCCGGTACTTATATCGCCGGCATGCTGCTGCTTATGTTAATCAAAGACGAGAAAGTTTCTTGACTTAGGCGGCTTGGCTATTTAAAAGAGGCCATCTGCTGCAAGCCGGCTGAAACTGCACCGGCAATGCGCCGTAAGAGAATCAGCGCAGCGATAAAAAGGAGCCCACATGGCACGACTCTCATTGAACGTAAATGGCAAGAGGCGGGTGGTAGACACCGATCCGGCAACCCCGCTTCTCTATGTCCTGAGAAACGATCTCCAGCTCAACGGTCCCAAATTCGGCTGCGGTCTGGCGCAATGCGGCGCTTGCACCGTTATCGTCGACGGCAATGCCATCCGCTCTTGCGTCACCCCGGTCAATGCGGCGCAGAATGGCGCCGTCACCACCCTTGAGGGTTTGGGCTCCACCAAAAAAATGCACCGTCTGCAACAAGCCTTCGTCGATGAACAAGCGGTGCAGTGCGGCTACTGCATCAACGGCATGATCATGAGCGCGAAAGCGCTGCTCGACAAAAATCCCAAGCCCACGGACAGCCAGATCAAACAAGCGTTGGACGGCAATCTCTGCCGCTGCGGCACCCATATCCGCATCCTGCGCGCGGTCAAACGCGCCTCCGGTCAGAAGGTTTGACGAAGGAGCAAGAAACATGAGCATGCAATCATTATCGCGCAGGCAATTCCTCAAAGGCACCGGCGCCTTGATCGTTGGATTCAACCTTCTTACTCCGGCAAAAACCGTGCGGGCGCAATTCGCGACTTTACCGTCCGGCGACATCGACCCGAAGTCCCTTGATTCCTGGCTCGCCATCACCGCCGACGGCAATGTGACCTTCTACACCAGCAAGGTCGAAATCGGCACCGGAACCATAACTGCCCTGGCACAGATCGTCGCGGAGGAACTGGACGTACCCGTAGCGCGCATCAAGATGGTCTCCGGCGATACGTCGCAAACCATCGAGCAGGGCTCCACGGTGGGTAGCCGAAGTATCGAACGGGCCGGACCGCAGGTCAGGCAGGCTGCAGCGGCCGCACGCCAGGAGTTGCTCAAACTTGCCTCTGCGAGTCTGAGAGTGCCGATCGATAAATTGAATGTCGTCGATGGCGTGGTGCGCGTCGCCGGCGACGACTCGAAAAGAATTTCCTACGGACAGCTGATCGGCGGCAAACGCTTCAACACCAAGATCACGGCGACCGGCACCGGCTGGAACATGAAAGTGGCGCCGGAGGTCAAGGCCAAGGATCCCAAGAATTACAAAATCGTCGGCCAATCGGTGAAGCGCTTTGAACTACCGGCAAAGGTCACTGGAGAACACGACTATATCCACGATGTGCGAATCCCTGGCATGCTGCACGGCCGTGTGGTTCGCCCCCCGGTGATCAATACGGAACCGATCAGCATCGATCGAGAATCGATCCGCGGCATTCCGGGCGTTGTCATGATCGCGCGCGAGGGCAAATTCGTCGGGGTCATCGCGGAGAATGAGTGGGCAGCCATCAAAGCCGCCCAAGCGCTCAAGGTCGCCTGGTCCAAACCGATCAGCAAAATGCCGGGGACTCCGGACGAGCTGTTCGCCTACTTGAAAAACACTAAACCCGTGCGGACGCTAAAAGCCGTCGACAAGGGCAATGTCGCGGCAGCAACGAGTGCGGCCAAGAAGACTTACCAAGCAAGTTACCGCTGGCCGTTCCAAATGCACGGCATGATCGGCCCGTCGTGCTCCATCGCCGACGTCAAAGGCGACAGGGCGACGATCTGGTCAGGACCGCAGGGTCCCTTCAGGACCCGCGGCACCATCGCCAAGCTGTTAAACATTCCGGAGAGAAATGTCCGCGTCATTTATCACGAAGCCTCGGGCTCCTACGGGCGCATGAGCACCGACGACGGCGCCGAAGACGCCGCGTTGTTATCGCGCGCCATCGGCGCGCCGGTTCGTGTGCAATGGTCGCGTCAGGATGAACATGGTTGGGAGCCTAAAGGACCGGCGCAATTAGACGAGGTCAAAGCCGCCGTCGACGCCGACGGCAAGCTTGTCGCATGGGATTTCGTCGATTACGGCCAGCCATGGACGGCTTCCGGAAGCACTCCCCTGCTGGCATCGCTGCAAGTCGGCATCAAGCCGACCAATCCCGGCGGTCCCAACGGCACTCAAGGCGCCGGCGAGATATACAGCATCGCCAATCAAAAGATCGTCGCCGAACATATCAACTGGCACTTCCCCGAACCCATTCCACTTCGCACCAGCAACCTGCGCGCTCCCGGCGACGTCGCGCGCTGCTTTGCCAGCGAATCGCTGCTGGACGAGATCGCCGCGGATTTAAAGATCGATCCGGTGGAGTTCAGGCTGCGCCATTTGACGGGCAACAAACGCGGCGCGGAATGTTTGCAAGCAGCGGCGGACAAAATGAAATGGCAGGCACGCCCGTCCCCTGCTCCGGCCGCCAGCGGAAATATCGCCAAGGGCCGCGGCATCGCTCTGACCCGGCGCGCCAATGCATACTGCGCCGTGGCCGCCGATGTTGAAGTGAATAAAACCACCGGCCAAGTCGCCGTCAAGCGAATCGTCTGCTCCCATGACTGCGGCCTGATTATCAATCCGGACGGCGTCACCAATCAGGTCGAAGGTAACGTCATTCAAGGCGTCAGCCGCGCGCTCTTCGAGGAAGTCACCTTCGATGCCAACGGCGTCACTAGCTTGGATTGGAATAGTTATCCGATTCTACGCTTTACCGACATGCCCGACCTGGAGGTCGTGTTGATCAACCGTCCGGAAATGTCGCCGCTGGGCGCCGGCGAGCCGGCGACCATCCCCGTGCCGGCGGCGATTGCCAATGCGATCTTCGATGCAACCGGCGTAAGGCTGAGAGAAGGACCGTTCACGCCGAATCGGGTGTTGGCAGCGATGCAAAAGAAAGCTTGATTGTTTCCGGGGGGACCGGCTGTTTTTTTCGTCCGTTGAAAAAGCAGCCGGTCGCCCCTGTCCGTCTCT
>WHTF01000069.1 GCA_009379725.1 Deltaproteobacteria bacterium
AGCGGTATCGGCCTGCCGCTTAGCCAGCTTATCGTCGAGGCACATGGCGGCTCATTGGCCTACCAGGACCGCAACAACAACGGCGCGGGTGCGACGTTTCGCTTAACGCTTCCAATCGAGGCAAGTTGATTATGGCTCGCCCGCGCGCCACTGTTCTTGTGGTCGATGATGACGCCGCTACTCGTGATGGCCTGACAGCGCTACTGGAAAGCTGGGGCTACAACGCCTCTGCCGCAGCCGATGGAAAAACGGCGCTGAAGGGCTGCAAAAGGGACCTGCCGCACGCCATCGTCACCGACCTTATGATGCCCGGCATGAATGGGCTTGAATTCGTCGAGGCTCTCGGTGAGCGGGTGCAGCAGATCGCCATCGTTTTTGTGACCGGTCA
The DNA here is from genome assembly GCA_009379725.1 of Deltaproteobacteria bacterium. Taxonomy (GTDB): domain Bacteria; phylum Desulfobacterota; class Binatia; order UBA9968; family UBA9968; genus WHTF01. The sequence continues at coordinate 389 of WHTF01000069.1, forward strand.
GGCGACCGTCGACACAGCCGTGCAAGCGATTAAACTCGGCGCCTATGACTATTTACCCAAGCCGCTCGAGCCACAGCGATTACGCACGGTATTGGATAAAGCTTTAAAACAGGTTTTGCTGGCACGCGAGACGGGCGCATTACGTCGGCGATTGGAGTCGCCGCTGGGTTCATATGGCTTGCTGATCGGCAAATCCGCACCGATGCGCCAACTCTATCAACAGATCGGACAGATTGCCGCCACCGAAGCGGCAGTTTTAGTAAGTGGGGAAAGCGGCACTGGCAAAGAACTGGTCGCCCAAACACTACACGACATTTCACCGAGGCGCGAAGCTACGTTTTTGCCGCTCAACTGCGCAGCGATTTCGGCAACTCTGATGGAGAGTGAGCTTTTTGGCCACGAGAAGGGCGCCTTCACCAATGCCATTGAGCGACACCAGGGCTGTTTCGAACAATCCGACGGCGGCACGCTCTTTCTCGACGAGATCACCGAGATGGCGGCGGAAGTTCAAGCTAAATTTCTTCGTGTACTAGAGGAACAGCAGGTGCGACGAATCGGCGGTCATGCCAATATTCCCGTGTCGGTAAGGGTAGTGGCTGCAACCAATCGACTGCCGGCAAGCGCCGTCAAAGATGGAAAACTGCGCCAAGATCTCTTTTACCGCTTGAGTGTCTTTCATCTCGAGCTGCCGCCCTTGCGCGAACGTGGAGAGGATATTGCCTTACTGGCACGCTATTTTCTGGAATTTTTTGCGAAGAAATATCAGCGTCCTGACTTATCGTGGGCAACTGACTTGATTCCCGCCCTGCAGGCGCACCTATGGCCCGGGAACGTGCGCGAGTTACGCAACGCCATGGAACGCTTATCGATACTGGCTCCAGGCCCAATCCTAACGGCCAGCGACCTCCAGCAATTCTGTTTGAAAGCCATCGTCGAAGAAAGATGCGACTCCGCGCCGATATCTCTAGCAGAAGCCGAGCATCAAGCCATAGAAAAAGCTTTGCTTGCGAGCGAAGGTAACAAAACCCAAGCTGCCCGCTTGCTCGGCATCACGCCGAAAACTTTGAATGCTAAGCTCGCGCTTTACACCAAAGTGTAAACTTCTCCTACCAGGAATTTTTGTCGCATAGGGGGATTAGCCGGACCTTTTCGCAGCAGCCGTTTAGTGGAGGTAATTTCTCCCTGCTTACGACTTTTTTACTTGCTCTCAATATTCTTCCAAGTCACAGTAGTCAACCTAACTATCTATAGTGGAATGGTTTTTAGTACTGGCACTCGAGTTGCGTTTACCCTTGGCAATCATCAAGGAGAATTTTGAATGGCATCAGATCATAATATCGAAGTCATAGCTTTAATGAATGCAATCGTACGGTGCTTTAACGACAATATAGGCAAAATTGATATGAACCGGCTTGGCCAGCCGTTATTAGCCCGCGATCTTACGACAGCCTTGGCGACGAGCACCATCGAAGCTAAGAAGGTTTAAAGGAGTCGTTATGCAAAGAACAAGCTACGTATCGGTTCTGACCATCGCAAATATGCTGCTGGCCAGCATAACAGGCTCGGTGGTTGTTGGACAAGAAAAAGATTCCAGCGAGCCTAGCGGCCGGGCCTCCCCCCACGCCGGCAGCAAAGGAACTACCAACGGCAATGCGCAGTGGTCCGCAGATCCGGATCGCGGCTGGGTGCGCGCTGACGAGCGTCACAAATCTGATGCCCAAAACGATTCGAGTGCTCCCGAGCGAACTCGTGGGAAACATAAAAAGGGCGGGAAAAGCAAGAAAACGTTTGAGAGCACCAACTGAAGAATCTGTAGTGACGAAAGGAAATCAGTCAAATGTATACGCATGGAAAACTCTTCGGCAGAACTGGGATGCTGATTCTAATGGGGACCATGATTTTAGGCGGCTGCGCCGGCGGGTCTTTGTCTACACGCGAAAAAGGTGCGGGGATCGGTGCGTTGGGCGGGGCCGCGGCGGGAGGGATCATCGGCGCGGCAGTTGGCCGCCCAGGCGCGGGCGCCGCGATCGGCGGAGCTTTGGGTCTTGGCACCGGTGCGCTGGTAGGAGACCAATTGCAGGGTCATGAGAACACCAATTACCAGCAGCAACAGCAAATTCAAAGTAACCAGGCCGAGATAGACCGCAACCGCCAGAGTATTCAAAAACTCCAGCGCCAAAGCAACGAATACTAGTCCACCTGGTCGAACTACTCTCGTTAAAATTAGTTAGATAGGCGCATCAAAAAAGCCCGTCCTCCGAAGCACGTCGCCGACGCGTGTTTTCATGACTGGCAGCTAGCACGAGAAACAAATCAGCTCACGGGAATGACGGACATTTGAGATCGCCCGACCGTTATGCTGCCAAGAAGAGTTGGCGCGGTGATTTAAGATAAGTCGCAGAACATCTCTCTCGGCCCAAGTTTTTGACGAGGGCAAAATTTTTTGTGATTGACACCTTTTATCAGCACGACTAAGTTCAACCTTTAGAGCGGGTAATAAATCCCCCCTCGTAAGTAAAGGAGAACAAGCCATGAATGCAATCGATGCAGATGGACATATCGTTGAAAAAAATTCCGACATTCGAAAATACCTGCCGGACCCGCATTGCAAGCGCGCCGGTTCACTCTTGCCGTCCGACGGCATGGATACCGGCATGGGGGGCCTTGTCGGCGGCCTCGAAGATAATGACATTGCGACCCGGCTCAGGGACATGGATAAAGAGGGAATCGAAATTTCGGTTTTGTTTCCCACCAGCAGTTTTGCCGTCAACAGTTTAATCGAGCACGACTACGCGGTCGCCTACGCTCGTGCCTACAATGATTTCATCGCGGAAGTGTGCCGGCAAACTCCAAGGCTCAAAGGAATTGCACTGTTGCCGCTGCAAGACCCCGCCGCGGCAGTAAAGGAGGCTCACAGGGCGGTTACGAAACTTGGCCTATCCGCGATCGCCGTAGCCACTCAGGGAATGAAGGAACACCTCGGCTCGCAGACCTTCTGGCCGATCTATGAAGAGCTCCAGCGGCTCAACATCCCGCTGTGCGTGCATAACCGCCGAGAAGGGCCCGCCGGTGAAATCCGTTTTGACAGTTTTATTTACATGCACACCATTGGCCGGCCAGTTGAGACCTTTATCCAGTTCGCCGGCCTGATGTACGGTGGCGTCGCGGAACGGTTTCCAAAACTGCGCATCGCTTTTCTCGAATGCGGTGTCGGTTGGATTCCTTATTGGATGGAACGAATGGATGAAGAATGGGAGAAGAGGGGGAAGGTGGAAGCACCCCAGTGCAAGAAAAAACCCAGCGAGTACATCAAAACCGGCAATTGGTATTTTGCCATGGAACCGGAGGAGGAGTCGCTCCCCTACGTCATCGAGCGAATCGGCGATAATAAAATTCTTTTCGCCTCCGATTATCCGCATTGGGATGGCATCTTTCCCCATGTTGTCTCGACGATTCGCGGGCGCAAGGACATTTCGGATCAGGCCAAGGCGAGAGTCTTAAGAGAAAACGCTAAACGATTTTATGGCTGGCAATAAGCTTGGCTGAAAGGGGGAGCAGGCTATGCTAATCGATTTATCCGTTATCTGGTGAACGCCTTTCTTATTACCGGTACTGATGGTTACTTGGCCCTTCTCAGCGGGGCCATCATGGATTTTTCTCGAAAATGGTCGCATTCTTGGAAGCGGATTGCCAGTAGATTCATTTTATGACCGATCGGTCCGACACCTTTGACCCCGAACTTTTTTGCCGCACGAATGATAATCGCGCCGTCGCCGCTGCCGACATCATAGACGACATCTCCAGGTTTTATCCGCGCCACTTTGAGCATTCGGTCGACGACCTCCACCGGCGTTGGCACAAACGGAACTTCGCCGTCCGTCCACACCGCAACGGACGAGCAGTTGTTGACAAACAGCAGCAGGAAAATGAATCGCCACCGACGGGCAAGGACTTTCATACGTGCGTCGTAACTCCTGGAAACGAGAATCAAACTGGCTGTTTATAAGGTATTCGTCGCTTGTGCGTCAACGCGTGTTGGGTTAGACCGAATCTGTTGACAAAGTCGATGGTTTGTTATGATCTGCCTGCTAATTCGAAGTAACCAGAGGAGGGTAATTAATGGCGACTTGGGATGATAGTTTAACTGACCGAGACAAAGAGGTCTTCGCACTATCAGGCTACGGTAAACGGGCCGGCTTTGGACAAAGACCGGCTGTCCTGGTTATCGATGTCAATTACAATTTTGTCGGTGACAAGCCCGAACCAATTCTTGAATCTGTCAAACGTTTTCGTAACAGCTGCGGTGCGGAAGGTTGGGACGGCGTCCAACACATTCGCGAACTACTCACCGAAGCGCGCAAGAAACATCTGCCGACTTTTTATACGACTGGCCACGATGACCGAACCAATGCGGTTGCCTTTGGCCGCTGGCAAGCTAAGAACAGTCGGTCGACGGAAGACATGAACGAAACGTGGGACAAGGGCAATGACATCGTTGCCGAGATCGCGCCGCAAGAGGGAGATATCGTTGTCCGCAAACAGAAACCCAGCGCTTTTTTCGGCACGCCGCTGATGAGCATGCTCAACGAGGTTCACGCCGACAGCGTGTTGGTCACCGGAACGACCACCAGCGGCTGCGTACGCGCCAGCGTCATCGACGCCTTCTCTTACAATATGAAAATTTCCGTAGTGGAGGAGTGCGTGTTCGACCGCGGCCAGGCATCGCACAAGATCAATCTGTTCGACATGGCTATGAAATATGCCGACGTGATTTCGCTTAAGGAAACCATCGACTACGTTCGCAGACTACCGGACAACCTCTACGCCCCGGCGCTCTGAGTGTCGTTTCGGGTTCCGAGTTCAAGAGCTTGACTAAAGCTCAACGGCGAAAGCTGGAGCTTGTGATCAGAACGGCGCAAGCTGCATGAAAATAAATCCCATCAAGCGCGTTGAGTCAGCGCGCGAATAATCAGCGTCACTCCGATCGTGAACAGAAGGATCAATAGGGCACGGCTGAACGTTTGTTGATTCACCCGGTCTTGCGTTTTCAGACCGGCGTAAAAGCCAGCTAGCGTGAATAGTGTGACCTGCAGAGATAGCAGCAAAGTGGACGCGTTAAAAAGATTCCAGCTTGAGACGGCAACCAACTGCGTCAACTTGGTCATGATAAAAATAGTCGCGATCGATTTAATGAATTGTCGCTTCTCTAGTTTAAGGCTGTAGAGATAGATCGCCAGCGCAGGTCCGGCAGCATTGGTCATGCCGTTAAGAAACCCGCTGATAAAGCCCACGGGAAGCGATAGTTGTCTTTCCAAGCGGGGGGCAATCGTAAAGTCTAACCGCAGCCAGTTGGAAGTAACGAAAACCAGCACCATGACGCCGAGACAAGAATTCAGCACCCAGAGCGGCAGTTTTATCAGCAGCGCCGTGCCCAGAAATACGCCGATGACGGTTGCGATAAAGAGCCGGCCGAAGCGGCGCAGCACGGCGAAAGGAAACCCATCGCGAAAAACCTGCGCCACATCCATGACGATGTTGGGCAGCAGAAGTATCGTGATAGCGATACGAATATCGAGCAGCAGAGCCACCATCGGAGTGGCGATCAGCGGAAAGCCCATCCCCGAAGCGCCCTTGACGAAAGCGGCAAACAGAAGGGCGACGCCGACGAGAACATATGTTAGATCGAAAGACATTTACGTGGGGTCGTACGGGCCTAGGTCACTACAATGAAAGGACAAGCGGATTTACGCTAAAGAGTTCGAAGATTTTGTCGTCATAGCCATCCCTACAAAAATCCAGGTTGCATGAAATTCCTCAGCCACACACCGAATAGAACCTTTGTCCTGCATCCTATTTCTAATCGTCTTGACGCCCGTGCTTCAGTCGCTGCCTCGCAACGCTGATTACTGTAGCCGGACTTGATTTCATGTCCGAGTGCTCGGCGACGAGAAGAAGTTGCCCGGACTAAGTTGGATCGACTTATGTTGAATTCCAAACCCGTCAAGCGTTGGATTCCAGGATTTTTGGAATCATAAACGATGAAGGAGACATTTTCACCCTTTCGCCTTCATCCTGCCATTATGACTTCTTCCGCTGTCCCGTCTGCTTCTTGCCGGTAACAAAGTAATCGCCTTTAACCGCCATCTCCGCTTCCTCTTCGTCCTCCTTCGTCCAGGCGCCGAGGCTGTAGCCGTACCACGGCGTGCGCGGTTTAAGCGTTGGTAGTCCCAACTCCTCCCAGATCGCTTTGGATTTTTCCATATATTGCTTGCGCGGCAAGGATACCGGTGTGTACGGCCACGGACGCACGGCGTTGATGAGAAGCGCCGAAGTTGAAGCAGTGCGCGCTGCCAGGCTTTCCATGCCGGGGGGATGCGACGATGGATCTAATCCCGGCGACTTTCCCTTGACGATTGCGATATCCTCGTCGGGTCTCACGTTAAAACAAATTGCCCAGTTGACCATCGCCGGATCATGAATATCGATGTCGTCATCCACCGCGACGCAAATCTTTGCATAGGCTCCTGTAAACCCAGCCGAGGCATTCAAGGCGCGCCAGGCATCGGCCTTCGAGGCGTTCTTCATCTTGATCACGCAATACGCCTGGCCGCTGCCACTGACTTCATCATGCAAAGCGACATCGATGACCGCCGAGTTCCCGCTATCATGGCGGATAAATTTGTAGATGATCTTCTCCGTTCCGGTATGTTTGATCTTGCTCGACTCGCTAGGCGGGAACTGGCTCATGAGCGCGGTATAGATCGCGTCCTTGCGGTGCGTAATGCAGGTAACTTCCAGATACGGCGACATTGTCCGGTGCCCCATGTAGCCAGGATACTCGCCGAACGGGCCTTCCGGCTCGATGGTATCGGTCGGAATTGTTCCCTCGATAATTATTTCCGCCGTCGCCGGAACGAGTAAGTCAATCGTCTTGCATGGCACAACGGGAACTGCTTCGCCCGCCAGGCCGCCGGCGAGGCGGTATTCGTCGAAATCGAAGGGGATCTTCGCGGTAGCGGAATAGGCTATGTTAGGCGTAACCCCAATGGCGATGGCGGCTTGCAGCGGAACTCCCATAGCTTTGCACTTGCGCCAATGTTGGCCCATGTGCTGGGAAGTGAATAAACCGCCGGTGCGGTCCGGCGACTTTATCTGGCTTCGATAGTTACCGATGTTATAGATACCAGTTTCCGGATCTTTAGTGATCCAATTAGCCGAAGTGAGATAGGGCGCGTTATCGAAACCGGGCGTTGATATCGGCACCGGAATCATATCCAGCCCATGTCCGTTCAATAAATCATTGCCCTGCCATACCATGTCCTGCACAGGAGCCGATTCGACGATCATCGGATTAATCGGATGCAGTTGCGCTTGCGCCCAGCGCTCGTGAATTTCATCGGGTTCGCACATCATCCCGATCGCGTAGATTGCGGTTGTCGCCGCCAAGGTTCCTACCGTCACCGGCATCGAATATCGCTTGCCTTTTGCATCCACGACTTTTTCGAACAAAAACGCTTTGCGCTGCTCTTCATCTAGGCCGCGGAACTGCCAGCGTACTAGCGGCATGAGTTCAGTGTCTTTGTTGATTTCCCGACGGATCCGTATCAGCTTTCCTCGTTCTTCGAGCGCTTTCAAATGTTCTCGAAAGTCCCGGTAATATTTTCTGGTCGTCATCACGATCTCCCCTAAAGAGTGCTTGTGACATCTATCATCTCACGCGGCTTGGTTGTCAAGTATTCGTCAGGTCAGGTAAGAAACCGCTAACAAAGGTACAATTTGACCACCTTAAAACTAGGCTAGGATCGGTAGCTGGTCGTGCGTAAGGCGATCTTACAACTTCATCTTTTGACGGCTTCTTCATGGAGCGTGCGTTTTTGCGCCGTAATTCGCTCGAATCTTTTTTGAGTTTGGCTGTAAATTGATGCGTTGCGCGCTTTTCCATAACTCGCGTCTTTGCTACACTACCAGCTTCGCTAAAAAACCGATTAACTGCAGCAGGTTTATGCACGACGACATTTCAAGATCCTTTTCGCCCGCGCGGGCGGCGCCAAGCCGAATGTCTACTTTTTTGTCTAGCGGTTCGGGTTCGACCGTCTACTGGCTCATGATCGTGGTCCTCCTGGTTGGGGTATTTGTTGCCGACCTTTGGTCACCTCTGGGCGTCGCTATGCCCACCTTCTATGTGGCCGCTTTACTACTGATCGTCGCGTTACCTGGAGTTCGCGAGAAAATTCTTGTTGCACTGGCTTGTACCGCACTTACCATTCTCGATTATTCTCTATCACTAGCCGTAACTGAGATCCCTGCTTGGATACCTATTTTCAACCATCTGCTGACCATCGCGTTGATCTGGATTGTCGTGGCCTTGGGTGTGCGTCACAGACGCACAGAAGACGCCATGCGCCAGAGTGAGGAACGGTTTCGCGCGCTGGTCGAAGCATCATCACAAATCGTCTGGACTGCCGACGGCGCAGGTAAGATCGTTGAGGACTCGGCTTCATGGCGGGCGTTTACCGGTCAGACCTTTGAGCAACGGCAAGGGTCCGGTTGGCTCAATGCCTACCATCCCAACGATCACAAGCGAATTCAGGCGCACTGGGAAAGCGCGACAGCGAACAAAACTCCTCTCGAAGCTCAGTACCGCATTCGCCGGCACGATGGGCAGTGGCGCTGGACTTGGGTTCGGGCCGTGCCGCTGCTCGCTGCTAATGGCTCTGCACGAGGTTGGGTGGGAATGAATACGGATATCACCGAGCGTAAACAGGCTGAAGCAGACACGCTTTTTCTACTCGATCTAAGCGATTGCATTCGCCTGGCATCAGATCCAGATGAATTGACCTGGGCGGTCGCGGTGGCGGTCGGCGAGTATTTGCAAACGGAACGCTGCAGCTTTGTTGAAACCGACCCCGAAAGCAACCGCTTCAGCATACACCGCGATTACCGCCTTCATCTTCCATCATTGGTCGGAACATATACGCTGGATGCTCTCGGTCCAAACATTGTTAAGGAGTGCAAAGCCGGTCAGAACACCGTTGTCTTTGACACAGCCCGGGACGAGCGAACGGCTCAATACATGAAAAACTATCGCCGTATCGGTGTCGGAGCATTCGCGGCAGCGCCGTTGTTACACGACGGCAGGTTGCGGTCTGCTTTATTTGTCTCGACGGCAGAACCGCGTGATTGGAGCGAGCGTGACGTTGCGTTAATTGCCGCCGCCGCCGAGCGTACTTGGTTGGCTGTGGAAAAGCTGAGACTGAATACCGCATTGCGGCAAAGCGAGGAGGCGCTGCGTGACGCCGACCGTCGAAAAGACGAATTTTTGGCGACTTTGGCCCACGAATTGAGAAATCCTTTAGCTCTTATAAGAAATGTCGTCAGCTTAGCTCAATCCTCGGAATTTTCGGAAGCCGAACACCGTTGGGGCAGGGACATCATCGACAAGCAGGTAAACTATCTAACGCGGCTGACCGATGATCTTTTCGACGTCAGCCGCATTGCGCAAGAAAAGCTCGGTCTTCATAAAGAACACCTGGACCTTGCCGAAATCATAAGGATAGCGGTGGATTCGAGCCGTCCCTTTATCGATCATCGGGGCCATGAAATTACCGTTTCACTTCCACCGGTACCTGTTTATGTCAATGCCGACCGCGTTCGGTTGACGCAGGTTTTCATGAACTTGATCAACAATGCGGCGAAGTACTCCCCCAAAGCAGGACAAATAGAGTTAAGCGTTGCACAGCAGAGCGATCATGCAACGGTGCGGGTAAAGGACACCGGCATTGGCATCGCTCCTGAAAGTTTGCCGCGCTTGTTTGATTTGTTCTACCAGGCCGATCGTTCGTTCACGCGGGCCGAGGGAGGTCTCGGTCTCGGCTTGACTTTGGTACACCGCATCATCGAAATGCACGGAGGAAATGTGCGTGCGCATAGTCCCGGCATCAATCAGGGGAGCGAGTTCGTCGTCTATCTGCCCGTGCTTCACAAGCCGCCCCAGAAGGAGATCTCCATCGAGCCGGATAGAGACAGTTCAATCACAGCCCCGAGAGTTCGGCGTATCTTGGTCGCCGATGACTTTCCACAGTCGGCTGAAACCCTCGCGCAACTACTTCGACAAGAAGGATACGACGTCCAAATCGCCCAAGACGGCCTTGAGGCTTTCGAAGTTGCAGCGCGCTCTCGTCCAGACGTTGTCGTGCTCGATCTCGCGATGCCGACGTTGAACGGCTATGAAGCGGCTCGGAAGATACGCGAACAGCATTGGGGAAAGGACGTGGTACTGATCGCCTTGACCGGCTGGGGACAACAACGTGATCGTCATCGCACCAAAGAGGCTGGATTTGATGCGCACTTAACCAAACCCGTAAGGTACGAGGCGATTATCGAATTGCTCGGAAATTTAGAGATGGGCAAGTCGATCGATAAGATCGCCAGTTCCGGCTAAATTTTGGCGACACGCAATAAAGAACGCAGTTAATTAAGCGGAGCGCCATAACAGCACCCAGCAGTCACTTCTTTTTACGACGGGCCGGCCGAAGCCGGAGGTTGGGGAGCAACCATCGTCACCTTGATCGCTGGATAACAGTCGTTTTGTTTAGTGGAACTACGAGACGACGAGCCAAAGATAGTCCTGCGAGGCACAAGACCGGTCCGTACAAGAAAACAATCGTGCGCATAAAAAGCCCGAATACAGATCAGCAAACAAGAACAGAATTTACTTAGAAGCGAACGGATCCTCGCCTTTTGCCGTGGCCAGATAATAGATCGTAACGCCCACACCGATCGTTATAAAACTGTCAGCTAGATTAAAAGCGGGCCAGTGGTAACCGGACCAGTAAACATCCAGGAAATCGATCACCTCACCGTAAACGATTCGATCGATGAGGTTTCCAATCGCTCCCCCGAGGATAAAGACCAGAGCCGTAATTAGACCCGTCTCGGTGTCTCGCAGGCGTTTCAACATTATAAAGATGAATCCGATCGCCACCAGCGAGACGATAATCAGGAACGGCAACCGAAAGGCCGCATGACTACCAGCAAAAATCCCGAAGGCAGCACCCGTATTGCGGATATAGGTGAGACTGAATAAGTTATCGATCATCGGAATAGAATGGTGTAACGGCATTGTCCGGTCGACGATGAACTTGGTCAGCTGGTCCGCGATAACGATAAAGCCGAGCCAAGTGCCGACGAACCTAGATTTCGCTGTCAAACCGCGGCTCCTGATTTTAGCACTGCGGCACAACGGGAACAGAGCGTCGGATGAGCCGAATCTTTACCGACCTCAGTGTCGTATTTCCAGCAACGCTCGCACTTGACACCTTCGGCCTTGGAAACCGTGATTTGGCAATTTAATAACTCGGCAGTATACGAGGACAAATCCGTATTGTCTGACGTACTCGAATTGGAGATTTCGGCTTGTGATACGATCAAAACATCCTGGGTTCTGCCTTTGTCAAACTTGATCAGATCTCTAAGGAGAGAATTGGGTGCGCCATTTTGGCTGACTAAAACGATCTTGGCATCGAGCGAATGACCAATAATGCCTTTGCTCCGCGCCTCTTCCAGAGCCTTGAGTACCTCGCCGCGCTCCTGAAAGATACGGTCCCATTTGTCAGCCAGCTCCCGGTTCAACGAAGCGGCATGAGGTTGAGGAATCTTGGATAAAAAAACACTATCAGGCTGGCGCTCTTTGTCCGGCACATACGTCCAAATTTCTTCCGCGGTGAACGACAAAACCGGCGCCATGAGATGAACGAGTACGTCCAAAATTCTGTGCATTGTCGTCTGAGCAGCTCGCCGTTGCGTGGATTTTGCTCCTGCACAATAGAGACGGTCTTTGACAATGTCGAGGTATTGCGCGCTCAAATCAACGCTGCAGAAGTTATTGAGGCTATGATAGACAACATGAAATTCGTACTTTTCGTAGGCTTCGCGGCAGCGGCTTAAAAGGGTCTCGGTGCGATGAAGAATCCACCGGTCAAGCTCGTCGAATTCCCGCGGTGACACGGCATCCTCCGTCGGATTGAAATCGTAAAGGTTACTGATGAGAAATCGCGCGGTATTTCTCAACCGCCGGTAAGCCTCCACTAGGCGATTGAGAATTTCGTCCGAGATGCGCACGTCTTCCCGGTAATCTTCCGCCGAAACCCACAGCCGTAGAATTTCGGCGCCAAATTTTTTCGTGATTTCCTGGGGCGCAATGACATTGCCCATCGACTTGGACATTTTCCTTCCCTTGCCGTCCAGGGTAAAACCGTGGGTAAGCACACTTTCATACGGCGCTCGACCTCGGGTAGCTACAGACGTGAGCAAGGCGGTATGAAACCAACCGCGGTGCTGGTCGCTGCCCTCCAGATAGAGATCAGCGCGACCGCCTAACCGGGGGTCGATCTCGACCACGGCTGCATGGCTAACTCCCGAATCGAACCAGACGTCCAAGATATCTTCTTCCCTAAAGAAATCTTTTCCTCCGCAGCCTGCACACGTAAGACTTGGCGGCACGAGTTCAGCAATCGGCCGGGTAAACCAGGCATCAGATCCCTCTTTTTCAAAGATGCCGGCAATATGTTCACAGAATTCTTGGGTGAGGATTGCATCATTGCAGTTTCTGCAGTAAACAGCCGGAATGGGAACTCCCCACGACCTCTGTCGTGAAATACACCAGTCCGGTCTGCTTTCAAGCATACCGCGAATGCGATCTTTGCCCCAGGGAGGCACCCAGCGCACTTGCTCGACCGCGTTTAAGGCTGCTTCCCTTAACCGGTTTTTTTCCATTGAAATAAACCACTGCTCTGTGGCACGGAAAATAACCGGTTTTTTGCACCGCCAGCAATGAGGATAACTGTGCGCCAGGGCTTTCTGTTTAAGGAGTGTTCCACGATCTGCTAATTTTTGAATAATTTTCGGATCGACTTTGAATACAGAGTCGCCTTTCAGGTCACCGGCCTCAGCGGTGAATCTTCCCTCGGCATCAACCGGCGCCATGACCTCGAGGCCATAACGCATTCCAAGCTCATAATCTTCCTGCCCATGACCCGGTGCAATATGGACACACCCCGTCCCTTGGTCCTTGGTGACAAAATCACCAAGGATGACTTTTGAGTCGCGCTCCAGCCATGGATGCCGGCAAATGATTCCCTCTAGCTCTGCGCCGGTCCAAGCACCGGCGCGAATCTCATAATTGTCCGGCTCGAGACCCAAATCTTTTATTACATTGGAAATTAGCTCTTGGCCGAATATAAGTTCGCCCTGAGGAGTTTTGACACGCCGATAGACAAATTTTGGATGGACAGCGATCGCTTGGTTAGCAGGTAAGGTCCATGGGGTGGTTGTCCAGATGACGAAGTACGTCCCGAGCGTGTCGGCAGGGAACTTCTCCCGAGGATCTTTGACGGGGAACTTTACATAGAGCGATTGCGAAACATGCTCTTCGTACTCAACCTCGGATTCAGCCAGAGCGGTGACACAGGAAGCGCACCAGTAAACCGGTTTCTTTTTGCGAAACAGAGTGCCGGACGCGACAAACTTACCCAACTCCCGAATTTCCTGTGCCTCATAGGAAGGATCAAGCGTGCGATAAGGCCTTTCCCAATCACCGAGAATCCCTAGGCGTTTGAATTCTTCCCGCTGGATCGAGATGTATTTCTCCGCGTACTCTTTGCACAAGCGGCGTACGTCAGCCTTGTTCATAGCCTGTTTTTTCGCTCTGCCGATATTTTTTTCAACTTGAAGTTCGATGGGCAAGCCATGACAGTCCCACCCTGGAACATAAGGCGATGAAAGTCCGGTCATGGCCCAGTACTTGACGATGATATCCTTGAGAACCTTGTTCAAAGCGTGGCCGATATGAATATTGCCATTTGCATAAGGCGGCCCGTCGTGAAGAATGAACTGCGGTTGTCCCTTATTCGCATCGAGCAACTGGAAGTAGACTTGATCCTTTTCCCATTTCTCGACAAGCTTCGGCTCATTCTGCGGCAGGTTCCCACGCATTGGGAAACTAGTTTTGGGTAAATTAAGTGTGTCTTTATAGTCCATTATCAGTATCGGGTGCAGAAATTCTGATTCTCCGATGGGATGAAATGACTTTCATTTCTGCTGATTCAAGCCGCGCACCATCCGAAAGGCGAACTTATCGGCCTTCGATTCTGCATCTGCCCAAAGGACATAATGTCCCATCTCATGATAAACCGTATTAATCCAACGTCGCTCCGAGTAATATTTTCGACCGCGCTTCCAGTTCTCCGGATGGACCAAATAAATCTGTCCATTTTCATACGTTTTTCCTGCTGTCTTACCCCAGTCCAGATACTCAAACCATTCTATTTGTGGATTTTTAAGATGATAAAAACGGCAAACAATCGATATCGCTTTCTTGAAATGCAGTGGCTTATACTCACAAAAGAACGATGAAAGGAATCGGTCTACAACTCGACGGTCTTTCAATGGGGGCAGTATCATGCGCATCGTACAAATCCTTAGCCACGTTAGTCGTAGTTCTCTACCATATAAAGTCAGTAATAAAAATAGGGCAGGTGCATAGATCGGCTGCAGCGGATTTTGTAAGTTACTGTAATTTCAGCAAGTTTTTGAAACATGGCATTAACATTTGGCGCGCGCCAGACCTCTAGAATCCTTTGCGACAGGGGTGAAAGTATCTCAGATTCGAGTACTTTTGATGGTTCGGCTACCGTGCTAAATCAACAATTTACTCAGTGCTTGGTTCTTTGAAAGTCCACGGCCTAAGCACGTGGATCAGTCTCAAGATGTCTAAAAGAGTAACGACCACCGGCTCGGCAGAATAATTTAAAGCTCGGCCGATTCGTTTGGCACGGTCCGGTCGCTATCTTTCCGGCAGCTTTCCGCACGCCCAACTTGACAACCTCCAGGCTCTTTTGGATGCTCATATGGACCGAGCAGCGATTGAAAATACCGCACGACGATGCTACGGAACTTTTGTTGCGCTTTTTGGGTGAGCAAAACAGCGAGGGTAAGGGATAGCATAGAACTAGGCTAGTAAAAGAAAGGGGAGTCATGGCAAAGAGCAACAAGAAAGACCTCGAGGAGCTGAAGAAAAAAGTCGCGTTAGGGAACCGCATCATGTTTCATCAGGGTTTAGCTGACTATCATGGTCACGTCAGCGCGCGCATTCCGGGTACACGAAAGTTTTTCATCAAGCCAGTGTTGGCACCGCTCGGCACAATTTCGAGCAAAGATATTATTCTGGTGGATATCGATCAATACATGGAGGTTTGCGAGGAGAATTATGCCAAACCAAGCAATAAGCGTGCAATAACAAAGCTAAAAAACCCGCCTCGTGAAACGATGATCCACGCTGCTATCTATGCCGCTCGTTCGAATGTTAACTCGGTTGTCCACACACATCAGTCGCTGGCCACGGCATTTTCAGTCGCGGGCACGCCGATATTGCCAATCTACAACCAAGCGGCCGTTTTCGCCCCAGAGACGCCTATCTTTCCGAGCCCGCGGCTAATTTACACGATTCAAGACGGTAAAGAGGTATGCCAAACCTTAGGTGACCGGATGGCGATGTTGCTCAAGGGCCACGGTGTTATTGTGTGCGGTGACAGCTTGGAATATGCTACAGTTCACGCAATCTACTTGGAACGCACCGCATACATGCAGTTTGTTGCGAGCTGCGTCGGCAAACCCGCAATTATGCCGCAGCAGGATATCGACTTTATGAAAGAAAATATGACCTATCGTGCGTACGATGGTTTTGCTTATTTTAAATCCCTTTTGCCAAAGGGAGGCCGGCTGTAAAAGCCGTAGCGTTTAACTACAGGAAAGAATGGGAGGTATACCGATGGCTAAGCGAGAAGAGAAAACGAGCGAATCCGCAGGTAAGAAACCGATTCAGGATCTGCGTGAGTGGCTCCAGCGCGTGGAAGAGATGGGAGATCTGCTGCGTGTCAAAGATTCTGTCAGTTGTGAAGAAGAGATGAGCGCCATCGGATATCTGGTCGCGAAACAAAAGCCTTCCCCGGCAATCATTTTCGACAACATCAAAGGATATGAGAGTAGTCCGTTCAAGGCCCGTTCGTTATGGAACATTCTGGGTCCAAGTTTGCCGCGGATCGCTCTCACTATGGAAGAGGCTCCTGAGACGCCGACCGTGGAACTGATTCGTCGTGTCAAAGACAAGCTGAAACATCGCACGCCCGCTCGCGAGGTTTCACAGTCAGAAGCGGGTTTTTACCAGAACACCCTCACGGGGGATAAAATCGATTTGACTCAACTGCCAATTCCCAAACATTGGCCCTTGGATGGTGGTCGTTATGCAGGAACGGCGGACTGCGTCATCACTCGCGATCCCGATACCGGATACCTTAATGTAGGCACGTACCGCATGATGCTTCAAGGTAAAAAAGAGGCCGGGCTTTACCTCTCACCCGGCAAGGATGCCCGCCTGCACATCACGCGCTCGTGGCAGTTGGGAAAACCGGTTGAAGTCGCTGCGGCGTGGGGTATCGACCCGCTGTTTATGGTTGTCGGTTCACAGACTTTTCCTAAGAATGTTTCAGAATATGAGTTTTTGGGTGGAATTAAGGGCGAGCCGATTCCTGTGGTCAAAGGGAAAACGACCGATCTTTTGCTGCCTGCTAATGCGGAGTTCATGATCGAAGGCACTATCAAGCCGAATTCGGTCAAGAGCGAGGGTCCATTTGGTGAGTTTCCAGGTTATTACGGCCGACCCGAAGCTGGTTGCCCGTTAGTGGAAATTACCGCTGTGCACTACCGCAACAACCCCATCTTAACCAATGCCTTGATGGCTGATTACCCATCCAACGAGCAGAGCGGCTTTTTTGCCATTATTCGGTCGGCACGTATATGGGACGATCTGGATAAGCTAGGCGTGCCTGGGGTCCAAGGAGTTTACGCCCACCCGGCGGGTGCGGGCGGTTTCGGTATGACGGTGATTAGCCTCGAGCAGCGTTATGCCGGCCATGCCGCACAAGCCTTGGCTCTGGCGGCGCAAGTGCCCGGCGGTGCTTATTACACGAAGTGGATTATCGCCGTTGACGAGGATATCGACCCGACCGACATGGACCAGGTGATTTGGGCTATGAGTAGCCGATGCAATCCCATCGATGACGTAGATATTCTACGCAACACCTGGAGTACATGGCTCGATCCGACACAGAATCCGCCGGAAAAACGTCCCTATGGATCAAAGGCACTGATCAATGCCTGTAAGGAACACCGCTACCTGCCGGTTTTTTCGAAGAGGACGGCGCTCCGCAAAGAAATGTATGATAAAGTCGCCGGTAAATGGAAGAAACTTGGCTTACCAGGGCAAGTTCCAACCGTAAGAGCATTTGAGGAAGACAAGAAGGTCGTTTACCACGAAGTTGGTGGCTTTGAGCCTGGGAAACAACCCGGAGAAGAAAAAAAATAGGAAGTAGTCGCAACGGAGATTATCAAAATTCTGGACAGCGCTAAGCTCCAGTCCACTTCAACGCCCTCGGGACGGCCCGGCAAAGGCTGGGACGAGTCGTCCCGGAAAAGTTCGCTACCAAAATCAGCTTGCAAATACTTGGCTGATATATCGGCCTGTAATTATTTTTCAAACTGCGGAAAAGGGTTAGTAAAAACTAACTTATCGCTTCTTCGCCCCGTTCACTAGTCCGAATACGGATAACTTCTTCAACCGTCGACACGAAAATTTTACCATCGCCGATTTTTCCGGTTTGCGCCGACTCCAGAATCGCCTCGACGATCTTTGGCGCCATCTCGTCTGCAGCGAGAATTTCTATTTTCACCTTGGGGAGAAAATCAACGGTATATTCGGCTCCACGGTAAAGCTCCGTGTGCCCTTTTTGGCGCCCAAAGCCTTTAACCTCGGTTATCGTCATACCGGTAATTCCAGCCGATGTCAGTCGTTGTTTCACTTCATCCAATTTAAAAGGCTTTATGATTGCCTCGATTTTTTTCATTTTCTCCCCCTGCTAAACATTGGCTGGGGCGTGATCGCTCTGGAATTATTAGCGATTACGTTCGCCATTTTTTAGATATCAAAGTACAGAGCAAACTCCCAAGGATGGGGTCTTAGCCGGATGGCATCGACTTCATGCTTGCGTTTGAACTCCAACCAGGTCTCGATCACGTCCTTGGTAAACACATCGCCCCTGAGCAAGAACTCATGATCCTTCTCCAAGGCATCAAGCGCCTGGTCCAAGGAACCCGGCATCGATTTGACCTTGGCCGCTTCCTCGGGTTCAAGCTCGTAAAGATTTTTGTCGATGGGCTTGGGTGGCTCGATTTTATTGCGTATACCGTCGAGCCCGGCCATCAGCATGGCCGGAAATGCAAAGTATGGGTTGCAGCTGGGGTCGGGGGTTCTAAACTCCAGCCTTTTGGCCTTCTCGCTGCTGGAATACATCGGGATACGCACGCAGGCACTGCGGTTGCGGGCTGAGTACACTAGATTAATCGGGGCTTCGTAGCCGGGCACCAGTCTTCTGTAAGAGTTAGTGGTGGGGGCGATAAATGCGCACAGTGCGTGAGCGTGTTTGATTAGGCCGCCGATATAATATCGGGCGGTGTCGCTGATCAGTCCGTAGCCCTTCTTGTCGTAGAAAATGTTCTTGCCGGCTTTCCATAGACTCTGATGGCAGTGCATGCCGGAACCGTTGTCTTGGAACAGCGGCTTGGGCATAACCGTGACTACTTTGCCGCGCTTTCTTGCGGTGTTCTTGACCACATACTTATACAGCAAGACGTTGTCGGCCATCTTGGTCATGGTGTCGTATCTCATGTCGATTTCGGTCTGCCCGGCGGTGGCGACCTCGTGGTGATGAACTTCGACGGTGATGCCGCATTTTTGCAGGTTTAATACCATTTCGGAACGCAGATCCTGGTATTGGTCACTGGGCGGAACTGGGAAGTATCCTTCTTTGTACCGAATCTTGTTGCCGAGGTTGGGCCCTTCTTTGCCAGCGTTCCAGAACCCTTCTTCGGAATCGATGTGGTAATAGCCTTCGTGGTGGTTCTGGTCAAATCTAATGCTGTCGAAGATGAAAAACTCGATCTCGGGACCCCAGTAGCTGATGTCGGCGATGCCGCTGGACTTCAAATACTTCTCAGCTTTTTGCGTGATAAAGCGCGGATCTCGACTGTAGGGCTCGCGGGTGATGGCGTCGAGAACGTTACAGACAAAGCTGATGGTGGAGTGTTCAGTGAACGGGTCCATCATAGCGGTATCAGGATCCGGAAGCAGGATCATGTCGGATTCATTGATGCTCTGAAATCCCCGGATGCTCGATCCGTCAAACCCTAGCCCGTCTTCGAACACTCCGGCGCTTAACTGCGATGCCGGAATCGAAAAATGCTGCCATAACCCCGGTACGTCGATAAACTTGAAATCCACGATCTCCGCTTTATTTTTCTTGGCCGTCTCTAAGGCGTCTTTCACACTCATCTAGTTACTCCTCTTCTTTCTTTGCGCACATTCAAAATCGTCAACCTTGTTATCATATTCTCCTAGGTGCAGCTAGCCTTAATACAACATTAGCATCATGCGTAGCCTCGCTCGTTGTGCTGAGTCAAATCCAATCCCATGCGTTCTTCTTCTTCGGACACTCTTAGCCCCATAGTTGCCTTTAAGATCGACAAAATGATGAAGGTAACCCCCAATGCGAACACAATCGTCGCTACAACGCTAACTGCTTGCACTCCAAGCTGCGCTGGGTTGCCATAGAAAAGACCGTCATTGCCAGCAGGATTGATCGCCTTGGAAGCAAACAATCCGGTGGCGAGAGCTCCCCAGGTTCCACCAATACCATGGACGCCGACAACATCTAACGAATCATCGTATCCGAAACTGGCTTTTAGATTACACGCTTTGTAGCAGAGCATCCCACCGACGGCGCCGATAAACATTGCGGATATGGGGCTAACAAATCCGGCAGCGGGCGTAATAGAGACTAGGCCCGCAACCGCGCCGCTGGCTGCGCCTAGAGCCGTCGGTTTGCCGTGCTCGAAAAATAGATCGAGCTGTTCGAGATAGACCCCGGCGAGCACGAGG
>WHTF01000006.1 GCA_009379725.1 Deltaproteobacteria bacterium
ACTAAACGACATCAAGAAAAAGACCCGAGACAGACGCAAAGCCTACTGGGTGGAAGAAGAGTAATTCGCTTATTTATTGATGCGGCAGGAATGCCAATTGCGGTCGAGTAAGGGTCGTAAAGTCGGTGGCGATGAAGGGCGGATTTAGATATCACGTTAGCGGGTGTAATAGAATTCGGAGCGAGAATGCGTCACTTCGACCTTATCAGACGCTACGTTCAAGCCGTTCAGATTCAGGTCACACAAAGAAAGTGCGGGTTCAGCGCAAAACTGGTGCTCTGGCAAGTTACCTTGATTTCGTTTTCCGCATGTTTGATTTGGCCATGAGCCACGCGTCTATTATGGTTTGCTTAAAGCGCCATTGATTGCCCACTTTGAAAGCGGGGATTTTCTTCTGAACAACCAGGCGATAAACGGTAAACTTATTGACACTTAGATAATCGGCCACTTGGTCTATCGTCAGCAGGTCTCCGGACTCATCTTCCTGGCTGACTTTCTGTTGCGGCGATAGTTTTTCTTTAACAAGAAGATCACGCTCACGCTGGGCGGTAAAGAACTCACACGCGCTTGTGAGGATCGTTTCAAGCTCGGGAATATCCCAGGGCTTAGGTACGTAGTTGGAAATGCCGGCCGAGTTGATCGCGGCGATAACCACATCGAAATCGGAGTATGCCGTAGTCAAAATACGAATTGCGTTCGGATGCAATCGGCGAGATCGCTGTAGAAACTCGACTCCTTTTTCACCGGGCATCCTTTGGTCGATCATCAGAAGCGCGATCTCGTCGCGATGTTGTTTCAACAGCCGGTAGCCCTCCGCGGCATTGACGGCGCTTAGAATCCTGAACTTATCCCGAAAAGCTCGGGTAAAATATTTGAGCGATTGTTCCTCGTCATCGACATAAAGAATCGCGCACTTCTGATAATCATAATGACGTTCCATTATCTCTCCTCTGCAACTCCATAAGACTTACCCGGACCTCTGTCGAAAGTGAAATGTCGACGATCTACACTATGGATGTCTTGCGGCGTCATCGTCATGCTACCAAATCCTCAGCGCCAATCCATACTCGTTTCGCCTTCGCGCCAGTTTAAACGCCGTTGGTTTCGGAGGATTGTCTTCAATGGCTCTGATGGCGACCCTTTATGCTTGTAAAAGTCAGACATCGAGACGGTTCCGATCCGGCGAGGAGTACGGCCGCCTGAGGTTGTCGATTGGGGAAGTCGCGCAGAAACTGGAGTGCAGACGATGGCCGGATCAAAGCGATCAAACGATTAAGAGAGCCTCTGACTCATGTGAGAAGACGGCAGAGTCACCGCGATATCCCGAGGAGGATTAGAGATCGTAAACCGGCGTATGGATGGCGACGTGTTTTCCCAACGCGATGGCGCTGACGATGTCAGCGCGGCTGACGATTCCGACGACGTCTTCGCCGCGCATGACCGGAAGCCGTTTGATCCGATGCGTCGTCATCAGCTTGGCGATTTCTTCGACGGGGGTTTCTTCGGTGACGCTGATGATATTCGTGCTCATGATCGTTCTTACATCTTTGCCTTTTTTGGCAACGATGTCGGCTTCGGAGACGACGCCGATGATCTTGCCGTTCTTGCCCGCCACCGGCACGCCGCTGATCTGGTTCTTGATAAGAATCATGGCCAAATTCTTTATGGTAATCGTCGGGCCCACGGTGATAACGTCGCGGGTCATAATATCCTTAGCGTGCATTGTCTTCACCCTCCTAAGCCCTTTTGTGCCATAAAGATCGCCAAGTCGGCGACCCGGCAGCTATAGCCCCATTCGTTATCATACCAAGAAAGTACTTTCGCCATTTTTTCTTCAATCACCACCGTCGATAATCCGTCGACGATCGAGGAAGCCGAATTACCACGAAAATCGCTGGAAACCAAGGGCTCGTCGGAGTACTCAAGATAGCCCGCCATCTTGCCTGCGGCAGCCTTCTTGAGCGCGGCGTTGATGTCGTCGGCGGATGTCGGTTTTTTTAAATCAACGACGAGATCGACCACCGATACCGTGGATGTCGGCACGCGCAACGACAGTCCGTGAAGCTTGCCTTGCAATTCCGGCATGACCAAGCCGATGGCTTTTGCCGCCCCCGTGCTAGTTGGGACGATGTTCGTGGCGGCGGCGCGCGCGCGCCGCAGATCCTTGTGCATCAAATCGAGAATGCGTTGATCATTAGTATAAGAGTGGGTAGTGGTCATCAGGCCGCGTTCGATGCCGAATGTGTCGTGCAGTACCTTCGCCACCGGGGCAAGGCAGTTGGTCGTGCATGAGGCATTGGATACGATATGATGCCTTTTAGGATTGTATTCAGAGTCGTTCACGCCGAGGACCAGCGTGATGTCCTCATGCGTTGCCGGCGCTGTAATGATGGCTTTCTTTGCGCCGGCGTCCAGATGCGCTTTGACCTGCGCCCCGTCGGTGAAGACGCCGGTCGATTCGATGGCAATATCGACGCCCAACTGTTTCCAGGGGAGCCGCGTCGGATCTTTTTGGTTATGAACCGCGATAGTACGGCCGTCAATCCTGATCATCCCTTCGCCGGTTTCAACGGTTCCGGGGTAAATCCCGTAATTCGAGTCGTAACGAAAGAGGTGAGCGTTAGTGTGGAGGTCCGCCATGTCGTTCACCGCGACAACCGACAACTCCTTTTTGTAGCGTTGCAGGATTGACCGTAATACCAATCTGCCGATCCGGCCGAATCCATTGATTGCGACTTTCGTTGCCATCCTTCCCCCTGTTCAAGTTTTGATACGATCTAAAGGCTGCCGCGAAGTTCCGTCGTTAGATATTGAAACCGGCTTTTGAACTCGTCGGAAGAGCAAAGTTTCTTTTTGGACGACGCTGCCTGCGCGAGCAGCCTGAGCTTGTCGTCATCCCCGAAGTCCTCGCGCTCCAGCCGGATCATGTATTCGCGCGCGACCTTGTAAGTTGGCTTGGTGATATCGACGGTGCGAACCCGAGTTTTTCCGGTATGGGGATCTTGCAAGGCGTCAAAGTCGAAGTATTCTAGTTTGCCGTCGATGAGGCACACGAGAGCCCCGCCGAGATTGGCGCTCTCGGCGCCGGGATTGAGCAGAAATTCAACCGCGCCGTAGCCGAGAGTGCGCACATAATCACAGTCAAAGGCGATGGGCGCGGCCGAACGCAGCTCGTAGCCGATATTCTTATGCACGACGCTCATAAAAGAACCGCGATTTGCGAAGCGGTGTTCCACGAGAGTTTTTAGTACATAGGCGAGATCGAGCTCGGCCAGGCGCAAGTGTCCGTAACTATCGTGGGCGATGCGTACGCCCTCGATCTGCTGTAGCTCTTCGGGCGCAACTCGCTCCAGCAATCCTTCTGCAATTACGGCCACGCCGTCGGAACGATTCCACAGGGCGGTGCGCTTTAAAATGGCGCCTTCAAGTATGTCGCAAACGGTTTGCAGATGTACTGCGGAAGTAAATTCCTCGGGAATAATCGTCAGCGAGGCTCCCGTGGACTTACCAATACCGAGGGCGAGATGGCCGGCTGAACGCCCCATGACGACGACGAAATACCAGCGCCCGGTGGTGCGGGAATCTTCCATCAAGTTTTGCACCAGAGCGCTACCGACTTGACGGGCGGTCTCAAAGCCGAAGGTCGGTATGTCTCCGGGCAGGGGCAGGTCGTTGTCAATGGTTTTAGGGACGTGGCAAACCCGAATGCGTCCGCCGGCGTGTTTGGCGACATGGCTGGCTGCATACATGGTATCGTCGCCGCCGATGGTGACCAGGGAACCGATGCCGAGACGATCCAATGTCGCCACCACCTGCTGAATATCTTCAGCCCTTTTAGTGGGATTGGCTCTGGACGTATTGAGGATCGAGCCGCCCTGAAAGTGAATGCGCGAAACTTCATCTTTAAGTAATTCCTTGGTGTGAGTCGTGTCCCCGCGCATCAGCCATTGGAAGCCCTCGTAGATACCGATCACCTTATGAGCGCGGGTACGCGCTTCCAGAGTGACGGCGCCGATAACGCCATTGATGCCGGGTGCCGGTCCACCACCCACTAAAACGCCAACATTGGCCCCTCGTGTTTTCAAAGACTCTCGCGTAACCAAACGCCAACCCCCCTTGCTGGAGTGCATGGTTTGCATGCATCCGTTGGTATTGCCCTTGCCAAATTGAGTTATATTTAAAGTCTATCCTTTTGTTGCGGAATTCCAATATCTATTTCAGTTCTTTTCTTGTGATTGCGCGTGCTTTGCGCCGGAAGGAGTTCAGATATTCGACTGCGTCGACTGCGTCGATTTCGACCCGCAAACTGCATTGCTGAGCTGGGATTGGAAATTGCTTTCTGGCAGCCGTTTTATATGTGGTATCGTGCGCTGGTTCAGGGGAAGGGTTAAGGGCCGCTGGCCCATCCGACGCGGCCGGCCCGGAATTATTTCGGTGTGATCAGTTTCGTGCTTAAATCGATGGCAGGCGATCCCGGCAGGATTGGAACTCTAGAAGAGCCGCTTAGCCAGCGCTCCCTTGCATCATGCCTGGAACTGGATATAAAAGCTCCCGTTGAAGAACTCAAGCGAATCAGCACCGAGTTTGTGCGGTCGCGCTTGGAACACGGATAGAGTACCACTCAAGGCCAGTAAGATTCCCCGCACGTTCAACCTGTTGCAGAAGATCACACGAAAAGTAATATTCTACTTGCCTCTAACGTTGTAAGTACTATTCGATAAGTTTCTGATCTGTGCCATAGGCACGGAATCGACCGTCCATGAGGTGTTTAAAGCCTTATCGATTTCGGTCATCTCGTTACGATACCAAGAGGTGACTCGATCAAGAAATCTCACCCTGCTTTTGTATGCGGCATAGTTCAGCCACTCGGTATTACTCTCGACCTGATGTTTTTCCTTTTCCAGGTGTCGCAGCGTTATCTCGACTTCCATGCGCCGGTGCCTGAGCTGGGCTGTATGGGCGGTTCCGGTAACTTTATCCATCGGCACTTGTCTCCTTCTTGAGTTCGGTTCATTTACGATTCAACTTTTTTCTCGCGTGATTGCGGGCAGCATGCCTAGTCAAATCCGCTCAATGTTTGCACAGATTTGGGCACGGAGACGAATTGGGCCGTATATGACGCAAAAGAAATGCCACAACAGTGACAGAAATTACCCTCAACTTCCCTCACTTTTTTGCGAACAATAAAACAAATCGTCCCGTAAGTGGGATTGCGGCGAGCGTTCTATTCTAAAAATGAGAAACTTTCATGAGAGACTTACACTGTAAAATTTCGCGGCATATCGTTCACTACGGCGCGCCGGCCGTTATTTATGGCTTGAAGTTTTGGTGGGTCTTCCGCAAGAATGAGCGCATCCAGGAGGTGGAATAAGCAGCTTAACGAATGTAGGGTATCAGTGAGTGCTGCGGAGGAAAACGATGTACCCACGAATCCTGATACCGCTGGACGGTTCGAAGACTGCTGAAAAGGTGTTGCCCTGTGTTCGCCGGATCGCGAGAGTTTCGAAGTCGTCGGTCGAGCTACTCGGCGTGGTCGAAATGACTGAGATCGTCACCCAGACACCGGCCGACGACCTTTCATACGCAGGCGTGCTGGTCGAAGAAGCAACGCAGAATAGCGCGGAATATTTCGATCACTTAGCCAAGACCTTTTCGGGTTGCAGCGTAAAGTTCACTGTGGAAAGAGGCCGACCCGAAGAAGTGATTATCGACAAGGCCACGGCGGATAAGAAAACTCTTATCGCGATGGCGACTCATGGTCGTTCAGGTGTGAGTCGCTGGCTCTTGGGCAGTGTTACGGAGAAGATTTTACGCGCGGTCGGCAATCCACTCCTCCTTGTCCATGCGCCTGAAGGGGCAAAGACAGAAGGGGAGGCTAGCCTCAAGTCGGTGGCGGTCCCATTGGACGGATCGAGGTTAGCAGAGACCGTTCTCCCCGAAGTCGCGGCGCTGGTCAAAGCGTTGGACCTAAAAGTGGTCCTCGTTAGGGCCTATTCGCTGCCGGTAGCGACGTATAGTGGAGAAGATTTTTACGTACCCCACTATCAAGAGTTGAAAGAACAACTCAGAAAAGAGGCAAGCGGTTACCTGGAGACTAAAGCGAATGATTTACGGGCGGCGGGGATAACGAAGGTCGAGTGTGTAGCCGTCGAGGGCACAGGGGCAGACGTCATCATCGATCTGGCGCGTCAGACCCCGGACAATCTGGTGGCCATGTGCTCGCATGGGCGCTCCGGCTTGAAGCGGTGGGTGCTGGGCAGCGTCGCGGAGAAAGTAGTGCGACATTGTGAAGACCCAGTGTTGGTGATGAGAGGGGAGTGATCGAAAGCCAAAAGATATGGCGCGCTCATGAAGATCGCCGACGATGAGGTACCATCGTTGTCGTGAGCGCGACGGGATATGGAGTTATGGAATCGAGATGGAAAACGGGAATTGGAATCAACCCTCGCTCTGCCCAGGTTTATCAATCCGTTCGAATTTTGAAGCCCTGGTTGCTGAGCTCGTTCCGGATACGTTCGATATGAGCCGGCCCGGTGGTTTCGAGGACCAATTCCACTTCGGTTTCGTCGAATGCCATCTGACCGAATCCGCGACTCTGGCCGATTTGCAAAATATTGGCGCCGAGGTCCGCGATTCGTTGAGCGAGTCTAGCTAGATTACCGGGCCGGTCCGAGATCACGGCTGAAAATCGGCTTAGACGTCCATCTTGAATGAGCCCTTTTTCGATGATCCGTGAGATCAGATTAACGTCGATATTGCCGCCGGAGATGATCAAGGCTATGTTCTTGTTGCTCAGATCGAGTTTCTTGTTGATGAGCGCCGCCAGGGGAACCGCGGCGGCTCCTTCGGCGATCGTCTTCTCGATCTCCAGCAACAGCAGCACTGCGTTGGCAACCTCGCCTTCGCTGACAGTAACTATTTCATCGACGTACTGCTTTACCAGCGCCAACGGTGTCTCGCCAACCTTGCGCACGGCAATGCCATCGGCGATCGTCGTCGCTGGCGGCAGCTTAACAGGTTCGCCTCGCTCTAATGCCGCTTTCATAGATGGTATGCTCTCGGCTTGAACGCCGATGATCCGGATGCGTGGATTAAGAGCCTTGAGAACCAGCGCGGTGCCGCCGATTAGCCCTCCGCCGCCCACCGGCACGATGACGGCATCCAGGTCGGAATTTTGCTCGTAAAGCTCGAGTCCGACGGTGCCCTGGCCGGCAATAATCGCTGGATCATTGAATGCGTGCAAGAAGGTCAGTTCTTTTTCTTGGCTGAGACGCTGGGCTTCGGTAAATGCCGCTTCGTAATCCGTCCCGTGCAGCAGCGTTTGCGCCCCGTATAGCCGTACCCGGCCGACTTTGATGAGCGGCGCATGAACCGGAATGACGATGGTGGACGATATGTTTAAACGGCGGCTATGAAAGGCAACGGCCATGCCGTGATTGCCTGCGCTGGCGGCGATAACCCCACGCCGGGCCTGATCTTTGGTCAGAGTCAGCAGACGGTTGAGTGCGCCGCGCTCTTTGAACGAACCGGTTATCTGCAGATTGTCGAGTTTGAAAAACACCCGATTGCCGGTCATACCGCTGATCGTCTCCGAGTAGGGCAGCGGCGAAAGGTAGATTTGATCTCGAATGCGCTCGCGTGCTTTTTCAACATCGGCGAAAGTGAGCATAGAGTAGGTTAGAATGAAACTGCGCCGACATGCAAGATTATTGGCAGGGCCGTTATTTGACATATCTTTAGAACATGTGGCAGGAGTTCTAAGTATAGCTTTACAACATTCACCGGCGCTGAAATCGAATTCATGCAAGAACAGCCAAAATTCGCTGAAGCGGATATTGCCCGTTATCGGCAAAATTATTTAGTGGAAATGGAAGGCATCGCGCTTTACCGTTCCATGGCCGCCGCCGAACAGGATAAGAAGCGGGCGGTGATCTTCGAAAAGCTCGCGCAAAATGAAGAGCGCCACGCCCAGCGTTGGGCGCGGCTGATTCAATCCGCGGGAACTACAGTGCCGGCTTATCGTCCGACTCTACGCGTGCGCGCCCTCGGATGGGTGGCGCGAAACTTCGGCACCCGGCGTGTTTTGCCGATCATCAGCAGCATGGAGGCGCGTGACGAAGCCGGTTACATGCAGCAGCCTGAAGCCGCGGGCCTGCCGGCGGAAGAGCGCGCGCATAGCCGGACGCTATGGGCGATGTCCGGCGGCGCTGCCGGGCCGGCGGCTATCATCGGCACCGAGCGTTGGCATTTCGCATCTCGCGGCGGCAGCTTACGCGCGGCCGTGTTCGGAATAAACGACGGCCTGGTCTCTAACTTCGGTTTGGTCATGGGATTTGCCGGCGCCGACGCCACTCCCGAGTATATTTTATTAGCCGGAGTGGCGGGATTGCTGGCAGGCTCGTTTTCCATGGGCGCCGGGGAATTTGTGTCCGTGCGCGCGCAACGGGAGCTTTTTGAGCAGCAAATCGCCATAGAGAAACAAGAGCTGGAACTCTCTCCGGAGGAGGAGGAAGAGGAACTGTCGTTGATCTATCAGGCAAAAGGGATTCCCGAGGGAGAAGCGGAGATTCTGGCGCGGCGGATTATCGCTAATCCGCAAACGGCTATCGATACTTTGGCGCGTGAGGAGCTTGGCTTGGATCCGTCCCAACTGGGCTCTCCTTGGGCCGCCGCTGCGAGTTCCTTTGTAGCTTTTGTCTTCGGAGCATCGATTCCGGTGATTCCTTATCTGTTCGGTTCCGGACCGGGGGCGTTGATGGCGAGTGCAGTGCTCAGCTGCTTCGCCTTGTTCGGTGTCGGAGCGCTTCTTTCGATCTTTACCGCTCGCGGCGTGTTAGTCAGCGGCCTGCGCATGCTTGGTATCGGTTTGTTCGCGTCGGCGATTACTTACAGTGTCGGCTGGTTATTTGGCGTTTCAGCGGCGGGCTAAAACCCGCTGCTCTGTTTGAACATGACCGGGGTCGTCGCGTCTCAGGCTCCATTACAGTAAGCGAGCGGCTTTTATTGCCGCGAAGTTTAATTTCCGTTGAGAATCGCAATCAATTGTTTACCGAAATCGGCGTTATCGTAATACCCGGAAAATCGCTCCGCGCCTAAGCCGAGGGCGGCAACGGTCACGGGATGATTGGTGTGGGAAGACGTTTGCCAATACGCTTGCGTGGCGGAAGCAATCATCATACCGAGTGCGTGAGCAGTGGGATCGATAAAGAGCGTGCGCCAAAGCGGCCGGCGCGCCAGGATCGCTTCTTTGAATTCAGGAGCCAGGGTGAAGCCGCTGAAATGGTCCCGCATTAAATTCTCGACCGCCTCTGCCGTGGGTTTTCTCCCAAGCATCTGCGATGCCTTCTGTAGAGAGATAGCGATCGATTGGATTTTTTTTAAATCCTCCACTGTGCCGGCCGCTTGGTTGTCACTCTTCACACTGCCTAGATCTTTCAGGGCCATGGTAAATCCCAAGCCGCCGGTTTCATGATCCGAAGTGACGAGGATCAAGGTCTCGCGGGGATATTTTTTGTAAAATTCATAGGCCAGTCCCACCGCGCGATCGAACTCGCGGTAATCGTGGATCATCGCGGCGATATCGGTCAGGTGGCTCGCGGTATCGACGTTCTCATTTTCTATAAAGGCGAAGAACCCCTGTGGATTATCGTCGTGCAGATGGCGAATGGTCGCGCGCGTCATGTCATAAATCGACGGTTCGATGTCTTTGTCCCGATCGATCTCGAACCTCATTTCCTTAAGACTAAATAGGCCAAGAATCTTACCGTGAGAACTCCGCTCCAGTTCCTGCTTGTTGGTGACGTTGCGGTAACCCTTTTTCTTGAAGGCGGCGATCACATCCGCTTCATCACGGCGTCGACTGCCCGGCCGGCTTTTCGGCAGAAATTGGTCTTTGCCGCCGCCCAAAAGCACGTCCGGCTCCAATTCGAGATAACGATCGATAATAGCGGCATAATGCCGGCGGTTGGGAACATGGCATACGAAGGCCGCGGGACTAGCGTCGTAGAGGGTTGAGTTGGTCACGAGTCCAATGCGCATGCCGCGTTGCTTGGCATGCTCCATAACTGTTGGGGTTACGGAGCCATCGGCGCACATACCCAGAGCTCCGATGTTTGCTTTGCATCCGCTGGCAAGCGCCGTGGCAGCGGCGGCGGAGTCGGTCGAAAGGGAATTCGCCGCGTGAGTGGTCATGAGCCCGACGCTTCCCTCCCTCATGATCTTATCGGTAATCACCAAACCTTCATGGTGAACGTGCCGGTTGTACTGACGGGTAATTTCCAAGTGCGGAATACCGCCGCCATCGACGAGGAAGAGAAATACGTATTTCGGAGCAGGCGACGCGACCGTTTGGATCTGGCGCGTGCTCGGATTAAGCACCACGCAGCCGGCAATGACCATCACAACCGTCGCCTCAACCAAGGCGAGGGACATCACGCGAAAAAATTTGGGCATTTCAAACCTCGAGATCCGGCGATCAATGGGACATGACCCGGCGCAATTCCAACCAGAAAGATAGGCTGACATAGTACGCCGGGAAGAAGAGCGACATATAGACTAGTGGGCGCGGCGGCTCAGGCAATAAATAAATCATCGTTACAATCGCTACACCCCACAACGTTCCCAGGCTGTTTGTCAAGGCGCGTAAGTAGGGGCTTCGGCTGGGATAAATGTACCGGATCGGCACAAACACAAGGATGGATAAAATCAGCAGCAAAAAAGCGTTGACCCACAGCGGCGCTCCCAGAATGTACAGATACAGTGCTACGATGTTCCAGTAGGAGGGAAATCCGAGAAAGTAATGGTCCGCCGTTTTTGCTTCCTTTTGGCAGAAGCCATAAGCGCTGGCAACGAGCGGAAAAGCGACCAGCCAGACGGCGTCTTGGGGCGGCAACAAATTGGCGCGAAATAGCAAAAGGCACGGGACGAAGACGAAATTAAAGTAATCGATGATGTCTTCGAGGCGATCGCCATCGAATGCAGGGAGGAGCTCTTTAACACGAGCAGCTCTGGCCAGGGTGCCATCGGACGCATCGACGACAACGGCCAGCGTCATGAGAAAAAACGCTTCTCGAAACCTCAGCTCCTCAATATAGAGAATTGCAATGAACGCAATCACCGCCCCGAGGGCGGTGTAGAAGTGAACCAGCCAAGCGAGGATGCGGCGTGCGGTCATCCAGCCAGGTTACGTCGCGGAGGCGGCAAAGCTGGGCCGGCCTTTGAGGCGGTCAATCCATGCCCCAGTGTTTTGATATTTGGCATCGACGGTAATGCCGAACCGGTCGAGTAGATCGATATTGGGCATGAAGGCGATATCGGCGAGACTGAACGAGTTTGCCAAGTATTCTCTGCCTTCCAACTCCATTTCTATTCTGTCAAAGCCCTTGGTTATTTCCCCTTTGGCATTTTCGATACGCTGGGTGTCCCTTTCGCCTTCCGGCTTACGAATTTCTTGAATGAGATGGACAAAATAAGGATTGAAATGGCTGTCGCGAAAGTCCTCCATCAAACGCGCACGCGCACGTCCCTCGGAGTCTTTGGGCATCAATGGCGGATAAGGATACTCGTCTTCTAAATATTCA
Organism: Deltaproteobacteria bacterium; assembly: GCA_009379725.1. Classification (GTDB taxonomy): domain Bacteria; phylum Desulfobacterota; class Binatia; order UBA9968; family UBA9968; genus WHTF01. The sequence goes on from WHTF01000006.1 coordinate 11,580, forward strand.
TTAATAACGGTTGAATCATAAAGGATAAAACCTTCGTCATCTAAAGCGGGAATCTGGCCGAAAGGATGAAGCTTAAGGTAATCCGAGCTCTTCTGCTCGCGCTTCGTAAGATCGACATTAACTCGCTCGAATTCCAAGCCTTTCTCGATCAGGGCTATTCTGACCTTGCGAGAATTGGTCGACGGCGGGAAAGTATACAACTTGATCATCAGCAAACCTCCTAGAAGTGTACCACGTAGTTATACTAATAACATAAGGGAGTACGCGCTGCGAGAGTTTTTCTTAGGACTTTTTGGTCGAAGAATTGCCTCATGGGGGCCGAAAATGAGGGATCGCCGGAGTCGATAACTCCGTCCAAGACGATTTCTAGAACTCTTCCGAGCTTATCTAAAAGCTTTGTAACGTCTGGTCTCGCGGCGGTTCGATCAGGGCGCTTGAGTTCTCATCGTTCACCCAGGTTGGAATTACAAGAAACAGATCACATGCAAGCGAGATCTTCGGGACTGCCGGCGACGAATATCTACATGAAATCGCGCGAACCTATTTCGCACTATCCCTTGGCGCGCAGCACCGCCTTGAGCGAGATCGGTTGGGTTCCTCTGAGCACGACGATCTCGACTTCGTCCCCAGGTTTTTGGCTGCCTAGCGCGAGCATGAGATCCTCCAGCCTGTGAATTTTGATTTCACCTAACTTAACGATGACGTCACCCTCGCGCAGGCCAGCGATGGCGGCCGGACTTCCTGGTGAAACTCCGGCCAGCCGGACACCTTCGTCGCTGCCCGAATAATCCGGAATGCTGCCGAGGTAAGTTGTCAGAGCGGGTTTTTCTCCCGGCACTTGGGTGCGCGGTACCGGCGGCAGGCTGACGAAATTCATCGGTGCCTTCGTATTGGCGATTTGCCGGGCGGTTGCCAGAACCAGGTCGGTGATTTTTACCATGCCTTCGAGATTGAGTTTGTCCCAGGTGTCGCTGGGACGGTGATAGTCAGGGTGTATGCCGGTAAAAAAATGCAGCACCGGCACTTTCCTGTTATAAAAGGAGATATGGTCGCTACGGCCAATGCCATCGGATTCCCTGATCTCCAATCCCAATTCATTGGCAGCACCGCGAACGATACCGCTTAGTTCTTCGGCCGAACCGGTGCCGAACACTGTTACGCGGCTGTCGCGTAAGCGCCCGACCATATCCAGGTTGAGCATAGCCTTCGTCGACGAGAGGCGGGCGGGGGAGTTATTAGCGTAGTGGCGCGAACCGTGTAACCCAGACTCCTCAGCGGAAAAGGCGGCAAAGACTATGGTTCGCGCGGGTCGGGAGTCGATCCGGCTGAGCCGTTGCGCTGCATCCAATAGCACGGCCACGCCTGAGGCATTGTCATCCGCGCCATGGTGAATCCGGCCCGCCGTGCTCGAATCGCGCGTGCCGTAATGGCCAAAGCCGATGTGATCGTAGTGAGCGGCGATGACGATGCTTTCATCTGTCAGTTTTAAGTCGGCGCCCGGAAGGATGGCAACTACGTTGTCCGCGCGCTGGCGGATCTCTTCCAAGTTTACCTGCAGCGCGGCTTTCGCGCCCGGCACTTGCATCGAGGCGGGTTTCTCTTCCCGATCGATTCTGTCGCGTAAAGTTTTGAGCGAAACGCCCTGGCCGCTGAGCCATTTCTCAACCGCGCTAGCCCTTGCCTGTGCCGCCACCAGGCTATTTCCGCCGCGCCACAAGCTGTTTCTCGTCGAAATCAGTTCCTTTTTTTCGCCGCCCGAGTCATTCATATCCACCAGGATCATGCCGATGGCGCCATGCTTTCGAGCATTCTCTGCTTTAGCGCGCAGCGTGGCGTGAATGGAGTAGTTTGGATATTTCCGAAACGGACTGTTGCCGTCTTTGGGTGGCGGTTCATAGCGCAGGACAACAACGATTTTCCCATTAACGTCGATTCCGTCATAGTCGTCGTAGCCATAGTTTTTGGCGGTGATGCCGTAGCCGGCGAAAGCGACTTCGCCTGCCACTTTAGCGGAGGCGGAAAAACCCAGGGGAGTCCAATCCTGATTCAGCGTCAGAGCCGTTTGGTTGCCGAGCGTGAGGCTTGCCGGCTGTTTCACCGCCACGCCAGTAACGACCTCAAAAGATTGTAGATAGGTGCCGTTGTCGCCTCCCGGGCGTAACCCATACTTGGTAAACTCGCCGGCGATATACGCCCTTGCGAGCTCGATGCCGGGTGTTTCGATACCCCGGCCAGTAAGCTCTTCAGAGGCGAGGTGGCGCACATGATCTCTCAGAACTTCGACACGAGAAGAGGAGAAGGAGGGGATTTCGAAGCTCCAGGCAGAAAGGGCGAATAGGACGGCCAGTGAAGCGACGAAAGCGGCTACTCCGGCGCGTGGCGACTTATACTTACAATATTCCGCGCTTCGCATGATGTTTCTTTGGATCTCACCTTATAGAAAAAAGTAAATTCCAGGTTAGCAGACGAACTTCGTCTTGGAAAGATCGTGCGCCCGCGTATCGCCGCAACAACCGGTCAAGAGCAAAGCGCAAAGAGGGAAGCGAAATAAGAACCGTTCGCTCTATGCGGTTTGCCCCTGGCGTCCGAGCTCCTTTCATGACCATTTGTAAAAGTGATAGTATTTGGAAAATATCATCTGGAGGTGAATGAATCGTGGCGCAATCAGTAGTTGTTTATACGCAGCCCGGCTGAGGACCTTGTCATAAAGAGGTGGAGTTTCTATCTCAAAAGGGAGTCGTTTTCGTGGAAAAAAATGTGCGCGCTGACAAGGCAGCGTTAAAAGAGTTGATCGATCTGGGGTATCAAAGCACGCCGGTGGCGATTATTGACGGCCAGGCGGTAGTCGGGTTCGATCAGATAAAGATTACAGAACTCCTGGAGCTTGAATCTTGACGAGGTCGAATGTTATCCGAAACGGGAAATCAGGAATAGATCACCGGTCAAAGCCGGTAACTTCGTACTCTTCGAGTGCGCCGGCCACGGGGCAATAGGGCAGACAATCACCGCAGCCGGTGCATTCATGCTCGAGCACTTCATATCGGTGATGAATGTCCTGCATCTTGGGATGGACTGCGCGCTCGGGGCAGACTTCGCGGCAGAGACCGCAGGCGATGCAGAGGCTTTCGACGATTCGGACTTTCATTTTCCCGGCGAATTGCATGCTACTTCGAGCCGCCCAACGCCCGGCTCGGTTCCGGCGCCCAAGGCCGCAGCAAAAAATCGAAGACTTCTTCGATGGGCTTTTGGTCCTCCGGTGTGAGCGCGTATGCGTCAATCTGATATTTGCCTTCCATGAAGTGCATCAACTCCTCCGCTTCCTGGCTGCGCAGTTGGTGGCGAATGAGATCGTCGTCAATGACGCTGAGCGTCGCCGCGATGCCAAGGCAAGCCATCGATTCGTTGTAGTAATGCTGCCCAGCGCGGGCGAGCGGGTGAATGTGCGGAAACATTGCGGTCATGCCGAAGTAGGAGAGCTTGGGTTGGGTGTTGGCGCGCGGGTCATCCATGAGCTCTTCTTCGCGCTCGATGAAGCCGCCGCGCAAGAGCAAGTCCGCATGTAACTGGCCATGCTTCACTTCGTCCCAAATCTGGCGGGCGCGCATGCGCTGCAGGTCGATGTATTTCGGCTGCTCGTCGATCGTGACCGAGAGAATTTGCGTCGACATTTGCTTGAGCGACATGAATGGCCCCTCGGCGGCATAGCCGGCGCGGCCCCGAACGGCTTTGTACTCGTCGTTACCGGACTTCAGATCTTTCTCGGCAAAATCAAGCGCCTGCGTGACCAGCTTATCCCATAGAGGCAAGCAGCGTTCGGTCTGGCGCAAGCGAAAATCGACTCCGGGACCTGTGAAGCCGGTGGGATAGACCCATTTTTCCAAGAAGTCGTTCAAGATTGGCTGCATGCGATTCTCCGTCGGGTCAAATATTCAAGCCGTTCAAAAACTTAAGTTCAACCGGTCAAGCTGGGCGTGGCCATCGACGATTCTCCGTCCATACTTCGGCCGGCGGCGGAACGAGAGATCTCCCGGTGCCGGTTTCGACGATGGAGCCTTCGGCCGGACAATACATCAGGCACACCGTGCACTTCGGATAGGTGCAGCGCTCATCGATTTCCAGGAGATGCTGGGCCGTCGGCGAGACGACGACGGCGTTGATTTCGATCTCGCGGCAGGCCACGTAGCACATCCGGCATTCGGTGCATTTATCGTGGTCGATTCTTAGGCCGGGCATAAATTCCTTTGATTCAAATCGTTTAGACGCTTAAGTCGATGGAAGAGCGAAGCCAGAACATTTTGAACGTTGAACTTTTGAACAGTTCTTTTGCTTCAGTCAATATCCGCGGTTACCGTGACTTCTCCTGCCTTCTCCGCTTCCATCCCCAAAACAAAACGAGCGGTTTCTTCGAGAAAGAATAAATAATCGCGACGGGTCTCGACGCAAAGGCGCTTGGCAAGTTGCGCGTCGACGACCTTCTGGATGAAACGTTCTACCTGAAACCTGCCCATGAGCACGTGGCTTCGAGTTTCCGCGAGTTGGCTTTGGAACAGCGCATGAAGGGACTCGTCGGGAAGCGCGTTCGCAAAGCGCTCGGTCCATGCCAGTTCAATAACCTTGGGTCCAAGGTTGAGCGCTGCGATGCGAATGTTCTGCGGATAGTTGGCCAGCGCGCGCAAACAGAAAATATACGCGCCGGTTCTCGTCGCCGTGCCGAATTTGACATACGAGTGCGCGAACAACTGTTTTTGCGTGCGCACCCAGCGCTGGCGGAGAATCTCGTCGCAAAATTGCATTTCCTGGGTCGACTCGTCGTAAATCTGTTTACCAAAAAGGTAAGCGACGGCGGGCGGATATTCGTTCAGATTAATGCCCTGCGCCCAGCCGCCGTAGACGTAATACATGATGCGCTTGAGTGTCCATAAACAAGCGAGAAGCCTGAAGCATTGATCGGCGGTGAATTTTCCCGCGCGCGCCGCATCCAACACCGCGTCCATGGGAGTGACGCTGGCGTCTTGCTCACTTTGCTTGAGCAATTCGCCGGCAAGCGATTTGCCAAGATTTTCCAACGAATCATTCATGGATTGTTGGTCAGCTCGCAAGCTTTCTCAAGAGGAGTTTCTTGGTACACAAGCCTAGCTCGCCGCCAACAGACGCTCGTGGCCCTTCTTGGAAATCGGCGCGAGATCGGACGCAATACAGCTCCAGCTCTCGCCGCCATCTTCGCTGCAAAAGACTTCGCCGCCCGTGGTGCCGCCAAAAATCGAACAAGATCCATTCGATTCCTCGAGGCAGAGCGCGCCGAACTCATGTTTTAGACTTTCGGGGAGTCCTCCGCCGAGTCGCTGCCAGTTCTTGCCGCCATCGTTGCTGCGGTAAATCTTGGCACCGGCGTAAGCCAGTGGGCCGGCCTTGCGCCAGGTCGTCGGGTTATGTTCGGCGGCGGCGACGAACATAAGATCAGGATTCTTCGGATTCCAGACGAAGCCGTCGGGATAAACATCGGCTGCCCAATCCGGGCTGGTCCAACGTTCCCAGTTGCCGCCGCCCGTATGAGTGACATAAAGCCCGGCGCCGCCGGTAACATAGATTTTCCTCGGGTCGCGCGGATCGATGAGCGCCCGGTGGACATCATAGAATTGTTCCACCGGGCGATTCTTATTGGCGAGAAAGCCGACAGTGTTAAGCTCAGCCCAGCTTTTACCTTCATCGGCGCTTTTCAAGAAGGCGCCCTGCTCGATGCAGGCATAGATCGTCTTCGCATCGTATGGGTCGAAGGTAATGAATTTCGTATGGGCAACATGCGGTGGCGCGGGGAAGGACCACGCCGAAGTCGTCGGCACTTCGCGCAGCGACGTCAGCTCCGTCCAGTGCCGCCCCAGGTCTTCGCTCATAAACAAGTGCGCCGGTTCCGTGCCGGCGTATACTCGGACTTTACCGTCGACGACATGGGATGCCAAGCTGTAGATGTCATGAATGGCGATGCCGTTATCGCGCCGCTCCCAGTTTCTTCCACCGTCCGTGCTCGCGTGCACCGATCCGAAGAAAGCACCCGCGAAGATCACACCGCTGGTGCGCTCGAAGATGATCGAGCTGATATGCTGGCCCCGCAGCGCGTGTTGGCTGGCGCGCCATTTCCCATCGTCAGTGCGCTCAAAAAGCACCAGCCCATCTTGGGTTGCTACCCATAACTGACGCGCTCGTTCGGTAGATGAATAGACGTTCGTGCCGCCGTGCGAGAGTCCGATAGCCATAAGATCACCTCCGACTAGGGTTTTTCTGCGATGAGCCGGACGAATCGCACTGTATCAATCAAACTTCTTCGCCGTCAACGGGTTATTCAGTGGTGACGGGGCAGTTTCACACCAATCACCGAGTCAGGCCTTGCAGGTTTAGCCAAGACGAAGCTATTCAGCGGGAAGTATTTAGCAATTCTCTGACAATTCAGCCGCCGTATTTTCTTGACCAGGACCTCAAGCTTTTCTACGATCCGCCCATGATTAAACTTATAGATCAGATGCGGGAGTTAGTTGATCAAGCCTTGGCCAACGGAAATCCGTGTATTCTCGCTACGGCTTCAGCCGATGGCGAGCCGGATATCGGCTACAAGGGGAGCATGATGGTCTTTGACGACGAGTCGCTGGCTTATTGGGAGCGCACCCGGCGGCAGCATTTAAAAAACATCGTCGCCAATCCAAAGGTTGTGGTGCTGTTTCGCGACACCAAGGTAGGCGTCAACTGGCGCTTTCATGGAGTCGCGACAGTCCATGACGACGGACCGCTCAGGGATCAGGTCATGGCGCGCACTGTAGCCGCGGAGTTGGACAAGGACCGCGAGCGCAAAGGCTCAGCGGTCATCATAAAGCTCGATAAGGTGACCAATTTGGCCGGCCAGGTCCTGCAATCTCGATAGCAGTTTCGGGTCGGACGAAACGGTGCACAACGCCTTTTTTGATCGATCATTCACGCCATGAAAATTAAATACTTTCAGGACACGGACACCCTACACATAGAGTTCCGCTCTTTAGAGGTCGCCGAAACGAAGGATCTTGATGAGAACACGATCCTTGATTTTGATAAAAAGGGCAACATTTGCGGAATCACCATCGAGCACGCCAGCGATCGAACCGACATCCCGAAATTTTCCTACGAGCAGATTACAGCCTAACCGCCGCTGGAGCCGATGATATATTAGGTCTTGACTCGGAACAGATTTCGCGCGGGTACTGCGAAGAGAGCGTGACGCAAGCATCATGAAAGGATACAGATAGTCGCAACGTGCACTCTTGGCTTACTAACAACGCTACGCTGCTTGGTGCTTACAGCTCCATGGCAACACTTGTGACTCTTCCACTCATCCTGGTAGGCGGCATTCTCGCCTTCATTCAACTTCGTGGAGAGTTCGCCAAACCAGACATTGGTCTCGGCTTCTACCGTGCTCAGAGTCCACAGTTGCGTGTCGTGAACCTCGGGTCGACCCTCGTGCGTGAACCGAAGTACCAATTGGACATCTATGATCTGAACGTCAAAGCCGACGGCAGACCATTCATGATCCTTCAGATCCCAGCCCAAGTACTCGATTTCCTAAATCCTAATGATGCTCTTGGTCCTTACGGAATCATGGCCCTGTCCCCGCGTCGCGATGCCGTCAAGGACGGACACCACCTCTTCGGCTACGGCCAAGTGACATGTCCGGGGTGCACTCGCTTCCGCCGATATTGGTTCTATGCCGAGCTGGGAAAGGGAGGCTGGTACGCGGAGATCCCCGCGGAAGAGCATCCCAACATCCTAAAGCGCCTTGCTGATATCGTGTATTCTGAGAATCCCCTTGCTGGCATTGGCGCCACAGTCTCCCAGACAGTAAGGGTGAGTATTCGATGACGGAACCTAACTACTCGCTTCGGGGGGGAATTCCAGAATTGCAGAATTCCGGGGACACAATATTAATTCTTCTTGACGGAGGCCTGCGGCTCGACTAAGTTTCGCGCATGGCGCGCATGTCCAGAGTTGAGCATCTGGCTATCCGCATCACGTCACCCAACGGGGTACGATCCATTCCGATCTTCCACACCGATAGTGATTGACGAGCCTGGATTTCATGGCCGAAGAATTGAACCGCTTCGCCATCGAGGTTCTCGCGTGGTATTTGATGATAAATCACACTCATTTAAACGTAGTGCCGAAGGTGCGTCGGTGTTGGCGCGCGCCGTCGGTGAAGCCCACAGCCGCTACACCGGTGTTCCTTTGAGGAATTCGCACGGGGCGGCCGGCAGGGAGCGAGCAATTTATAGAAAGATTGAAAGGTTAACGGGTCGTGATCTGACGCTGCGAAAAGCGGGGCGTCCACTTAAACGCGCATCATGAGAATTAGTATTGTGTCCCCGGAATTTCATCCCCGGAATTTCCGCGAAAACATTACTCTCCAAGATCCTCCATTACCTCTTTTGCATTCCTTTGAGCAATCCTTTCGAACGTAAGAAAGCTTTCGCTACACTTTCCGGGCTCCGTCTTTCCTGGTCCACCCACCCGTTTAACTTCCGCATGCTTCGGTCATCGAGGGCACCGGCGATCTTTTCCAGGGCGTCGCGTACTTGGGGATATTGTCGCAGCGTCGTGGTCCTCACCACCGGCGCGGCGTGATAAGGTGGAAAGAAACGGCGGTCATCCACCAGAGGCCGCAGATTATAGGCGGCGATGCGCCCGTCGGTTGCGAAGGCTGCGATAACATCCACCTCGCCGTTGGCAATGGCGTCGTACATCAAGCCGGCATCGATATCGCTCACTTGGCCAAATTCGAACCGGTAAGCATTCTGAAAGCCGGGATAGCCATCCGGTCGCTCGACAAATTCACCGGGGAATCCGGCGTGTAGGCCCTTGGCCCACGACTCGAGATCCGACACCTTGTCCCAACCATATCGCTCTGCGTCCGCTTGCAGCACCGTGATGCTGTACGTATTGTTCATCCCGAACGGATCGAGCCACTGGACGTCAAATCGGTCGCGGTACTCGCGCGAGACTGTTTTGTACACTTGATCCGGATCGGCCGACGGCTCCTGACCGAGAACCGCCGTCAGTCCCGTACCGGTATACTCCGCGTACAGATCAATTTCGCCATGGACCAGCGCGCCGTGGCAGATCATCGTCCCGCCCAGGTTGAAACGGCGATCCACCTTCAAATTCGTGTGGTCTTCGATGAGCAGCGCCATCATGTGACCAAGGATGATCTGTTCCGTAAAATTCTTCGAGCCGATGGTAATGTCGGGACGCGCGCGTACATAGCCGAACCCCCCCGTGGCGAATATGAGAAAAGGTAGGATAATGGCCGCCATCCGGGTTGCCATTTTCGTTCGAGTGCGGCTCCCCGTTTTGCGGCGTGGATCGAGTGCCCAATTAGTGGCGCCGAGGGCAAAATCCACAAGCAGGGCGAGTAACGCGGCAGGAATCGCGCCCAAGAGTATCAATCGGGTGTCGGCGAGAGCCAATCCCCGATTGATGAACTGTCCAAGCCCGCCAGCACCGATGAAAGCGGACAGCGTGGCGATACCGACCCCGGCTACTGCCGCTGTCCTAATTCCCGCGACGATGACTGGCAGCGCCAAAGGCAATCGCACCAGGCGTAATTCTTGCCAACGCGACATACCTACGCCCCGAGCAGCCTCCACGACTTCTCTAGATACCCCCCCCAGCCCGGTAATGGTATTGCGAACGATGGGCAACAAGGCATACAGCGTCAGGGCCAAGATTGCCGGAACGGCACCGATGCGTTGCAGCAGAGCCAAAAGCAGCGTCAGCATCGCCAGACTCGGGATGGTTTGCAGTACCCCGGCTGCTCCGACAATTGGGCCCCGGATCCAGCTGACTCGCCCCGCCAATATACCCAGCGACACTCCGATGAGGATCGCAAAAGCCACCGAAACGCCGGTGAGCACCAAGTGCTGACCGACGCGCAGCCACAGTTCCGGGAGGCGGTCGACCAAGAAGGATGTCCATTCGGCATTCATCCTTTTATCCCATCGCTGCTGGGTAAATTTCTGCGCGGTACTTCATAACACATCACGGAACGCGGCTAGCTGCTTTGCGGGTTTCTCAAACAGCTCGCGAACAAAAGGGCTCGCAGGGCGACCCACTACTTCTTCGCTGGTTCCGACCTGCTGAAGCTCGCCTTTGTGCAACACCGCAATGCGATCGCCGATCGTCAACGCCTCGAAGATATCGTGCGTCACAAAGACGACGGTTTTGCACAGCCGCTGTTTAAGCGACAGGAGTTCCTGTTGCAACGTGTCACGCGTCAACGCGTCCAAGGCCCCAAAGGGTTCGTCCATTAATAAATATTCCGGGTCCGCAGCCAAAGCGCGGGCCACGCCGATTCGTTGCTGCTGTCCCCCCGAGAGCTGATCGGGCAGCCGGCGGCTAAATTTCTCCGGATCGATGCCGACCAGTTCAAGCATTTCGGTGGCTCGCCTTCGTTTTTTAGCCGTGGGCCAGCCTAGCAGCCGCAGGACGATCGCTACGTTTTCCTCAACGGTCATGTGGGGGAACAGGCCAATGCCTTGAAACGCATAGCCGATCGACCGCCGCCACTGGACCGGATCTCGCTGCGAGATGTCCTCACCATCGACTTCAATCGTGCCGCTCGTGGGCTCTAGCAGCCGATTGATCATTTTCAGCGTCGTGGTTTTGCCACAGCCGGACGAACCCAGCATCACCAACGTCTCGCCGTCATGGATCTCTACCGACAGTTCCCGGACGGCGTACGTGAGTCCACCATCAAACGACTTGCTCACGCTGGAAAGACGAATCATACTCGCGATCCTTGCCTCCACGCGGGCAACCTCGGGGAAGCCTGTCCCGTGTGGCCCGCGTTGACTTTGGCGGAAATCACCGGCCCGCTTCGCGGTCGCGGCAGAGCATTCCAAAGCCTGGGCGGCACACGGTTCGATATTTATGGAGCACCTTGTCCAATCCGTTCAGGTCATCTCCGCTGACATGATAGGGTGTCCTCATCACGCTCCGGAAACCTTGCTGAACTGCCCAGTGACGTGCTTCCTCGAAACTGTGATACCAAACAAACGGGGGGGACAGCAGATCGTGCAGCTGCACAGCGCGGTCCCGCAGGTTGCGAGGCGCGTACTGAACCAAACCCAGCACCGTTAGAAGCCGTGAGGAGGCTTCAACCAGCGGTGAGAGGACCTGACAGGCGGGAACCAGTAGCCAGCTTGGGGTCCGCCTTGTCAGTCTCATCAGCGGTTCAACCGTGACGTTAAACAGCCAAGACCGCTTCGAGTACAGCCAAACAAAGTAACGAACGACATCGTCCTGCTTCAGCGCAGGCACGAGAGCGTCGAAACTACGTCGCGTGTCGGGGGTATGGTGAAAGACACCACAGGAATAGATGGCGGCGAACACGTTGGCCTTGAGAGGCGGAAAGAAGAGATTGCCTTGGACAAAGTGGAGCCCAGGCGACCGACAGTATTTTTCCGCACGGAACACGCTCTCGCTCAAATCCAGCGCTACGACTGTGGCGCCTCGATCTGCGAGCGCCTTCGACAAGACTCCGTTTCCGCATCCGGCATCGACAATCACCTTGCCCGCCAAGTCGGACTCGGTCCAGCGTAGTTCATGAAGCGCCACCCGGATGCGATCATCAACTGTGATACCCCAAGTGGTGTTGCCGTATTCATACATTTCCCATTGAGCGCCGAAGCTGCGTCGCGCTTGCTCCTGACATTCCCCTACTGATTGAGTCCGAGACGCCAGCTCGGGCAGCAAACGCGGGACGCCTTGCTCAATGGGATAGCCGCCACAACCGGACATGCAACGGAGTTGTCCGGACAGAATCTCGTTTTCCGCAACTTCCGTAGCGACAGCCTGCAGGTCCGCCCCGCAATGGGGACAGGCCAAGAGGTTAAGGGCATCGTGCTTCATGCCGTATCCTCAGGTTGCCGCTGAAGTAAGGCCTCCGGCACGTCCGCGAGCTTCCGGGCAACCATCGCGATGTAAAACAAGGGATCACCGGTAATCGAAAATCGGTGACGGAAGCGGCGATAAGCTTGGATTTGAAGTATCTCGTCGCGGTTTAACTGGCGAATGAGGGTGGCAAATCCTGAATCATCTTGCTCGCGCAAGAAATCTTCCTTGATAGTCAGGGCGACCCAACTACGCGTGTCAACCAGATCCAGGGCCTTGATCAAGGCCGTAGGCGCGATGTCGTTGAACCCCAGGGCGGCGACAGTGATCAGGCAATTGAATCGCTGTCCGCGCAAATATTCTTCAACCTCTTTCGGCAGCTCGGTGAGATCGACTGCTAAGTAGTTGTGATAGACCTCCGGACGGTCGCGGCCGGCTGCTTCCTTTGCTTCCCGAAGCAAATCGATTCCCACGATTCGCTGCACTTGCCGAGCGTAAAGTTCATCACCGACCATGCCATTACCCGCCCCCAGGTCAAGGACCCTCAGAGCCCGTGGGTCGTCACCGAATTCGACCAGCAATTCCTCCAGCAGTTGGACGACGCGGCTCGGCGAGCAACACCCGAGCTTTTCATAAAACAACTTTTCGTACAATCCGGGGATACCGTAAATTTCGTGATAGTCATGAAAACGAATGCGTCGTCGTTTGCCTGCGACCATCACGTCGCACCATTCTCTGTCCTGCGGCATCTCCCGGCTAACTATATCCGGTATTGAAATTTGATCGACCTGCGATCTAAGGCGAGTCAGACGTCGCCGCCATTGCGGTTCCAGCGTGGTGCTACCCATTGTGCATTCCCCTTTCATCTCCGTAACTGTAAATTCGAATCAAAGTGAATTAGCGAACCGCGAACTAATACAACCAACTCTAAGACTGCTACATTCGTGTCGCAATGCCAACACACTTAAGACGTTTATACTGGCAGCAAGCATAAACATAGAAAGTTTGACATTTACGGCAATCGAGAGAAAGCCTCCAATCCGTGAACCGCTCAGGGCTCAACGGAGAGGAGGCCGAAGTGAATAGTAGCAAAGCAAACTTAAAGCACACCAAATGGGAATGCAAGTATCATGTGGTGTTCATTCCGAAGTATCGGCGCAAGGTGATGTACGGGTGGATACGCAAAGAGCTTGGGCCGATCATGCGGGAGTTAGCCCAACAGAAAGAGAGCGAAGTGGAAGAGGGGCATCTGATGGGTGATCATGTGCACATATGATGTTGTCGATTCCGCCGAAGTATTCGGTATCAGGGGTGGTGGGGTACATCAAGGGGAAGAGTGCGATAGCGATCGCTCGAAGGTTTATGGATCGGACGAAGAACTTTGTTGGGTTGAATTTTTGGGCCAGGGCTATTACGTGTCGACGGTGGGACGGGACGAGGCGCAAGTTCGCCACTACATCAGAGAGCAGGAGAAAGAAGATCGTCGACTCGACCAACTAAAGATGTTCGAGTAGCAAGCATGCCGGCGTAGCCGGCCAAACCGCTTTGAGCGGTTCACAGTTCAAACCTCCGGCTTTGCCGGAGGTACATGACTTACTTAGCCGAAATCCGACGCCGGAGTCATTTCGGCGTTCAGGTCATTGGCTTTTTAGCCGGAAGCGATCCGCAATAAACCCTGGGATGAGATCCCGTCGAAGAGGGGAAAGGGGACATTCTGAATTTTTAGGCCTAACCTCCTGCTTGAGACCGGCGCAGAATACGCGCGCCTGAGCGCAGCGTTAGGCCTCGCTTCAGACCATGCGCATTGATAAAGTCGTTCTTGTCTAGCCATTGTCAAGTGTGTTCTCGCGGTTATGACCACGAATTATGCCAAGGAACTTAGAGACACAGGGAAATATATCCTTGTTTCTAACGAACGATTGCGGCTGACCGCGCAGGTTGCGTCTCTTCAATCCTGGATCGATCGTCGCGCCTCTATGCTCGAAAACTAGATTATCAAAAACATCGGTCACAGATTCGCGACGACTGGCGCGGGGTCGACTTCGTCACGACTTAGAATGATTCGACAAAGTTTTTGCAAAATGGGGTTGTATCGACTCTGCTAAAGTTTTAGCCTGCAAGTGTACTCGTCTTCATCGTTATTCCCGTTCAGAACTCTCGCTCAAATCAAATCCAAGGGAGGATGTAAAATGGTCAAGAACGGATCGCTTGTACGTTTTGAGTATACGGTCTCGAATGAGAACGGAGAGGTTCTTCAATCGAATAGAGGGAAGAAACCGGTCAGCTATACGCATGGGAAGCGTGAGATAATACCAGGCCTGGAAAAAGCGCTCGCCGGAATGGACGTCAACGAGGAAAAAAGCATTCGCGTCCAACCCGACGAAGCTTACGGGCCGGTCGATCCCGATGGTTTCAAGGAGGTGCCAAAGGCCGAAGTTCCTGCCGCGGCGCTCGAAGTCGGTACTCCACTGGGCACCCGCGGACCTGGCGGAGAAGAGCTTGTTATTCATGTCCGTGAAGTAAAACCGGAAACCGTAGTGCTTGATTTCAATCATCCTCTTGCAGGCAAAACTTTGAATTTCGACGTGAAGGTGGTCGACATCGAGCCCCAGCAAGCCTGATCGGCTCGTTTCTTCAAAGGCGTCTGCCACCTTTCGGAAGCTCTGTGCGTTTCAGCTGCGGCACGCTGCGCCCGGCGCGGTGAGGCTTCTGATCTTCATTAGGAACACACAGGAGGAGTCATGCCTATAAAACCGATCTTGTTGTTGATTCCAATCGTCGCGTTGGGCGGCGCCGCTGTCTTGTACTTCTCGTATGAAAACGAGAAGCCCCAGCCGGAGGTGCCGCCGCCGGTCGCGGCCCCGGCCGAGCCGCCCATAAGCCATCCTATCGAAGATGCCGGTTTAGCGGACGAGCAGGCTGCGCCGCTGGCGGAGCCGCTGCCGGCGCTGGACCAAAGCGACGGAGTAGCGCGGGATGCGCTGGCGAGGCTCTTCGGGCAGGGGCTGGAGAAGTTTTTTAATTTGCAGGGCATCATCCGTCGCGGCGTGGCCACTGTGGACAATCTGCCGCGCGAGAATGTGTCCCAGCGACTGATGCCGTTGAAGCCGGTGGCGGGACCGCTGGTTACGGAGGGCGAAGGCGAGAGCCTTACCCTGAGCTCGGAGAACGAGTCGCGCTACGATGCTTATGTGCGGTGGGCTGAGGCGGTGCCCACCGGGCCGCTGGTGGCGGCGTACGTGCAGTTCTATCCGTTGTTGCAGCAGCAGTATGAGCAACTGGGCTACCCGGACAAGTATTTTAACGACCGCGTAGTGCAGGTGATCGACCATCTGCTGGCGACGCCGGAAGTGCAGGGGCCGGTGTTGCTTACCCAACCCAAGGTGTTGTACCAATTCGCCGACCCGAAGCTGGAAGAGCTCTCAGCCGGGCAGAAGATTCTGGTGCGGATCGGCAGCGAGAATGCGGCCAAGGTGAAAGCGAAGCTGCAGCAGATTCGCAGCGCATTGGTGCCGAAGGGGTGACAATTTGTTTTCACCTCATCCTGGTCTCGCGGTTTTTTCAAGGACCGTGCAAAAAGTTTTCTTAGCAGCCCAGGGATATCCAATGTGCGTGGCTTCTGAGTTTGGCGATTCGTTCTTCAGGAGCATTTGCCAAGCTCTCATGCGCATGGCACAGCTTATCGATGCGCACAAAGTTGAGGTTCGGTCTGCTGTTGCCGCATTTTTGCGAGCACGCTTCGGTGGAAAAATGTCTGGAAGGCGCTAACAAAGCCGAGGCGTATGGCTTCGATTCGGTCTGGGTTAGGGATCATCTGGTGTTCGAACCGCACGGCGTCGAGGGAACCGACAACACTCATATCGAGGGATTGCTGATGCTCTCGGCGATTGCCTCGGTGACGAGACGCCTGACCCTTGGCACCGCCATGGCAATCTGTCACAGAAACCCTATCCATCTGGCTCAGACGTTTGCCGGCTTGAGCGCGCTTTCGCACGGCCGGCTGATTATGGGCATGGGGTTGGGAGGATTCCCGCATGAATTTGCCGCTGCCGGCCTGCCCAACACGCTGCAAGATCGGGCCAACTTAGCCAGGATCAATGCGCACATTTGCCGCAGGCTCTGGGCCGGCGAAAAGGTTTCGTACCGGGATGATTATTTTAATTTCGCGAATGTCGAGTTGCAGCCTACTCCGGTAAAACCGATTCCGATCTGGTATGGCGGTGGTACACCGGCGGCTTGCCGGCGCGCGGTGGAGTATTGCGATGGCTGGATGCCGGCTCGTATCACGCTGGCGACTTTCATAAAATGCGTTGGATACATCGGCGAGCTTTGTCAAAAAGCCGGTCGACCCATGCTAACGACGGCCGTCATGCCGTTTACCAGTATCGCCAAAGATAAAGAAACCGCGCTGAGCAAAGTCAATGTTCAGATGTTGGTCGCCGAGGCTAACAAATTCCCAACCTGGGTGAAGCCGGCGTCCCGAGTCTTCGCGACACTGGAAGAGACTCGCGGCTTTTTTCTGGCGGGAGCACCGGAGGATATTGTTCGAGACGCGCGCGCATATGAAGAGGCCGGCGCCGACCATATCGTATTTGATCTGAGATTTCGTTACGCCGACTGGTACGAGCAAATAGATCTGTTGGGCAACGTTGTTCTCCCGGCGCTCAGGGGAAAGTAGCAACCAGGCCGACCCCATCAGAGGGAAGAGCATGACTATTCGTTTGGAGATTACATGGCAACGGTCGAATTGAAAATCGGTTTTATCAGTCCTGGGCCGGCTACTTGGCCGCATTACAGTAGCTTTGCGGAGTTGGTTCCCGCCGAGGTGAAATTCGATTTTCAAGGACTGGGCCTCTACGGCCAATCACTGTACGAAATTACCGGCAAAAAGGCCGAGATCGTAAGCCGTATCGGCGAGCTTGCTAGGGCAAAAGACTGGCATGCCGTTGTCGTGATCGGCGCGCCAACGGAGGTTATGAACCCCGGGCTGTCCGACGATTTGAAGTCGGCCCTGAACGTTCCCGTGACGACGGCGCTAAGTGCTTCAGTGGCGGCGTTACGAACGTACGAAGCTCGACGGGTCCTTTTGTTGACGCCATTTGAAAAACGCCTGAATCGTATGATCGTCGATCATTTGACCGAGGCGGGCTTTAGCGTACTGGCGCCGCACACCTTCGGCGAATTGGCTCAGGCGAGCCGCTTAACGCCGGACGAAGTCTATGAGCTAACGAAACTCCGGCTCATCGAAGTGGGCAATGTGGACGCCGTCTATTTCCAGGGGGCGGTTCTCGATCCGTTGAAGGTTCTGGAGAAAATCGAAAAGAAGCTCAACACCACGGCGATTGCCAGCAATCCGGCGATGCTCTGGGATATACTTTCCCAGCTCGGGCGCCGTCATTGCATCCGCGGGTATGGAAAGTTGCTGGATGACTGGCGCGAATTTCGTGGCTAGCTTTATCGAACATCCAGTCGATTGATCGCCGGATTTTTTGATCGCGCGGCGAAAAACAGAAGGGCATCTTTCCATGGAAAAATGCCCTTTGTTGCGCGTACCGCGCTAATTACTATCCCTTATTACTATGTTAAGCCCGCTTGTCAGTGGGTGGCGTCACTTCACTTGGCCCTCACTCACACGATCTTCAGCGGAGTCTCATGCCATCTACGACCTTGCTTTGGTGATCGCCGCAGCGACACTTTTGCCTACAGGCAATTACGTTGAGGTCTAGTGGGAGCGGCCTACTTCGCGTGAGACCAATTTTGGTCCAAGGAGATCACGGCCCCTGACAGCGGGCGTTGGTAGCCCGGTGGTTCACTGCTTTCCATACTGGCACTCTCCTTTCCTGACCTTGGGGCGTCTAAGTTTTTCAGATCCATCCGCCCCCGCGCCTTACGGCGTTCGATGGATCTACTTTTTCTTTAGAATTCGAAAGCGCTCTTGTCAATAGAGAAAAGTTTTAAATTGGATAAACTTTTTTGGTCTCGTCGTGAGCCAGCTCTATTTTATCTGCGACTTCCACGCCGACGAGCTTAGCATCTTTCCCGTAACTCCCTTAGCTTCATCCGAAGCCAAATAGACGAACACATCCGTCACCGATTCGGGTTTGCTGCCGGAGTAGCCGGTCAACTTCGTCGCCACGTAGCCGGGTTCTACGGAGTTGACGCGGATGCCAGACGACCTAGCTTCGGCCGCGAGCGTCTGAGTGAATCCTTCCAGTCCCCATTTGGAGGTAGCATAGGCGATGAAGTTGGCGTAGGCGCCGCGCCCGACCATGGATGAAACGTTGACGATGGAACCGCTTTTCTGCTTCATCATGATGGGCAGTACGGATTGGGTGACGAGAAAAGGACCGCGTAGATTCACGGCAATAGTATAATCCCACTTCTTTATTTCCAGTTCTGTTATCGGAATCGGCCGGGTCATGACTCCAGCGTTATTCACCAGCACGTCGACGCGGCCAAATTTTTTAACCACATTGCCGACGAAGTTCTTCACCGATTCTTCGAGAGAGACGTCGCAGGTCCAGCCGTTGCCCTGAACATTTAGCCTCTGGATCTCATTGACAGTCCCATCGATCTCAGCTTCAGTGCGCGCGCAGATCGCCAGCTTGGCGCCCTCGCGCGCATAGGCCAAGGCAATGGCTTTGCCAATGCCGCGTCCACCGCCGGTAATCAGAGCGACTTTATCTTTTAGCTTCATGGTGTTTCCGTTTCCTCGACGCGATGAAAAACCAATGATCGTTTAGCTTTAACGTCTACCTGGATTCGCTTGCAAAGCCAATATCAAATAGCGTAGCCCTGGTCTTGAGCCTCAACCCGTGCAGCGATAAAAGAAAGAAAGAACGCGGAGGAAAACTCGATGGATCTACTTAATATCACCGGATATCAGCGCAGGCCGCCTCATCTCGTCGCCGAGTACAAGGAGTTCTTCGCCAAAGAAGGACTCGAAGTGCGATTCCATGAAACGACCTACGCGCCGGATCATAACCGCGGCATGGCGGAGGGGCGCTGGGACTTCACGCTTAGTAGCGCGGACACAATGATTGCCCGGACAACTACCGATGGAGTTGATTATCTCCTCTTCATGCAGGCCGAAGAGGGCCTGAGCGCATATCTGATCGGCCGGCCGGGGATCAGGTCAATTGAAGAGCTGCGCGGTCAATTGCTGGCGGGCGATCCCGGCGATTCGAATCTCGACGTGATCCGTAAGAAAATCTTGCGGCGCCACGGCATGGACGATACCGAATACCAGATAGAAATTATCGGCAGCTCGCCGAAACGTTTGGAGGCATTTCTGCAAGGCAAAGTCGCCGCCGCGATGTTGACGCCGCCGGCCTCGGATAAAGCCTTGGAAGCCGGTGGAGCGCTTCTCGCTGATGCCGAAGATTATGTACCGGGCTGGCCGCTTACGTGCGGCTGGGCATTACGGAGTTGGCTGCTCGATCATCGTGAAATTACCGTCCGTTTTATTCGTGCTTGGGCGGCGGCGGCGGATTGGTTGCTGTTGCCGCAAAACCGGTCCGAGACTCTTGAACTCATAATGACCAAGGAAGGGCTCAAACCGGCTGCCGCAGAGGACGCTTATCGCAAGGTGGTTCCAAAAGCGCGGATCAATCCGGGTGCCTTGAATACCGTCATAGAGCTGAGAAAAGAAATGGGTGTTTATCATCCGCCTTATGATCCACCGGAAAGATTTTACGACGCCGGCTACTGGCGCGAAGCGACTGGTAATAGAGACAAAAACGCCACGAATATTTAAGCACAATAGCGCAGTGATGAGTGTCAAACCGCTTGCCATGGGCCGTTCAGAATGTAGAATAGACTTCGTTAAAACACGTTCGTCTTAATTACTAACGAATAGCGTATCGTTATGATGCGAACCGTAAAAGCTTAAATAAAGGAGGCACAGCAGTTATGTCCAAACAGGAATTGGAAAGCGTGGCTCAAACGATGGTGGCTAAAGGGAAGGGAATACTTGCCGCTGATGAAAGCATGGGGACAATCAAACGGCGCTTTGACAGCATCAAAATCGATTCCAACGAAAACAACCGCCGTGCCTATCGCGAAATGCTGTTTACGACCAAGGGGATTGAGGAAGCGATCAGCGGCGTAATTCTTTTCGATGAAACTCTCCGCACAGCGGCCGGCGATGGAACGCCGTTCGCGCAGGTGCTGTCGAAAAAAGGTATCATGCCCGGAATCAAAGTCGATAAGGGGCCGATCGATATTCCTTTTTTTCCTGGCGAGGTGGTGACCGAAGGATTAGACGGTCTGCGTGGCAGGATCAAGGAATATAAGGAGTTGGGTGCAAAGTTTGCCAAGTGGCGCGCGGTGATTACCATCGGCGACGGTATCCCAACCTATACCTGCATGGAAGCCAACGCTCAAGCGCTGGCCCGGTACGCGGCGCTTTGTCAGGAGGCTGGAATCGTGCCGATCGTGGAACCGGAAGTGTTGCTCGACGGCTCTCATACCATCGAACGGTCTCAAGAAGTCACGGAACACACTTTGAAAGTTACCTTCACACAGCTTTTTCTACACCGGGTTTATCTCGAAGGGATGATACTCAAGCCCAGCATGGTCGTTTCCGGAAAGGATTGTCCGACGCAAGCGGGTATCAAAGACGTGGCGGAGCGCACCATCCGCGCTCTAAAGCGCACAGTTCCGGCCGCGGTTCCCGGCATTGCGTTCTTGTCCGGCGGTCAAAGCGCCGAAAAGGCAACCGAACATCTTAATGCCATGAACGCCATGGGGCCTCATCCCTGGGAAGTCAGCTTCTCCTATGCGCGAGCGCTCCAAGATCCCGCGTTGAAAGCGTGGAAAGGCGAGGCGGGCAATGTCGCCGCGGCGCAAAAAATCTTCTACCATCGCGCCAAATGCAACAGCGCCGCCCGCACCGGCAAATACGATAAACAAATGGAGGCTGCTGCCTAGATTCATGCGGAGTGTTTTCCGACGCGCCGGGCTCAAGATTGCGCCGTAAAAAAAGAAGGGGGCAGCGATGACCTGTCGTTACCCTTCCTACCTACTTGGCCATTTGCGGGTCCTAGTGGCTTTTCCTGCGCCTGTTCGTTGCCGCAGGTGACGATTCGTTCAACTCTTCATACGAATCAGCCGGCTGCCCCTGGTGCGCTAAGTTTCTTTTGCTTCATGGCCTGAACCAACTCTTCGAAAGACGATTTGGATAACACGCGATTGAACTGAGAGCGATAGTTATTCACCAAACTGATATTTTCAATCACCACGTCGGAAACCTTCCAATCGCCATTTGTTCTGATAAGCCGATAATCCAGGGCGAATTCATCGCCGTTTTTGTTAATCACTTTGGTATTTACTTCAGCGAAATCCTTGTCTTCTCGCTCGTTGACGAAACGTACCTTCTCACCGCTGTACTCTTCGAGCCTGCTCAAATAGGTACCTTCAAGGAGATCGGTGAAGAGCCGGACAAACTCCTTTTTTTCTGAGTCGCTGCGCTTTTGCCACTGCGCCCCAAGAGAGCGTTTGGCCATTTCGTCAAAATCGAATCTTGCGGCGACGACTTGTTTAAGTTTCTGCCGCCGCACGGAGGTTTTAGCGTCTCCTTTAAGCGACGGATCAGACAAAATGGCTTGGATTTTTTCTACGGATTGTTTCAGTTGGTCCGCTGCTGCTCCGGCGAACCCCGAACCTGGACTCATGAGTAAAAGAACTCCCAGCGTTACTGCCGGCCATTTCTGTTGCATCGGTAAAATCATGTTCATCCTTCCTCTCCTATTCTTGAAGCGAACGCGGCAGTGCAGAAATAGATCTTGCACGATGTACGATACCAAGGTGTTTACCTTGCTTGTGTTGCCGGTCGAAGGCCCAACCTCGTCAGTCACCGCAGCAACTAGATCGCCCAGTGTGATATTTTTAGTTTCCTGATTATGCATGGTATCTGTCCTCCTTATGTCTGTGCCCCTCTCAGATGCTGTGCTTTTCGTCCGCAGCCAGCAGCCGGTGAACTTGCCATGTGCGAACCGCACTTGGGTACATGAGCAACGCTTATGCCATAAGCGAAAAAGTCGCTATGTTGGTGAGTTTTAAGGAGGTTCGTCAATGTTTGTCGGACTCCGGTGTCCTTCAAGCGAAGGGTTTTTCAGGCGAAGTGTGTCATGTCCTTTACGCTCCCGGCGTTTAAGGCGAATCCTAAATACAATTGTAATGTCCTTTAATTTCAGAACCTTGAATATTGCTTCTCAAAGAAGGCGCTGCTTAACAAAAATTTTAAATCTGTAATCTGCGTACGTGACATACCGGCGAGAAGTGATATAAAACAAACTTGAAGCATAATAACTTGTCCATCAAGAATTTATTCAGGAATTTGTTTTCGATCCAGGAGAGAGCCTTTACCCGTGACTGAAAGTAAGCCGCAAATCAGCTTGGTTCATTCCGCATTATCCGACCGACGATTAGTTATTGTTTCCAATCGATTGCCCTTCAATGTCAGCTTCGAGGACGGAAAGATGACATTCAATGAAAGCGCCGGGGGCCTGGTTACGGGCCTGGCGTCTTTTATGCAGTCGCGCAGACGAGCGCCGGCCCTTAACGTGGATCATCTTTGGGTGGGCTGGCCGGGATGCACGGTTGACGTCTCCCTCAGAGATCAGTTGATCCACGAGGCGCTCGCCTCTTTTCAATCATTTCCCGTGTTTCTTACCGACGAACAGATGGAGAAATTCTATCTGGGATTTTGTAACGCGACGATTTGGCCGTTGTTTCATTATTTTCCCACCTTCACGGAGTATCAGTCGGGCTATTGGGAGCAGTACAAAGAAATCAATCAGGTCTTTTGTGAGGCTCTGAGCGACGTCATCAGGCCCAATGACGTCCTGTGGATTCACGACTATCATCTGATGCTGCTGCCGAGGCTGGTGAAAATCCGAATGCCTCGCGTGTCGGTGGGGTTTTTCTTACACATCCCGTTTCCATCGTTCGAGGTGTTTCGTCTTCTGCCGGGAGAATGGCGCCGCGAGATTCTCGAAGGTCTGTTGGGTGCCGACTTGATCGGTTTTCATACCTACGAGTACACGCACCATTTTTTGCAGTGTGTCCTGCGCATCCTGGGTTATGAGCATCAGATGGCTCAAATTCTAACTGCCGATCACGTGGTCAAGGTGGACACCTTTCCGATGGGAATCGATTACGAGAAGTTCTCCAATGCGCCGGCTGAGCCTGACACCGAGCGTGAGACACAAGCGCTTCGAAGCACGCTTGCCGAGTTCAAAGTGGTCCTGTCGGTGGACCGGCTCGATTACTCTAAAGGTATATTGAATCGTCTCGAGGGCTACGACTTGTTCCTGGAGAGCAATCCTCAATTCCAGGGCAAGGTCGTGTTGCTGATGATCGTCGTGCCGTCGCGTATCGGCGTTTTACAATACGACCGTATGAAGCGACAGGTCGAGGAACGGGTGGGCAAAATCAATGGGCGCTTTGGACGCGTCGGCTGGACGCCCGTGGTGTATCAGTATCGCCATGTCCCGTTCTCGTCTCTGGTCGCGTTCTATTCCGTCAGCGACGTTTGTTTGGTTACCCCATTGCGGGACGGTATGAATCTTGTCGCTAAGGAATATGTCGCTACGCGGACGGACGGCACCGGAATGCTGATACTGAGCGAAATGGCCGGATCGGTGAAGGAATTGCCTGAAGCCATTATCATCAATCCAAATAATCGCAGAGAAATTGCCGTGGCGCTGAAGGAGGCACTGGAAACTCCGTTGGAGGAGCAGAAAAGACGCAATCAAATCATGCAACGACGTCTGAAACGTTACCATGTGAGCCGTTGGGCGAATGATTTTTTAAATAATCTCGGTGGCTTGCGGGAGGTGCAGGATCACATCGAAGCCACACTGCTCTCGCCAAAGGCACGGCGTGAAGTTATTGATCGGTATAAAAAAAGTCGCCGCCGCGGGTTGTTTTTAGACTACGACGGTACTTTGACACCTTTGGTTCGCTCCCCAGCAATGGCAAAACCCGACGATATGCGACTGGGGCTTCTACGATCGTTAGCCTCAGACCCGGCAAACGATATCGTTATCACCAGCGGACGAGATCGGCACTCGCTGCAAGAGTGGTTTGGCGATCTGCGCGTCGGCTTGGTAGCCGAGCACGGGGCGTGGCTGAAGCGAGCTGGAGAATCGTGGCAATTGTTTAAACCGTTTTCCGTTGCGTGGAAGCGCCAGCTATTACCGATACTCGAGATTTACGCGGATCGATTGCCCGGCGCTTTCGTTGAAGAGAAGGAGAATTCCACGGCATGGCATTACCGCTTGGCGGATCCGGAGCAGGCGGGATTTCTTGCAGCTGAACTGACCGATCATCTGCTCAACTTGATTTCAAAGACGGACCTGCAGGTCATCCAGGGCAGCAAAGTGGTCGAAGTCACGCATGCCGGTGTCGACAAGGGAAGCGCAGCTTTGAAGTGGATTATTGAAAACGAATACGATTTTGTCCTGGCGCTTGGGGACGACCTGACGGACGAGGATTTGTTCAGGGTGCTGCCTGAATGGGCGGTGTCCATTCGCGTCGGTATTGCCGGGACGCACGCACGTCACAATCTGCGCAATAATGCCGATGTGATTGACCTGCTCCAATCCCTCGCCCTACCTTCAAGTGTGTCGCTGAAAGCTACCCACAGACCCAGTTAAATGGATTGTGCGATTCGTCGCGCGATCGGTGTAAAGGATAGCGGGAGTCTTGGTAATACCCTTGGTTGGACAAATCCGCGGACAATTGATATGGCCTAAGAGAAGTATGTGCTGTTTTTTTGTGTCGATAAGCGAGCTAAGGATTTCGTCCTCTATTTAATAGATATCGGCGTTTGCTAAGGTGCCACGGTTAAACATTAAGGGTTTTATTTCAACTCAGGAGGTGCAAATGGATTACGATCTTTTAGTTCGTCGCGGGCGCGTTGTCGATGGCTCGGGACTGCCGTCTTACGTCGCTGACGTAGGTATAAAAGGAGGCAAAGTCGTCGAAGTGGGGCGGTTAAACGGCAGCGCGGCACGGACCATCGATGCCGACGGTTTGGCTGTTGCTCCCGGCTTTATCGATCATCACACCCATTTGGACGCGCAAATGTTGTGGGACCCGTATGGAACCTGCGAGCCGCAGCACGGCGTCACGACCGTAGTCATGGGCAATTGCGGGTTATCGCTGGCGCCGGTCAAGAAGGGCGATGAGGATGCCATTGTAAAGAGTTTCGTTCGCGTCGAGGCGATTCCTCGCTTTGCCCTGGAGCAAGGAGTGAAATGGGGTTGGAATAGCTACGGCCAATACCTCGATAACTTTGAAGGCAAAGTCGGCATCAATATCGGCGGACTTGTCGGCCATATCGCCATGCGTCACAACGTGATGGGCGAGGAAGCCGTGGAGCGTACGGCGACGGGGAAGGAAGTCCAGCAAATGCGCGGCTTGGTATTGGATGCGATGGAAGGCGGCGCCCTGGGACTGTCGACCAATCGTAATGAACGTCATATGCGCGAAGACGGTAAGCCGGTGGCCAGCCGTTTGGCCGACGACGAAGAATTATTCGCCCTTTGCGATGTTTTGGCGGAGCGCAACGGCGGCGTCATCGAAACGATCTTGGGCCGTAACAAAATCGAGCATTTCAAATTTTACCACGAGCTCGCCAAGCGAACGCAAAGGCCGGTGCTCTGGCAGAGCCTGCAACACCGCTGGGCTGAGCCTAATCTGTGGCGTGAACAGCTTGACGCGGTGGAGCCGATTTTTCGTGAGGGATACCAGGCTTATGGCTTATCCCATACCGTTCCCCTGGTTCGGCACTTTGAGCTGAAGAACTGCCAGGTTTTCGATGAATTCCCGACCTGGAAGAACCTCATGTTCCTGCCGGTGGAAGTGCGCAAGCAAGCGTTTGCCGATCCGGCAACACGACAGAAGCTGAGAGACGACTTGGCCAATCCGGCGCCGACCAACTTTCATAGGAATTGGAATATCGTGCGCGTGGAAAAAGTGGTGCAGCCGGAGAACGAAAAGTACGCCGGCAAGACGATTGCCGAGTTGGGCACGATGCGGAATCAAGATCCGCTCGATGCGTTCCTGGATCTAGCTTTGGATGAAGATCTCGGCACGGTGTTCTGGAACTCCAATAATGGCGGCGACATCGATGCCATGGGCGAGATCCTGCGCAGTCCGTACGTCCTGGTCGGTACCTCCGATGCCGGCGCGCACGTCCAGTTTGGCGCCGATTTCGGTTATTGCACGATTCTTCTCGGCATGTGGGTCCGCGAGCGCCAGGTCATGAGCCTTGAGCAGGCGGTTCACAAACTGACATTTCATGTAGCGTCGATCTTTGGCTTGCAAGGCCGCGGTTTGTTGCGGCCGGGCTACGCCGCGGACTTGGCGATCTTCGATCCCAAGACAGTGAATTCCCACGAGCCCGAATGGGCGAGTGATTATCCGGCGGGCAGTAAACGTTTGATCCAGCGCTCGGTCGGAATGCATTACACGGTCGTGAATGGAACGGTTATTCACGAAGACGGCCGCATGAGCGGCGACCTCCCGGGTCAAGTCCTGCGCGGTCCGCTGTATCGGGAGCAGAAGGTGGCGGCATAGAGCGATGGGGGTGAGTTATGTACCGGTTGCCCGTGTCGGAGAGTTGGCGCCGGGCGGCATGAAAGAAGTCGATCTCGGCGGGCGCCAAGTCCTCTTGGCGTTCGTCGAGGGCAAATACTTTGCTTTCTCCAGACAATGTCCCCACGAAGAGGCCGATTTAAAATCGGCCGGACAACTCCTGAACGGAACGAAGTTACGTTGCAATAACCACAGCTATTGTTTTGACCTTGAGACGGGCGAATGCACGCTCCCCCAAGGGGGACCTCCATTGACGGTGCTACCCGCGGAGGAAAAAGGCGAAGAGGTTTGTATTCGCCTCGAATGGTAAATTGAGTTCGGACTTTACGCTGGCAGGCCGCGGCTCGGCCTGCGAGGTGTTTGCCACAGCGATGACTGTGAACCCCCCTTTGTTTCATCTAACCTCGTTCGCCCGACAACGAAAGCTTCTTGGCGCTAGCTCTGGTCAATATCGCGAGAAAAGGTAAATTTCGACGTGCCCGATCGGCTGATACCCGGACGATAAGCTTCATCTGAGAAAAGAGGCTTCATGACCCCCTGCAACAAAAGTATGATAGCGGCGGCACTCCGGCTCGTGCTTCTAGTCGGCATGATGCTTGGCGCCGGTGAGCTGAGCGCGCAAGAGAAAAATTTTCTTTGGAAGGTGCATTCCGAACCGCACAATCTCTATATTCTCGGTTCGATTCATGTCCTCAAGAAGGAAAACTATCCACTGAAAAAGAGCATCGAGGAGACATTTGACAGCACGAACAAGCTGGTTCTCGAAATCGACTTGCGAAGGGCGAAGCCTGAGTTAGTCGAGCAGCTGGCGATCCGGAAAGGTATGAACACCGACGGTACCACTCTGCACCAGAAAGTCTCCAAAGAGACTTATGAGATGTTGGCCAAGCGGACAAAAGAACTAGGTTTTGACGTAGCCATGCTGAAACCTTTTAAACCTTGGGTCGTGGCTATGACCATGGTGGCCATGAAGCTGCAAAAACTCGGATTTGATCCGAACTTGGGAGTCGATCGTTATCTAGCCGAGCGTGCCAAGCGAGCGGATAAACCCACCGTTGGACTGGAAACCGCGGAATTTCAGATCGGTTTGTTCGATCAATTGTCCGCACGGGATCAAGAGCGGTTACTGCGCCAAAGCATGAGTGACATGGACCATTTGGAAGAGAACGTGGATGAGATCGTCCAGTCGTGGAAAACGGGCGATATCGATGGCGTGGAAAAGCTGCTGCTCGCCGGGATGCGCGACTATCCGGAAATCCATCAAAAGGTGATCGATGAACGCAACCGCCGCTGGGTGCCGCAGATAGAAAATTTCTTGTCGGGCGGCGAGAAAGCGTTGGTGGTCGTCGGTGCGGCTCATCTGGTCGGGAAAAACGGCGTCATTGAGTTGTTGAAGGGGCGAGGCCACAGGGTGGAGCAACAATAATGAAGAGTGAAAAACATGCAAATGACATAACGGTAGCAGAGTGGATGACGGAGGCCGTTTTGGCCGTCGAGATTTACGACAGCATTTCTATTGCCCGGCAACTCATGGCCAAGCACCGCGTCAATCAGCTGCCGGTGATCGACAACGACCGCCTCATGGGCATCGTGACGGACAGAGATATCCGCGATGCCTACCCGACGAGCATGTTGATCGGACGAGCCAAAGAGATCGATGAGTTCGCCGAGTCCTATACCGTGGAGGAGGTCATGACTCATGATGTTTTCACTGTCCGGCCCGACACGCCGCTGGCGACGGCAGTGGCGTTATTGCGCCGCCACCGTATCGGCTCCCTGCCCGTGGTCAAGAATAAGCAGCTGGTCGGAATCATTACCCGCAGCGATATTTTGGATTTCGTACTGAGCGGCGCCGGTATTAAAGTTTCGCCGGCGGCAAAAAAAGCCCGCAAGAAAGCGCGAGCCGCGAAAAAGCATAGGGCTTGATGTTTAGGCTGGAACCGATGATCATTTGACGCCAAGTTTAAATATCCAATCAGGAGAAATGTATCATGCCCTCTTTCGACATCGTCAACCGTATCGATTTGCAGGAGGTCGACAACGCGGTCAATATCACCAAGAAGACCATTCAGACGCGCTACGACTTTCGCGAATCGAAAACCGAAATCACTCTGGACAAGAAGGACAAGAAAATTACCGTAACGACGGAAGATGAAATGAGAATGCGGGCAGTGCAGGAAACGTTGGTCGAAAATTTGGCGAAGCGGAAGGTCGATACCAAATGTTTAGAGGTTAAGGCTAGTGAAATGGCCGCCCATGGGATGATCCAAAAGGAGATTTCCATTAAGGAAGGCGTCGATTCCGATACCGCCCGGTCCATCGTTAAATTGATCAAGGACCAGAAGCTGAAGGTGCAAGCGGCCATTCAGGAAAAACAGGTTCGGGTGACAGGGAAAAAGATCGACGATTTGCAGGTCGTCATCAAAGTGTTAAGGTCATCGAATATGCCTATTCCACTGCAGTTTATCAATATGCAGAACTGAACAGCGGCGATGGGACGTTCAGGCGCTCGAAAGAGGAGGAACGATGAGCGAGTCGAAAGACAAAATTCACAAAGAAGATGAACAGTGGAGAAAAGAGCTCACTGCGGAGCAATATGAGGTTTGCCGTCAAAAGGGTACCGAGCGGGCGTTCACCGGACAATACTGGGATTGTCATGAGCAGGGCGTTTACCGCTGTGCTTGTTGCGGCAATGAACTATTCAGCTCCGATACGAAGTTCGATTCCGGCACCGGCTGGCCGAGTTTTTATGCGCCGGTTGCGGAAGGCAACGTTGAAACGGAGACCGATAACAGCTTCTTTATGCGCCGCACCGAAGCGCTCTGTAGCAAGTGCGACGCCCATCTAGGCCATGTGTTCGACGATGGACCCGCGCCGACTCATTTGCGCTACTGTATCAATTCCGCTTCTTTGAAACTCGATAAAAAATAAGAGTGTTAACGCCGTGATGGATAAACAGGCCTTTCAAGACCAAGGCACGGTCAGCTACTGCCATGGTTGTGGGGCGGACAATGAGAAAGGTCTTCGAATCAAGAGCTATTGGGACGGCGATGAAGCGGTCGCGACTTGGCGGGCGCAGCCGCACCATTGCGGCGGGACAAAACAAAGCGTCAACGGCGGTATCATCGCATCGCTCATCGATTGCCACAGCTTGAATCTTGCTATTGCCCAGGCTTACCGAGCGGAGCAGCGTCGGATCGGCAGCAAACCCCGGATCGGCTACGTCACGGCGAATATGAATATTTCCTATTTGCAGCCCACACCCATTGACGACCCGATCGAACTGCGGGCGCGAATAATCAAAGTTGATGGACGCAAAGCATGGGTCAGTTGTACGTTGTCTGCCGCCGGGGAGATACGGGCGAGGGGTGAGGTGCTCGGAGTTCGAGTCGAATGGGAATAGGACTGTTCCAAATGTTCCAAAGGTTTCAAGGTTCCAATCGTTCAGAGCATGTCCGGTGTGCGTAGATTTTATTGGTAAGTCATAGGGTTAAACACTGGAACTCCTGAAACGATTGGAACGACTGGAACCGCGTTTTTATTGATGCCGTGGAGTACACTACCTTAGGTCGCACCGGATTGAAGGTCAGCGTTGCCGGTTTGGGTTGCGGAGGGCCGAGTCGCCTGGGCTTGCGCAACAATGGCGACTCGGAAGCCGGTGCTGTTGCATTGGTTCGTCAGGCCATCGAGCTTGGCGTGAATTTTCTCGACACCGCGCAGTCATACGGCACCGAGCCCGTCGTCGGCAAAGCCATCGCCGAACTGCGCCGCGAGGAACTGGTCATCTCGACCAAGAAAACCTTACCGCCGGCCGATCGTGGCAATCCCGAAGATGAGGTCGTCAAGGGACTCGAGCAGAGTCTCAAGCTGATCGGCACCGATTATGTCGACGTTTATCATCTTCACGGCGTCGAGCCGAAAGATTACGTTTTCGCCGAAGAACGATTGCTGCCGGCGATGCGGCGCCTCCGCGACCAAGGGAAAATTCGCTTTATCGGCGTCACGGAAGGCTTTCCACAGGACCCATCGCATCGGATGTTACACGAAAGCCTGATGGAGAATTTATGGGACGTGGTCATGGTGGGCTTCAACCTGCTCAATCCGTCCGCGCGCAAAGCCGTCTTTCTTTTGACGGCAAGCAATCGTGTAGGTGTCTTGAACATGTTTGCCGTACGCAGAGCCCTGAGCCAGCCGGATCGTTTGAGAAGCTTGTGCGGCGAATTGCTTGAGAAGGGAATGATTCCACGCGACGCTGTCGATGCGGATGATCCGCTTGGTTTTCTTCTTGAGGAAGGGGTCGCCGCGACATTGCCGGAAGCGGCTTATCGTTTCTGCCGTCACGAACCGGCCGTCGATATTGTGTTGACCGGCACGGGCAATCCGGAACATCTCAAAGCCAATATCGAAGCCATTCTGAAGCCCGCCTTGCCGCAACAGACTCTCGGACGACTGGAACAATTGTTCGGCGAGTTAGATTCACTCACCGCTAACTAGTCCGTTAAAACGGAACGAGAGATAAAAGCGCAAGGATGAATTAAACTTCTGTGAGATTTAGCCTATTTACCCTTCAAAGATCATCTTTTACATCATAGACCTACCTCTGAGATTTTGAGCAGCCGTTAGGGGTGTGTCGGCACCCTGTGAGATCGCCCATCAGCGACTGGTTTTACGGATTCGATTCAAAGAGCTTGGAATACTGCTCCCACGGAGCGGGTGCGACCCGGGCGGTGCGCATACTCTCTTCGACATGTTTGAGCTGTTTCATGCCCACCAGAGCGGTGGTGACTCCCGGTGTCGAACGCACGAATTGAATCGATCTTTGGCTATCGGTTTCAAGCCCGTTCAATGCGGCACCGATCATCGCCGGGAGATTGGCAGCAAGCTGGCCCTGTAGAATCGAGGCGCTGCACATTACCGTGATGCCGAATGCTTGCGCCGCTTGCAAAACGGTGAGTGTTTTACCTTCTACACTCTGGTTCGACAGGGACAAAGCTTCATTCATGCCAAGATTGAACGGCAGTTGTATTACTTTAAAGTGGTGATTTTTGCCGCCGGCTTTTGTCGCGAGACCGAGGATCTCGGCCAGAGAGAGGTAGTCCTTGGCCTGCGGATCATTGCGGTAACCGTTCCAGGTTGCCGTGCCATACATGCGAATCTTTCCCGCCGAGACGGCCCGCTCCAGTGCTTCAAAGGCCTTCAGCAAACGATCATTGAATTGCTCACGGGATATCTTGCTCAACTGGATCTCTGGATTGTGGACGTAATAAATATCGACGCACTCGATATCTAAGTTTTGTAGACTGCAGTCGAGCTGATTTAGAAGATAGGCTGGGGTCATGCAGTGACAGCCGCTAACGATGTCGGAGGGACCGGCAATACCAGGCTTGAAAAAAATTTCTTCAAAATAGCTGCGAGGATCGCTGGGCGGCGCTCCCTCATACGGAATAAAGCCCCCTTTCGTAGCGATGACGATCTCGTCCCGATTGAAACCTTTGCCGGTCAATTCCTTGAGGGCCGTGCCGACCGAACGCTCACTTCTTTGCAGCCGATAGTTGATGGCGCTGTCGATCACATTACAGCCGCACTGAAACGCGCGATTGATGGCTTGGCAGTACTGACGGTCGGTGTCGGCGTCGTAATCTCCAAGATAAGTGCCGATACCAATGGAAGACATCCATAATCCTTGGGATTGCCGATAGTGATCGCGGTGAATTCTATCGCGAAAACGACCGCGGTAGCGATCTGTGCCCGCAAGTGTCGCTGAGCCGGAGATTGTCATCGTGCGCCTTTGCCTTTGCCGCTCAAGTGTAGCCCGTCCAAGCCTAAACTTCTGGGACAAGGGCGATAATACCCGAGATAGGTTCGTTCCGTAAAGTTCATTTGATCTTCCGATGGCAGATGAAGTTTCGTAAAAGTATAACGTAAAACCGATTGTCGTCCGCCGGCCATCAGCGCGCGCGAACCAACAACGCAAGGACAACCGTTAGAACGAGTCTTTGAGCTGGCGCACTTTAGCGAAGATGGCAACGGGATCTAAACGGAGATGAGGAGTCTCGGTCTTAAGACTCGCTTGAAGTTCTTTACTATCCCAACGCAAGAACGGATTGGTCTGTTTTTCTTCCTCCATGGTCGAGGGAACGGTGGAGACGCCCC
The DNA here is from genome assembly GCA_009379725.1 of Deltaproteobacteria bacterium. Taxonomy (GTDB): domain Bacteria; phylum Desulfobacterota; class Binatia; order UBA9968; family UBA9968; genus WHTF01. Next base: position 44,244 of record WHTF01000006.1, read on the forward strand.
GGCTTCGTAGACCTTGGACCCTTTCGAATCGAGAAACAAGCTTGTGGTTCTTAGGCTCGAGTGTCACCGCGAAACGCAGATTACTCTCCGTATACTCGTGCCCGCAATAGACTTTGGTATCGTCGGGAAGGGCCATCAATTTCCTGAGGGAGGCATGCATCTGCTCGGGTGTACCTTCGAAGATCCGGCCACAGCCCGCGGTGAACAGGGTATCGCCGCAGAAAAGATTATTAGCGAAGAGATAGGCGACATGGCCTGTGGTGTGTCCCGGGATAAAAAAAACTTTGCCGGTCAACTCGCCGATCTTTATCTCATCTTCTTCATCGACACCGTGAGTTAAGCCGGGAATTCTACCGGCATCGCTCTTGTGGCCGTGAACCTCGAGCGAATGCCGCGCCAGAATCCCTTCATTGCCACCTGTATGATCGCGATGATGATGCGTGTTCAGAATGGCCTTGAGGTTGATCTGTTCCTGCTCTGCGCGCCGTAAAACGGGCTCCGCTTCAGAAGGATCGATGATGGCCGTCTGCCGGGTCTTCTCGCAAATCAACAAATAACCATAGTTATCCCGCAGTAGGGGAATCTGAATAATCTTCATGCGTCGTCTTGGACTATTGCCTTTCTAAAGAGCCGGTTCGTAAGTCGAACGTTACCACAATTGTTCAAAACGCGGCAAGTAACAAACACCAGAGACTTTCGCGAAACGTGAAGCAAAATCGAGATTGACGTCACGATACCAAGACTATCGCAAAAACAAATCAACGGGGGCGGTTGACATTGTATCGAAGTATCGAACGAGGAATTTGACTTACTTATCTGCGTATGGATATGGTAAGCCCTCACACGAAAAACACAACTGAGCTTCGTGACAGAAAGCGAACAGGAGAAATTTTGATGGGTCATGGTTACAAACGAGGAGCGGCAAAACTCATAGGAGTTCTCGTCGCGCTGGTTGGGTTTGGGCTCGTTCACGGCAGGCCGGTAGATGCTACGGATAAAGTGCGGATTGCGCTGTCCGTGCGCAATGTCGTCTTTCTGCCGTTCTACTACGCCAAAGACAGGAAGATTTACCACAAGCATGGACTGGATGTAGAAATCATCCAGATGCGCAGCGATCTGCAACTCGCCGGCGTGGTCTCCGGTGAAATCGATTATACTCCGGCGATCGGGCCAGCTACTTTAGGGGCGGCCAATTCCATGCCGGTCAAGGCAGTGGCTGTTCTGTACAACGCGCCACTGTTTTCTCTTGTGACTCCGGCGAGCGTGTCGAGCTTGGAGGATCTCGAAGGTAAACGCGTTGCAGTGTCGCGAATCGGTTCGGATAGCCACCGGTTCGGTTCTCTGATGTTGGAAAATGGCGGCGCCGACTCCAAGAAGGTTACGTTCATCCAGACCGGCAGCACTACTGTCAGTCTGGCATCGTTGCAACAGGGCGCGGTTGCGGCGGCCGTGCTGAGCCCGCCTTTTACCGGAATCATGGCTGAAAAGGGTTTCAAGGTATTGGGGCGCAGCCGTTCGCTGGTCGAATCGCCCTGGCTTGGTCTGGTTACCAGCAAACAGAAACTCGAAAGACAGCCTGAAGAGGTCAAAAATATGCTTCTCTCCATGCGCGATGTCATCACTGCCATCCAGCGCGATAAAGCGGATGTGATTTCCTACATAGAGAAAAACTTCAAAGTTAGTAAAGCCAACGCGACCGAGTCCTATGACGAGATCGCCGGTGTGATCGTCGATGCGATGTTCATGCGCGATGATCAAATCAAAAAGTATCTGGAAGGCACTCACGCACGCGGGGAAACTTCGAAGCTGCTGGCTCCTGAAGATCTTTTCGATTTTTCACTGGTTCGCGGTTTAAAGTAGAGCGTTCTGAACCGCCGTTGTACAAACGGACGTGCCAACGCCTACCGGCGTCGCTTCCCCGCGCGCGGATTGCCTCAGGCGCAAAGCAAGTGTTCAGGAGATGTGATGAGCGATTTACAAAAACCGTTATTGACCTTCGCGGCGGGCTATCATCTGCGCGCCAAGCCGTTGTGCGACGGCCGCGTCAAAATGAAAAATTTCGAGCTCAAGGCGGTTGCCTTCGAGGAAGATGGCCGGGGTCATGAGGAATTCCTCGCCGGCAAGTACGACACCGGCGAATTTTCCCTGGCCAATTATCTTGCGCTCAAGAGCCGGGGAGAACCGCTGATGGCGATCCCGGTGTTTCCCAATCGCAAATTTCGCCATTCGTACATCTTCGTGCGCGAAGATTCGCCGATGAAGGAGCCGGCCCAGTTAAAGGGCAAGCGAGTAGGTATTCCCGGGTGGCTCAACACCGCCGGCTTGTGGATAAGAGGAATTCTCAGCGACGAGTATGGCGTGAAAGCGCAGGACATCCACTGGATCGCGCGGCGAAAAGCGGCACTGAATTTATCCGTGCCAGCGGGAACACGGATTGACGCGGTTCCGGGAGAAGGTTCTCTGGCGGCGCGCCTGCTCAAGGATGAGTTCGACGCGATAATCGTGCCGGACTTTCCGGAAGAGGACGGCGTACGCCGGCTTTTTCCGGATTCGAAAGCCGTCGAACAGGATTTTTACCGGCGCACGGAGATCTTTCCGACGAGCCATGCGATTACCTTTCATAAAGCTTATTTGGAGAAGCACCCGAGCGCCGCGCAGGAGATGTTCAGCGCCTGCTATGAAGCCAAACAGCTTGCGTTGCGCGACGATGCCGATGCGACTTACTCGAACTTTGCTTGGAATCGGCAGGTGTGGGAGGAGCAGCGCGCGGTGATGGGTCGTGATCCATGGAAGTACGGCATCAAAGGTAACGAGAAGGTGCTGAACACTCTCATGCGCTACGCTGGTGAACAGGGATTATTGGATAGAAAAGTAACTCTCGACGATCTCTTTGTTGCCATCGACGAGCCACAAAACTAACGCGAGCTTTGATCGAACAGCTAAAAGCAAATTGGAAAGGACGACATGGCGGTAACCACCCACGAGCATCACGGGCACGAACACGAAGGAGCTGTGGGGCCGCACACCCATTTGACCAGCGTCGGCATCGACATCGGCTCGTCGACCTCGCATCTGATGTTTTCCCGGCTTCTGATCGGTTACCCGTCGCTGCATCAGCGCAAGCCGATGGTGTTGGAGCGAGAGGTCATCGCCCGCTCACAAATCATGCTGACGCCGTTTTCGGGCGATTGGAATATCGAGGCCGGACCGCTCAAGGAACTCGTGGATGACACCTATAAGAAAGCGGGATTGAGCCGCGAGCAAATCGACACCGGCGCCGTAATTATCACTGGTGAAGCGGCGCGTCGCGATAATGCGCGAAAAATTGCCGAGCTTTTTTCCGATGAAGCGGGCCGGTTTGTCTGCGCCACCGCCGGGCCGGCGCTGGAGACGATTATGGCCGCGCATGGTTCGGGCGCGGTGCTGAAAAGCCGCGACGAAGCTTTAACACTTCTCAATATCGATATCGGCGGCGGAACAACCAAAATCAGCGTGATTGAAGGCGGCAGGATTCGCGGGACGACTGCGGTTAACATCGGCGCGCGTCTGGTGGCATACGACGGCGCCGATTCGTTGACGCGGCTGGAACGGGGCGGGCGCCGCTTTCTCAAAGATCTCGGAGAGGATCTCGAAGTAGCTGAAAAGATTTCCGGAGCGATGCGCGCTCGCGTGGCTGGCCGCATGGCGCAAGTTCTGCTGGATGCCGTTACCGGGATAGAGCCGCCGTGGGCAGACCTGTACGTGACCTCTGCCCTTGGTGATGTGCCGGCACCGGAGGGCATTCTCTTTTCGGGTGGAGTTTCGGAGTACATTTACGGCCGGGAAAGCATGGGATTCGGCGACTTGGGACCTGACCTGGGCAAAGCGGTGAGACGGGAAGCGGAGCAGCGAGGTTTTCAAATTTTCGAGGCCGGCGAAGGGATCCGCGCCACGGTGATCGGTGCATCCCAGTATACGGTGCAACTGAGCGGTGAAACCATCTTCGTTCCAGAGGGAGCCAACCTGCCGGTGCGAAGCATTCGCGTCTTCGTCGTTCATACGGATTGGCAAGCGCCGGTCGCGGAGCGTACGGCGGCGGCGGTCCGAAAAACCTTGAACGAACGGGACCCCGAGGTCCGCGGCTCGCCTTTCGTGCTGGCGTTCTCGACACCCGCTTTCGTCGGCTATGGCGCCGTGCAAGAGTTGGCCAAAGGCATCGATCGGGCGCTCGAGGCTTTGCCCGCCGAGGACCGCCCCATGGCGCTTGTTTTCATGCAAAACGTCGGGCGCGTTGTTGGCGGCATGCTGGCGGCGAAATGGAGCATGCTCTGTATCGACGAGGTCAGTCTCTCTGAATTAGATTTCATCGACATCGGCGAGGTCGTGGATGGGGAGGGGTTCGTTCCCGTGGTGGTAAAAAGCCTGGCGTTCGGCGTATAGGCGCACGTCGGCGGGAGCAGTGACAAGCGGCCGGTAAATGCAATCGTAGGTCGAAGCCTTTCCGGCAAACGTTGGCAAAGTGCTGGCGACCCAATAGCGGCAACTTAGAATGATTGGAGAGATTTCGTGAGTTCACTAGAGATGGACCTGAAGCAGATGTGGGACGAAGTGGTCCGGCTGGCAAACGTTCAGTTCGAGTCGGCGCCCTTCAAGCGGCTGCTAAACATCAAGTTCTCCCGCCGGCGCGCGCAACAGTACTCGATTCAGATGGCGCACTACGTAAAGAACCGGCGCGATTGTTGGGCCTACGTCCAAGGCTCGTCGCCCCTGGACGTGAAGCAAATTATTTGGCAACACGAGAGAGATGAATTGATCGGCAATAAAAACGAGGGCAAGCACGATCATATCACGTTAGCGGTCAAAGAAGGGGAAGCGTTCGGACTGACTGCCGAGGCCTTTGATGACACCGAGTGCATCGAAGGCGGGGCGGTTTGCTTCAGCGCATGGATACGATTGGCGCAGCGGCCCTGGCTCGAAGCCCTTGCCGCTTCGGCCATATTGGAAATTCGCAATTCCGCGGAATTGATCAGGGGCGGCTCTCTCTCACGCCGTATCGGTGAGATATTGGAGCGCGATTTGAAAATTCCGCTCAAAAAACAAATCAACAACGCGGAGCACGTCGTGATGGACGTGGAGCATGCGCACCTATTGGCGCAAGTCGCGCGCAAGCATGCTACGACAGACGCGGACCGGCAGGCGATCATGAACGGCGCAAAAGAAAGTCTTCTGGTCGATCGCGTTTATCGCAATCATCTGGCAGATATGCTGGAAGCGTTGCCATAATAGCGTGAGGTACTATTGAGCGCGGCCGTTGAGGGTCGCCGGCCGACTGTCCCTATGTGTCAAACAAACAGGGCATGTGAAATCCAGGAGGAGTTATGAATATCGTCGAAGAGTTGTCGGCAACATTGGACGAGATGGTCAATGACCAGTTTGACTCGCAGGAGTTCAAAAGCTTTCTTTCCGTGCCTCTCACATTGGAGCGCGGCCGCTTTTACGTGATTCAGAACGCGCTCTATACCAGCAACCGCCGGGACTGCTGGGCCTATGTGCAAGGCTCTGCGCCGCTGGAAGTGAAGCGAATCATCTGGGAGCACGAGAGCGACGAGTTAATCAACGATCCGCGCGCGGGAATGGATCACTACGCCCTTACGGTGAAACAGGGCGAGGTCATCGGTCTTAAACCCGAGGACTTCGAGAAAGCCGAAACCCCGCCGATGGTGCGCTCTTGTTTTTATGCCTGGCACCACATCGCTCTGCGGGGTCATTGGCTCACCGCCTACACTTCATCCCATATGCTCGAGCGCCGCAATAATGGAAAAATCGTCAGGGGCGGGGGCATGTCTTTTCGCGTCGGCAAGAAATTTGAAAACGAGTTGGGCATCAATCTTAAACGAATGATTTCTCTTGACGTCCACGTCGTTGCCGACACCGAGCATTCAGAAAACATATCCGAGATGTTTCAACGTTACGTTAAAACCCCACAGGACCGCGATCTGGTCCTGCAGGGCGCGCGCGATTCGATGGCCATCGATCGCGCTTACCGCGGCGCGCTGGGCTATTACATGGAGAGGATCGGCTAAGAGGGAACGGTCGACTCCCTGTCCGACCCGTGGCGTGAAAAGCGATATTTTACCTATCGTTTTGTTCGCGGCACGGGCACGAAAATGATACAAAAAACCAGGCGGTACTGTTTTCAATCTACCAGCCGGCGCGAGAGTCTTGAGGCTTTATCGTGAAGAGGTCGAGGCCTGATTGGATCCGTTGAGATTACTAACGATCGAGAAACAGGAGGAAGTGAAGACAATGAAAAGTTTAAACGAGGCTTCGGCCTTTTCTCAAAAAAGCCCTTACGAAATTTATCAGGAGTGGGAAGAGATTCCGGTCCATAGGGGATTTATCGTGGACGATCTTCTGGCGCTGCGGTTGGGAGACTGGCAGCGCACGGGCGGTAAAGGGGCATTCGTCAACCAAGACGGCGCCGGTGGGATGTGCGATGCCGTGGTCGAGGAAATCGCGCCGGGCGGGCAGCTCAAGCCGCAGCGTCATATGTATGAGAAAGCTGTGTTTATTCTGCAAGGCCAGGGCGCGACGACGATTTGGAATGAAGGCGGCAAGAAACACACGCTCGAGTGGCAAAGGGGAAGTTTATTCTCGACTCCGCTCAATGCCTGGCATCAGCATTTCAATGCGCAGGGAAGCGAACCGGTGCGGATGATTTCGTTGACCGATGCTCCCGTTGTCATCAACCGGTACAGAAATCTGGACTACATCTTCGCTAACTCATTTATTTTTACGGACCGTTACCGCGGCGGCGCGGACGAATGGGGCAGGGGGGGGCGCTATCTGCCGGAAGTTAAAAAAGGGCGAGTGTGGGAGTCGAATTTTATCGCCGATTTATGGGGCTTTGAGCCCAAGGACTACAAGGAACGTGGCGGAGATAATCGCACGACCTTATTTGAATTCGTCGACAACACCATGAGCGCGCACTTGTCCGAGTTTCCGATCGGCAAATATAAGAAGGCCCATCGCCATGGCGCGGGAGCGCATATCGTCATGCTTACGGGCTCGGGATATTCCTACCTCTGGGAGCAGGGACAGGACAAAAACAAAAAAAGAGTCGAATGGGGCCGCATGAGTATGTTTACGCCGCCGATGCAGTGGTGGCACCAGCACTTCAACCCCGGTGCGGAGCCGGCGCGGTACCTGGCACTTAAGCCGTGGGGCTTCAAGTTCAAAGTCGAAGATCTCAAAGATACCGGCGAAGATGTGAAAAAGGGTGGCGCGCAGATCGAGTACGAGGACCAGGATCCGGCGGTGCATAAAATATTTGTCGATGAATGCGAGCGGCGCGGCGCTCTACCGCGCATGCCGATGTTCGGTACTTGAGATGCTGGGTACTTGACGGGATCGGTGAGACAACGGATTAATGCGCTAATTTCTGACCTGCCAGACCCTGAATGGTCTGCCGATGGTGTAAAAATGTGCTAGATATCGCACGAAATGCTATGGTACTATGCCGATCCGCTTTGCTTTCGGCGGCGATAATTCAGCTAGAGGTATGCAACTAAGAATTGTGCAACAAAAAGCAGCTCGCGATGCCAGGGGTTTCAGTCTGATAGAGCTGTTAGTGGTAGTTGCCATTATCGGGTTGCTGGCAGCTATCGCTATTCCGCAGTTTATTTCTTATCGAGCGCGCGGTGTCGATAGTCAAATGAAAAGCGATCTGAAAAACGCCGCCCTGGCGATGGAATCCTACTTTTCCGAAAAACAGACTTACCCAACATCCCTCGCGGCGATTGTCAACGTCGGCTTCACTCAAACAGACGGGGTTGCGCTCACAATCGATGTCACTTCGCCGGCATCATTTACGATCACAGCGGCCAAACCCAGCGGCACCCAGCCCAGTTTCACTTACGACAGTAGCACCGGCACAATCGATTGAGATCGGCAGAGTGGTATCTACTCCTGGCCGGATTGGCGACGCTTTTTCACAACCTGTATCGATAGCCAGTTACTTTGGCGTGCGCAGAAAAAAGGTTTGTCCGGTGACATATCTTGTGGCGTCGGAGAGCAAATAGCGAACCAGGCCGACGATCTCGTCCTTCTGAGTGAGTCCGTCCAACAGCGGTGGAATTTCTTCTCGCTTTTTGAATTGCTCCGGGGTGAAACCGATCCTGGACATCGGTGTATCGGTGGCCCCGGGACATACCGCATTGACCGTGATGTTGTGGGGCGCCAGCTCCATCGCCAGTGACTTGGTGAAGGCAATGACGCCGGCCTTGGACGCGGCGTAGTGTGCCGCGCGCGGTTGTCCCGCGACGCCGCGGCCTGAAGCGATGCTGAGAATGCGCCCCTGATTTTTCGGGATCATGTGTTTGGCCGCAGCCTGCGAGCACAGAAAAACTCCCTTGAGATTGATTCTCATGACGCGGTCCCACTCCTGTTCAGGCATGTCCACCACTGCGATGCGATCCATCACGCCCGCGCCGCAGAAAACGTAATCGACTTGACCATATCGGTCGATGGCTTGGTCCATCATGGCGGCGACGCTTTGTGGGTTGCCGACATCGACCTGGACGGCCGTGGCATCTGCGCCGGCCTGGCGAATCTCGGCCGCGACCTTGTCCGCTCCTTCTTTGGAGTAGTCCGCGACCATGATTTTGAGTCCATCAGCGGCAAGCCCCCGGCATAATTCGGATCCGATACCGCCGGCGCCCCCGGTAACGATAATCACTTCATTCATGTCACTCTCTCCTGTTTTCCGTTTGAGTTTCGCCGACGCTATCACTTGTGCTTGGTTTTGGTCAACGATGACGTGCAGATAGCTAAGCAGGCGATAATGCCACCAGATTTTCGTCAGATTCGATGTGCAATAACCGACGGCGTCGCCGGACTAAAAATCGTCCTGGTTTCTTCCCTGATAACGGAGGCGGACATTTCCCGCGGCAACCATCCGGTCGAATCGGCGACGCAGCCAGCGCTTGAAAATCGTCCGGGTGTAGGGAATCAGCAGCACCAAAGCAAAAAGATCGGTGAGCACCCCGGGTGTGATGAGAAGAACTCCACCGATGAAAATCAACACGCCGTCGAGCATTTCTTCCGCCGGGACGATACCTTGCGCCAGGCTTTGTCTGATTTGCTGCAAAGTCCTGAGGCCTTCCAAACGGGCAAGCACGGCCCCCAACAGAGCAGTAAGTATGACTAAAGCCAGGGTTTGAAATGCTCCTATATAGCTGCCGATCTTGATCAGGATATAAAGTTCCAGCAGTGGAAGTAAAATAAAAAGAAGGAGAATCCGGCCCATGATACTTAGACATTAACTCTTTTTACCGCGTGTGACGATATGGCGGCGGGATCGAATTGCGCTTGAAAAATATGGCTGAGTATTTCGAGCCCATCAAGCAAACGCGGGCCCGGCCGGCTAAAGTAGTCGTTGCCGTTGACGGCGAAAACCCGGCCACTCCTAACCGCCGTTAACTCATTCCAACCCTCGAGGCGGTTCAAAACGGAACTTTCTTGAATGGTTCGCTCCACATCAAAGCCGCATGGCATGAGAATCAGCAGATCGGGTGACGACGCTACAACGTTCTGCCAGTCTACTTTAGCGGAAGGTTTACCCGGGCTTCCGAGAACATCGGCACCACCGGCTATCTGTACCATTTCCGGCACCCAGTGGCCGGCTGCGTAAAGAGGATCGAACCATTCCAGACAGGCAACTCGCGGACCGGAACTTGATCGCGCCGTTTGACTGCGTATCGATTCTATTCGAGCGGTCAATTGTTGAACCAGCGCCTTGGCTTGCTGGCGCCTTTGCGTCGCCTCGCCGACTCGTAAGACATCGTTCAAGATATCCGCCAAACAGTGCGGGTTTAACGAGACAATTTGTGGTTCCGGAATCAGCGAGCGCGCGGCTCGGGCTACGTCCTCGTAATCGAGCGCGCAAACGTCACATAAGCCTTGCGTTAAAATAACGTCTGGCTGTGATTGTTTGAATTTCTCTTCGTCGAGCATGTAGAGGCTGCGATGTTCACGCAGAAGATTGCCGACCTGCCGGTCAATCTCTCCGCTGTCCAACATCGTGGAATCGATGACGCTTCGCACCATGACGGGTTTGTCCCTGGCCGCAGGCGGAAAGTCGCACTCGTGACTGACGCCGGCGATCTCTTCGGCCAATCCCAGCGCAAATGCGATTTCGGTGGCGCCGGGAAGCAGTGAGCAGATGCGCATGTCTCGATGATTAGCTTAAGTATAGCGCTTTTGCTACCGAAACGAGTGTTCATCGAAAAAGCCAGTCGGTGGAAGAAAATAACTTGACGTATAACGCTAAGACAGCATAAAAATTTACTGCAGGTTCAGCACTTCGATAACCATACTATCAACGGCGAGGTGAGAGATGAGAGTTCGATTTGTTCAGCTTTGTGTTGCGCTGGGGTTGTTTACAACTATATTCGGTTCAGCCTGCGCCATTTTCCCCTTCAACACCAATAAGAATATAGGGCCCGTCGTTGTTTCTCGTAACGATAAAGGAGAGGTGATTGCCCCGGCGAAAACCAGGGCAAGGCATGTTACACACCAGGATCTTAGAGATGGTTTGTTTGTTGGAATCGCCATGTCAGGCGGTGGCAGTCGCGCGGCCAATTTCTCTGCTGCTGCATTATTGGAGCTTAAAGAGCTTGGGATTCTCGAACAAGCGACAGCGATATCATCTGTGTCCGGCAGCTCCTTGACCGCTGCATACTACGGACTCTTTAGTCAAACTGATCAATGGAATCGCGACAAGATACGCGAGCTGTTTTTGTCTAATTTCGAAGGTCAATGGTTTCTGCGATGGTTGGACCCCCGAAACATATTTGGCTATTGGTTAAGTAACTTGGACCGAAGTAACATTATGGAGCAGGTGTTTGATTCTATCCTGTTCGCTGATAAGACCTTTGGAGATATGCCGGCAGATGCCATTCCGAAGATTCTAATAAATGCAACCTCGCTCACGCAGCAACGTGGATTTCTGTTTACAGATGAAGCATTCGCTCGTATAGGCTCGCCGTTGGATAAATTTCCCGTATCGACTGCGGTTATGGCGTCGGGTGCTTTTCCTGGCGCGTTCGCTAACGTCACTCTTCGCAACTACACCGAAGCAGAGCGTTACGAGCACCTATTCGACGGGGGACCGTCGGATAATTTGGGAGTTGAAACGCTCTTACAAGAGCTGACGGATTTATACAAAAGTTCCACTGAAAATAATCGTCCCAAAGGGTGTTTCTTAGTGATTGTCGACGCCTACACAGATTCATGGAATCTGTTCGGCAACTTGAGAGATACACGTGCCGGCATCGTCGAATTTATTGTAGACACCAATGCTTTAGAAGCGAGCAATGTTTTGCTTTCGCTGCGCCGTCACGAAGTCCTGAGGCAAATCGGCCAAAAAGACGCAAAGGAGATTGGAGAGGAAACATTTACAACGTTCAACTTGCGAGTGAGTACAACCGAAAGTATCGAATGCCACGCGTGGCTACTGACGTTCCAGAGATTGACTCACCTAAAAAACGTACCCCATGCGACGTCAATCAGCACAATTGTTAATAACGTTCCCACTCGCTACCGACTTATCGGACCTCATGATCTAGGTCCCAAAAAAACGCAGGACGCATTATTCGAAGCAGCAAGGATCCTAACCAGGGAGGACAGAGAAACCGTCAATAAGATCTGCGATAAGTTCAGCGGGAGATTCGGCGGAATGAAATGTCCTCAATGACCTCTTTCGTTGGCCGCCTCTAAGAATCTCAAGAGCGCAAGCTGTTCGCGTCACTGAGAAAGCGGCTTTTTTTAAGGTGAGCTGTCTGTCTTGGAAATATTTTTTAAGAAATGCGAAATTTCTGACAATGCCTTCTCTGGAGTTTCCTCCTGGGGAATGTGGCCGCTTGTCTCTATGATTGCCAGTCGTGAATTGGGAAGGGCCATATGAAGACGCTTGCCTATGTCAAGCGGAACCACCTCGTCACGCGAACCCCACAGGATGAGAGTTGGCGTTTTTATTGTCGGATAACGTGAACTGATATCCTCGATATCCCTTGGAACGATTTGCTTCGCGGCTTCGACCAGAGCATGCCTGCTTCCCGGTAGCGTTAATGGAGCGCTATATGCCGCCACTATTTCATCAGTGATCTTTGTATCATCGAAATAGGCCAGTTCTAGTATAAGCCGGACCTGTAAACTCGTTGGAGTGACCGTAGCAGCTAACGAACCGAAAATAGGGAATCTTAAGAGTCGAATGAATCCCGGCATCGATTGAGAATACGCAATCGTATCGATCAGAATAAGCGAGGAGATCCGGCTGGCATTTTGATCTGCCAGCGTGAGTGCCACCAGGAGAGCAACGCCGCCACCCATAGAGTGCCCAACGAGAGTGAGATCGTTCAGATCGTGCTCTTTAATGAATTCGACAACCAAATCCGCTTGATCGCGCAAAGAATAAGCATTGTCCAGTGGCTTTGGGGAGGCACCATGTCCTTTCAGGTCGATAAGGATGAGGCGGTTCGTTTGTGAGAGTTCAGGCACTATCCTGTTCCAGCTGTATGAGCTTGCTCCAAAGCCGTGCAGGAATAACATCGGTCGGCCATGCCCGTGCGAGCTGTGGTGGAGCCTTATGGATTGGAACGGCGGAGGCTTGCTGCTCATTTCGTCACGGCGTGCGGATATCTCTCCAACGGACATACATGAGTAAAGCGCTAGAAGTAACCCGGTAAGCGAAACGGCGGGCCAAGTGAGTAACCGTATTTTCAGCACCGTTGGTGATCATATTGCCTGAGCCGCTTATGCCAACAAGCAACTATCCTTCCTAAATTTCGCTGTTGACGCTGCAACTGAACGTAACGGCATGCCACATCGGTTTCATAGTCCTTTATGCGATACCTTTGCCGAGTTCGGTCGTGCACGGGCACTGATCGGGAAAGCGCTCGCAATCGATATCGGCCGTCGGCGCCGGCACCGGCGTAGTCTCCTCTCGTTCTTTTCTGATCTGCACCCTGAGCCTTTGAGTGATGACTAACCATGCGGTCACCGTAAACAAAATCACCCAGGTTATCCAGCTCGCGTCGAGGGGCATGGGAATTATCCCGTCGGGCGCCGCTCGCTTGAGCCAGACGAGAATGGCCACCGCGCCCAGGGCTTCTGCGACTCTTGCGGCGACACCATCGATGGCTAACTTGACTGAGGAGCGGTCGTTGGAATCGAGCGGAATGAACGCCTGCTCCCAGATCGACCGGTGCACGGACGAGCGGAGTCCGCCCTCGGTGACTCTTAGGACCGAGAGACTCAGCGCCGTTGCCGCGGCGGTGGCGAAAGTGGCGCCGCCAATGAGCGCAATCGGCAACACCATCAGGCCGCCGCGCAAACCGATTTTGTCCTGAATCATCGGCGTCGCAAAGAGTTGCAGCAGCAAGGAACTAAAGTTCAATAAAATATAAAAATTGGCGAAAAAGTTGGCGTTGCCTTGAGAGCCCATGCTGGCGCTGGTTGCGGCGGCATAAAACTGGAAATCGATGAGCAACCCGGCCAGCGCTCCGGTCATCGAGATGAGCAGAAGTGTTTGCGCATACTTGTTCGACAACGGAGCGAAGTAGCCGAGCTTCTTGTTCTGCTCAACGCCTTTTTTCATCACGATATTGGTCGGAAAACGATTATGGATGTGAAAAACCAGAACAACCACGGTTGCGATTACGATGGCGCCCAAAAATATCAACCATTTTGCGTCCAGATAAGGAACGAGTCCCTTGGCGACCAGGCCGCCCAGCATGCCGCCTGTGAGTGTCGCGGCGCCCATCTTGCTGAAGGCCCGCGCCGCCTCGCGCCTTTCTGCTTTCTCGAAAATATCCGATGCCAGGAGCCAGAGACTGGCGAAGAGTATCCCGAAGACGGCCGGAATAAACATGAAAACGGCCAACAGCAATTTATTATCGCCGGGCTTTAAAGAGGGCGCGACAACAGCCAGCACGGCGGCCGTCAACAGCAGAATTCCCACTCGCGCCGGGCGCGCGCCCCAAATCTTCATTGCTTTGACGAACAGCAGCGCAAGCGGCAAGGCGGCGGCGGCAATATTGAGATAGATGACCGGCAACTGCAACAGCCCACCGGCGCCTTGAAAAAAGAGCGCGTCCCGTCCGGTCTTGGCAAGGATAAAGGCAAACGTCGTGAGTCCCAGACTAACGGCGGGAAGCAGAATTCGCGCGCGAGGTTGGCTTGTCTGCGCCGCTCTTTTCGACGTGGTAGGGACGATGGTTTGCAGTCGCTGGTTGCCAGGTCTCATTCAAACTTTGATCTTTATGGGATTTTCATCATCTTGTTACTTCTTCTCAGCCGATTAGTCCAGGATTATCGCGATCGCATCCAAACCCAAACCTAATGTGGACGGGAGTCACTCCCCGTATTGTTGGATTAACTTTGCCACCAGCGCGGTCCAATCGGTTTGATGGCTCGCGCCGATGCCGGCGCCGTTGTCGCCGTGAAAGTACTCGTGAAAAGGAATGAGATCGCGCCACAGGGGATCCGAGTGAAACTTTCCACGAGAGTAAATTCGCGCGGATCGCCCCAATCGCTGTAGTAAGACCGATCGAACGCGTGGACCGAAACCGGTCGCCGCTCTAAAAGAGTTGGGCCTCCAACCGGCGATCACCGTGCCGGAACCGAATACCTGGCGCGAAGTTTTGTCGACCCTCGATGCCGCGGTCGATCTTCGCGGAAAACAAATTGCGATTCAGGAATACGGCATTCCCAATCCGCAATTGACCGCAGCGCTGGAGAGCCGCGGTGCAACGGTGACGACGATCCCCATTTATCGCTGGGCATTGCCCGAAGACCTTGAACCTTTGCAACAAGCCATTGAAACGCTGGCGCGTGGCGATGCGGATGTCGTGGTCTTTACCAACGGCGCGCAGGTGGACCATCTATTTCGGGTGGCGGCGGAAAATAATGCTTCTGATCCATTGCGTAAGGGGCTCGATCGTGCCGTTATCGGTTCCGTCGGTCCGATTTGCACCCAAGTGCTGAAACAATTCGGCATCCAGCCGGACATCGAACCTAGGCATCCTAAAATGGGGTCTTTGATTGCCGAAGTCGCCGCATCGGCGCAGCGCCTGCTGGACAGTAAACGCCATTAAGATCTTCTCCCGCGCGCAGCGTCTCCTATAAAATTTTACCTTGACCGCCAAGGCATTTGCCAATATGTGTCGATCTGTTACTCGAGTTCCTAGCCGAAAAGCGGCCAAATACCCCTGATGTTAACGCGCCACGAGCAAGCCACTTAAAACTGAAATCAGAACTCTATTGGAGGTACCGCGCAATGCTCTACAACCGAGAACGTTTGCTTGCCCTGATGGACAAATTCGATCTCGCCGGAGTCGTCGCGGCGACGCCGGAAAATATTTACTACCTGAGCGGCCATGCTTCGTGGAGCCAGAACGGTTATCGCTACGGCGGGTCGCAGGTTTATGTCGTCTATCCGCGCGATCCGAAGCAATCTCCGGCGTTGCTGATTCCCGGCGGCGATGTCGGCTACGCCTCGCTCGACGATGTTTGGCTTCAAGAGAAGTACATCTATGGCCGGCCACGGCACCCGCACATCGCCGACACGTCCAAGCTGTCGCCTGTCGAGCGGCGAACCGTGAAGCTTGCCGGCAGCGATTCCAAAGGTCTCACGCCGGAAAAAGCCCTGGCTCAACTAATCCAGGACAAGGGGATGGACAAATCGCGTGTTGGCATGGATCATTTCGCCATTCCGGTGACGATCTGGGAAAAAATCAAAGCGGGGCTGCCGCAGGCGAATCTGCTGCCGGCGTCAATGTTTTTCCGTAACGTGCGCATGATCAAAACCTCTGAGGAAATTCAGCGGCTCAGAGAATCCGCCGAAATCAACGAACGGGCGATCAACACGATGTTGCGCGCCTGTAGACCCAGAGTCACAGAGAGCGAGCTCGCAAGTATCTACAAGGGCGAGATCGCCAAGGCCGGCGGCCAAGTTTACTGGATGCACATGGCGGTAGCACGGGGCGGCAACTTTCCGGCTATCAAAGACAACGTGTTGCAAAAAGGCGACATCTTCCGTGTCGACATGGGCTGCTCCATCAACGGTTACCACGCGGATGTCTGTAAATCGGGTTGCGTCGGCGCCGAGCCTACACCGGAGCATCGCAAACGCTATGACGCGATCCAGGCCGGCGTGCTGAAGTCGGTAGAAGCGCTCAAGCCGGGTGTTCGCCCGCAGGAACTTTATGAAACTATGATCGCCGGCGTGCGTGCCAACGGTCTGCCGAACTACGCCAACTTTTTCGTCGGTCACACCATCGGTCTTGAAGCGAGAGAGTTTCCATTCCTTCTCGGACCCGCCGAAGAAGTGGACGATCCGTTTCTTCCCGACAGCACCAACGTCCCTATGGAAACCGGTATGACCGTCAACCTGGAAGCCTCGAACCACGAAGCCGGCTGGGGGACGGTGCAGGTTGAATATACTTGCGCGGTGACCGGCGAAGGGCACCAGCATCTGGTTATGCCGGATCAGAGATTACTCACGCTGCCGTTGCAATAGGGCCGAACGTCAAAAAAAATGGTCTTGAGTTGATTCGGCGAAAAGGATGACCTACGAATCGAGAAGATCTCTCGCTTGGCCTTAAGCTGCATCATTCCTTGCGCTCTGCATTGCACACAAGAAGCGAAGTTCCCGAGCATGCTTCTTCCTGTCTGCTGTGCACTTTTGTCTGAACAGCATCATACACATAGTAGGTACCATCATTTTGCAATAGAGAGTGCGGCTTGTATCGAGATTTGGCACAACGCTATAGTGTTATAAGAAGGTTTCGCAAGACGCTACGTTTAGAATAGATCGAATGAAAGACGAAATGAGCGGGGCAGTGTCGGAGACAGCATGGGCGCGCTCCGCTTCGCGCGGGCTGCGCTCGATCTGCTGGTGCAGCGTGTCGTGCTGGTCGCGGTGTTGTTGGCCATCTGGTGGCTGTTCTCGCTGTCCGTGCCGCATTACATTCTGCCTGGACCGGCGCGGGTATGGCAAGCACTTAAGCTCATTGCCGACAACGGCGACTTGTGGAGCAACTTGGGCATCACGCTGTGGCGCGTCAGCGTCGGATTCGTCATCGCCACCGCCGTCGGCTTGCCATTCGGCATCATTCTCGGAGCGAACAAGCGCGCCGGCGAGTTCTTCGAGCCGGTGATTCCGGTGCTGAACACGGTGTCTTCGGCGATCTGGGCAATCTTTGCCATTATCTGGTTCGGCATTGCCAACGCCACCACGATTTTCGTGGTTTTTATGACGGCGATGCCTCTCATCATTACCAACGTATGGCAGGGCACGCGCACAGTAAACGCCGATTTCATCGAGCTCGCCCAAGTGTGTTCGCCCAGAAAATCAAGATTGGCTACTGGACCAGCGGCTTTAGCCTGGGACGGCGCTGTCATGGAGCAGATGAAATTTGTCGAGAAAGAGGGCCTGGAGGTCGAATGGGTGAAGTTCGCCGAAGTGAACGGCCCCACTCGTGCGATCGTATCGAATGCCATCGATGTCGCCTTTGCCGCGCCGTCCACCAATTCGATGGGCATCGCCGGCGATGGCGTGCCGGTGAAGATCGTGCTGGCGACGCAGATTGCCGAGGCGCAGGTCGTCGTGCTCGATGGTTCGCCGATCAAGACGATAGCCGAACTCAAGGACAAAAAAATTGGCATGTCGCCCCCCGGCAGCGCGACTCATGCGATCAGCAACGCGATTTTGAACCAGAACTTCGGCATCAAGCCCAAAGAATACAGCGTCGCACCGGGCAACGAAGCGCGGCTGGCGCAGTTTTTAACTCATCGGGCGGGATTTGATCCAGCTATTTTCACGAAAACATCCCGATTCCAGATCTTCTCTCAGGAGCTGGACGCAGGCCATGGAGGCGAACAGCTTCAAGCACTTCGTAGAGCTCAAGAAGACTTTTGGTTCAGCGGATCGGGTCAAACCACACACGGTGTTCGACATCTCCGGGAACAAGTACCGCTTGATCGCTGTCGTGGATTACCCCCTCCAATCCGTGTCAATCGAGTGTGTGCTTACGCACGCCGAGTATGGTGAGGGACGTTGGAGAAAAGTGAAATGACGATTGCAACACTTGAAAAGAAGCTCAAGCCGCTGGAGGCGCCGGTAGAAAACGAGCTGCTTCGGTGGCTCTATCTTCATCTGCCGCCGCAACCTATGAAGAATAGGAAGATGCACCGCGGCTACAGCGAGGCCATCCGCATCCTGATGCGGGAATCCGGAAGCTTGGACGCTGACAACCGTACGGCTGTCGGCCAGTACCTGAGTGCCGTCATTCCCTTCGTCGAGCAGTATGAGAAAAGGGAGTTCCCGATCGGCCCGGCAACACCTGAGGAAGTGCTTGGGTTCCTCATGGAGCAGCGTGATCTGAGCCAATACGATCTCGCTAAGGAGCTCGGGGGCCAGCCCGTCGTTTCGCAAATCCTGAGAGGGAAGCGAAGGCTTACACGAGAGCACATCGAGCGCTTGAGTAAGCGATTCGGCGTGACGCCGGCAACCTTCTACCCCGGAGGAACCTCGACCTAACCAATCTCTCCAGCCGACCGCGCCCTCCGGGCTCAGTGGCTGAGTTTGGCATTAGATGAGGGTGCGTGAATCCAAGAAATCGAATCTCAGGAGGTAAAGCATGCGATTCTTACTGAAGGTCAACATCCCGGTTGAGTCCGGAAACGCGGCCGCGAAAGCCGGAAAGCTCGGCGTGACCATCCAATCCATTCTGTCGGATTTGAAGCCGGAGGCAGTCTATTTTACGGACAGCAACGGTCAGCGAACCGCGTTTATCTTTCTCGACATGCAATATGCTTCTCAAATCCCGGCCATCGCTGAGCCGTGGTTCCTCGCGTTCAATGCAAGCGTTGAGATTCATCCGGTCATGGTACCGGACGATCTGGCCAAGGCTGGCGGCGCCATCGAGAACGCGGTCAAGAAATACGCCTGACCGGTCGCGCGCCGTCGAACACGCGATTCGATCGGGACCGGCGTATGAAGTCCTGTGGACAGGTCTTGTAGCGTCAGATTGTCGTAGTCCAAGCTCTTGACCGTAAGACGCACCGCTCTCCACCAACGGTATCGACCGGGGCGCCTAACCAACTTGACAACCTCGAAGATGGCAAATGGGAGCTACCTAGGTTAAAGTTATTGCGTGAATTATTCCGAGATTCGATCCTGTTTGGTGGATTGCCGATTCACCGAACATGCGCGTCGAGAGATGGAATCTGAATCTTTCGGAATAATCCGTATTGACGAAGTGCTTGAGGCTCTCAATGGTGGCGAGATCATCGAGGAATACGCTGACGATCGACCGTATCCGAGCTGCCTGATTTTGGGACGAACGCACGCAAAACGGCCGCTCCATATCGTATGCGCCCCCTTGTCAACCGAGCAGCGGCTGATCATCATCACAATATATCAACCCGATCCTGCCAGATGGGAAGCAGATTTTAAAGGGAGGAAAGCGTTATGAAGTGTGTGATTTGCAAGGTCGGTGAGGTAACAAAATCCCCTGTGAAAGTCGAAGTTAAAGTTGGGTACGACTATTTGTTGACAACCGTGGAGGCGGAAAGTTGTGTTGAATGCGGCGAAGCATACTACTCGACGGAGACTTTGCGCCAGCTTGATCAATTAAGAGCCGAGTTCGCGCGCAAGGAGATTGCTCCGCGCTCGGTCGGTACGGTCTACCAGATTCCATGATCAACTGTTCTCCTGTGCCGCCGAGTCAATTTGCACAGACCAGACCCATGCGCAGACTCTTGAGCACCGTATCATAATGGGGGGATGTCGGGCCGAGGACAGCGTCAGATTGTCGTAGTGTAAGTTTCGAAAAAGTGAACCACCGCGTATGGGTTACAGCAGCGTGTTCGAAAGTTCGGTCACCGGAGCGACTGAGATATCATCTATGAACGATGTAATCAAAAAACTGACAGCGGAACAGGCTCTCGACGTCGTCAAGCGGTTGAACGAGAAAGGGGGCGAAATCGGTGAAGCGGTGCTGGCCGAGGCGACGAACCTTTTGACAGCGGTCAACGTCGAAACCACGGCAGACGAAGTTTTCTTCGTTCTCGATTCGATAGAAGTACA
Source organism: Deltaproteobacteria bacterium (assembly GCA_009379725.1). GTDB lineage: Bacteria > Desulfobacterota > Binatia > UBA9968 > UBA9968 > WHTF01. The sequence continues at coordinate 64,375 of WHTF01000006.1, forward strand.
GGATTGTTGGGACAGGTCAGGCCGTTCCCGCCACGGTTACACCGAGCCCAGTGAAGCGGCGGTCGAACTCGTGGAGGAAGAACTTCAACCGTTTTACGACCAAGCCGCACGATACCGAGAGTTGGGCATGGCCGAGCAAGAAACGACTTATTGCATGGGAGTGATTCTAGGAATCTACCGCTATGAGCATGAGTCCAAGTCAGTGTTTAGGGAGTGGTGCTCGGACGTTCCTACTGAATGCGCCGGCTATCTGCTAGACACGTGGCGGGAACGAAACCAAGGCACGGCTCGCACGCAGGCGATGGATGAGTTCATACAACGCCGTTGTCCGAAGTGGGCCAAGTTTTTGGTTAAGTAGGATGCGGTGACCGGAGGAATCCGTATCATCCATAACTCACCAAGCTGGTCAAAAGAGGTGATGAGAACCGGGAGTGAGAACCGCGAGAACCGGGTCGAACCTATGAAATCTATTGATCCGGCGACAAAGGATTGCAACATAGACGCGGCACAGGCGCTTAGCGGCGCCTTTTTGAAAGTGGGACGCATGCTCATTTAGTTAGCCGCTTTGATACGCGTGGCCGTGCTGAGTTAACACTCCGGTTCCTCAAGCTGACGGAACAATCAAGACCCGACCCGCAGTTATTTTGCGCGAGATGCCACCGTACAAGGATTTTCTCGTCTGTGGCGTAAGCACCCAACTGCATCGGCAGGTCAAAGACTTCGACGAAGTCATTTCACCTTCCGACCTGGATTTCACGTCAAGCGGTTTGAAATCAGAATCATTGGTGAGGCTCGGCTTTCTGGCCGTATTGCCCAATAGCAGAATTGCCGGCTCCATCGGCTCTATGCCGCGGCGAGGCATAAAAAGCTTCTCAAAACTTTAAGCGACTATCTTGTGCGGTAAGTTGGATAACTCCACCGCGGCATCGTCCGCACCTTTATCGAACTGCTCAACCAGAAGCGCGTAGTAGTAATAAGCATGAAGATGGTGAACTTTGTTTTAGAAGCCCGAAAAGCGTGGGCGCGAATTACAATTGTATTATGTCCCCGGAAATTAAAGTCATGTACCTCCGGCAAAGACCCTGGCGTCTTCAGTCTATTGAAACCGAGGGATTCGGCGGATTGAACATTTGGGGCGGGGGCGCCTTTCCATTTTGATTTCGACCAAGAAAGCCACCTCATCGAAGGACCGAACGGCGGCGGCAAGTCTTCGCTGATCGGGGCAGGGAGTCAAGGTCGTGGCTAACTGCGGCGTGCACTTTCATCGGGGCACGCCGATCTACGATTCGCCCGTGTTGATCCGGAACGATCAACTGGGCGACAGAGTCGCCGAGACTCTCGGCAACCGAAATGCCGTGCTCCTGCGCGGCCACGGCGGAACGGTGGTGGCCGGCGATCTGGACCGGTTGCTGCGCTTGGGAATCGATCTGGTGCGCACCGCGCGGATCCAGATCATGGCGTCTTCTCTCGGGCCGGTGAAAACGCATACTCAGGATGAGTGCGAACAAATGGTCAAAAACGAAACCCGCCTCAAGGCCAACCGGCGTTTTCTCGACTATTATATCTCCGAGGTCGTCGACTGAGGCCCGAGCCGAGTTCAAATTCGATGCACGGGGATAATGCGGATCGCGGCAGGAGAGAAGACGAGGCAACAAGCGCTTGCAGCGCATTAAAGCGCCGAAGAGGGCTTGCAGGTTTATCATTTCCCGGATAACAAAGGGCTTTCAGATTAGCCCGTTAAAATGACTACAGTAAGGAGGAACGTGCATGAGTGATTCATCGAAGGCAGGCAATTCCGGCATCAAGAAATCCGGTCAGCGATGGCAATCCGACGTCATCGTCGATTTGATCAAGCAGTATGGGTTTCCGTATGTCGCGCTCAATCCGGGCGCGAGCTTTCGCGGGCTGCACGACTCGCTGGTCAATTACGGCGAGAACCAGCCGCCGATGCTGCTGTGTAACCACGAAAAGATCGCCGTGCAGATCGCCCATGGTTATGCCAAAGCGACCGGCAAGCCGATGATGGCCATCGTCCACGATGTCGTCGGGCTTTTGCATGCGCCGATGGGAATTTATTACGCTTACATCGACCGGTGCCCGGTATTCGTCGCCGGCGCGACGGGGCCGATGGATGAAAAATACCGCCGCCCGTTCATCGACTGGATTCACACCGCCTTTGCCCAGGGCGACGTGGTGCGCAATTTCACCAAATGGGATTACCAGCCGGGCAGCATTCATGGCGTGCCGGATTCTTTTGCCCGCGCCTATTCGATCATGATGAGCGAGCCGCAGGGCCCGGTCTACATGTGTTACGATTCGGCGCTGCAGGAAAGCAAGCTTAGCGAAGAGGTGCAACTGCCGCCGGAGTATGCGGTCAAGGTTCCTTCCCGGATCGCGCCGGAAAACGCGGCCATCGAACAAGCCGCCGATATGCTCGTCGCCGCCGGCAACCCGCTGTTGTTGACGGAATACGCCGCGCGCATGCCGATCGGCTTCGAATCCACAGTGGAGCTCGCCGAGACCCTCGGCGCTTCGGTCTTCGATATCAACAAACGTCTTGGTTTTCCCAATCGTCACCCCCTGAGCGTCAGCTTCCATGGCGACGCGTTCAAAGGCGTCGATCTGGTCACCGCCCTCGACGTCGTCGATTGGACCCGCGGTTCGCAGCGGCTCAACACCCAGACACGCGAGATCACGGTGCTGACGACCGCCGACTGCAAATGGATCGACGTCGGCTTTGCCGACATCGAGATCAGCAAGTGGGCTACCGATTATAACAAGCACCACAACTGGAATCTGCGGGTGCTGGGCGACAGCGCAATCACGATCCCCGCGTTGACCGCGGCTTGCCGCAAGCGTATCGACGGCAATAAGACGCTGGCCTCGCGCATCGAGGAGCGTCAAAGAACCATCGGCGAAAAACACGCGCGCCAGTGGCAAAAGTGGCAGGACCAGGTCAAGGAGGAGTGGGAGCAGCGGCCGATGACCGAATCCCGGCTGGCGCACGAAGTGTGGCAGGTCATTAAAGACGAAGACTGGGTGCTCACCGCGAATACTCTGAAAGAGTGGGTGCACAAAATATGGAACTTCGACAAGCCCTATCGCCACGTCGGACGCGAGCTCGGCACCGGCACCCAGATCGGCATGTCCATCGGCGTTGCCCTGGCGCACAAGGGCACAGGGCGGTTGGTGGTCGATCTTCAGCCTGACGGCGATCTGATGTTCGATCTCGGCGCGCTCTGGATGCCGATCAAATACGATATTCCTATACTGGTGGTGATGTACAACAACCGCGCTTACTACAATGACTGGGCGCATCAGATCCACATGGCGCACCAGCGCGGCACCGATCCGGCGCGGGCCAATATCGGGATGGACCTCGAAGCCCCAGCGCCGGATTTCGCCCACATCGCCAAGGGTATGGGCTGGTATGCCGAAGGTGCCATCGAAAATCCCGCAGACGTGGGCCCGGCGATCCGGCGCGCCATCGAGCAGGTCAAAGCCGGCAAGCCGGCCTTGGTGGACACCGTGGTTTGGCGCCGCGGCGAAAATGCATAGAATTTCGTAGGGGCGATTCGTGAATCGCCCCTACACACCAATCGAAAATAGCTAGGAGGATATTCATATGGCAAAACCAGCGACAAAAGTAGAAACCATCAAGAAATCCGATAAACGATGGCAATCCGACGTCATCGTCGACATGATCAAACGATACGATTTTAAATATATTGCGCTTAACCCGGGCGCGAGTTATCGCGGACTGCACGATTCGCTGGTCAACCACGGCGAGAACGATCCGCCGATGATTCTTTGCCAGCATGAAAAGATCGCCGTGCAGATCGCCCACGGCTACGCCCGCGCCACCGGTAAGCCGATGATCGCCATCGTGCATAATCTCGTCGGACTGCTGCACGCGCCGATGGGCGTATATTACGCTTACCTGGACCGAGCGCCGGTCTTCATCATCGGCGCCACCGGGCCCCTGGCGGAGCCCAAGCGCCGGCCGTTTATCGACTGGATTCACACCGCCAACGTCCAGGGTGAAGCGATCCGCAATTTTGTCAAATGGGATTACCAACCGTCCACGGTCGACGGCGTGCCGGGGGCATTCGCGCGCGCCTATTCGATCATGATGAGCGCGCGCCAGGGGCCGGTTTATATGTGTTACGACGCCGGTCTGCAGGAAGCGCAACTCGATCACGATGTAGAAATGCCGCCGGCCGATGCGGTTACCGCTCCGGCGCCGATGACCCCTGACCCCACGTCGTTGCAGAAGGCCGCCGACACTCTGGCCGGGGCCAAGCGCGTCGCGATCATCGCCGATTTCGCCGCCCGCCCGCCGCATGGCTGGAATCACGTCGTCGAGCTGGCGGAAACCCTGGGCGCCTCGGTGTGGGATGTAGGCTCGCGGCTCAATTTCCCCAGCGATCATCCGCTCAACCTCACGATGGACCCTGACGGTTGTTACCAGGACGTCGACGTCGTGCTCACCCTCGACATCGCCGACTTCGAGAAGCCGACCCACGTGCGCGACATCGCCACGCGTACCGTCGTCAGCAAGGTCCAGTCCAATGCCACCTGGATCGATATCGGCTTTACCGACATCGAGATCAGCAAGTGGTCCATGGACTATGCCCGGCCATTCTATGCGCAACAGCGCATGACCGCTGACCCGGTCATCACGGCGCCGCTGTTGACGAAACTTCTGAAGGAACGGATTGCCAAGACCTCCGGGCTTGCCGAGAGGATCGCCAAGCGCAAAGAAGAGATCGGCAAACGCCATGCCGAGAACCGCGCGAGATGGAGCAAACAGGCGCAGGAGCACTGGGACTCGAAGCCGATGACGGTACCGCGCCTGGCGCTCGAAGTGTGGGAGGTGATCAAAAACGAGGACTGGGTGCTTACCGGCGGTGACTTAGGCAGCTGGGGGCACAAGCTTTGGAACTTCGATCGTCCTTATTCGCACGGTGGACGCGAGCTCGGCACCGGCACGCAGATAGGCATGTCGTTGGGGGTGGCGCTTGCCAACAAGGGAACCGGCCGGCTGGTCGTCGACCTGCAGCCGGACGGCGATCTGATGTTCGACGCCGGCTCACTCTGGATGGCGGCGAAGTATCAAATCCCGATGCTCATCGTGATGTTTAACAACCGCGCCTATTACAACGACTGGAACCATCAGATCGTCATGGCGAAAAACCGCGGCACGGATCCGTCGCGCGCCCATATCGGTATGGACCTCTATGGCCCGGATCCGGATTTTGCCGGACTTGCCCGCTCGATGGGCTGGTACGCCGAAGGCCCATTCGAGAACGCCGACGATCTCAAGCCCGCGCTCAAACGCGCCATGGAGCAAGTCAAACAAGGGAAACCTGCTCTCATCGACGCTGTCTGCGACCGCCGCAACCACGGCTAAACCTACAGATCGCCCCCGCGCCGTGACGCGGCGCGGGGAAGTGATTAACGATCTTTTGCTCTCCTTTGTAATTATCACGAACCATGAACGATGGTCCGCCTTCCGGGTGCATCAAACGCACGCCGATGTTGGGTCAGCTCCTCACATGTGCTTGCCGGCTCAAGTCATTTGTCGAACGCTGTACAAAAATGTAGGCCTTTGTCGATGAATGTCCAGGTCGGCGGCCGAACCGATGACGGATCATCGACCATAACTCCCCGGTAAATCTATGGTTCGAGTCAAAGGCTTTGCGTGCGCAGATCCACGTTCCTCCGGCACAACGGTTGCTAACTTCACAAGAGAACAACAAAAAGTTTAGCGAACATGCAAAGATAAGGAAGGTTCTACTGTAGGAATGCTGAAATATCTCGCCAAACGTAAATGCTCGAAGTGTTCGTTCGACTTTGTGATCATTCTACTCGATTGTGGCTCGTGGATGCAGTGGATTAACGGCTTTTGCGGTAGGTGCGATCACCACATTACGTGGAAGCTTATACGGAGAAGGACTGCTCATGAATCCAGAAACTATTTTATGGACGCGGGTACTATTGCAAGCAATTTGGGACCTCGCCGGAATCCGGCTCAACGCGCCTCCGAGAGATATACCACGGCTCCAAAGATTTGCCCGCGCTTGGATTTGTTCCAAGGATGATTCTCCCGGGAGCTTTGTGTGGACCTGTACTTGTCTCTCCCTCGATGCGGACACTGTCAGAAGGCGCGTGTTCAGTAAAAGCAAGGCAGAATTGGGCGCCCTATCGGCATCCGAGCTGATAGAGGGTCATTCGCAACTGAAGGGGGAACAGAAGGGCCCTCGTCAAATTGAGGAAGTGGAAACAACCGATGAACCCACACCGAATCAGTATCTGTACGAAATGCAGCAACTCCACTCCAATTCATGATCATATAATAAAGACCTTGCTCTCAGTTAGCAGGTATCGTTGACTTACTCGCTGCTATCGCCCGTGTGTGCCGGGCGCCGACCTCCCGCTCTTAGCAAACCCCATTATTTTTGTTTCGTGACCGGATACTGCCTCCATTGACGGGCTCATAGTTTTCCTCGAAGAACCTTGTGATCTCAGGGGACAGGTCTCGGAGAGCAAGCCCGCTCTGCCAATATGAATGTGTCCAGTTTTTTTTCAATGAGACAAAATCGAAGGATCAAGTGAGTCGTTTTTAGTTGTGGGACTCTCATTGTGAGAATCCGGTTGTTGGTTTTGAAAAACGGCCTCCGTATTTGCCTCAGGATCAACGATCTCGCACTGACCCTTACCTGGATATCCCCCCTCAAGCGCCTGTTGATCGATCTTTTGTTTTTCCACCCAGTAGGCTTTGCGTCTGTCTCGGGTCTTTTTCTTGATGTCGTTTAGTTCCTTCAACAGCGCACTGTTGTTGTTGAGCTGATGCACATGAGCCGGTGTGAAATTAAACAGCGCTTGGTGCGGCCGGGACTGGTTGTAGGATTCGATGTAGCGGCCCAGTTCTTCCCGCGCCGATATCTCATCGGGATAGTTGCCCACCAGATAATTTCTTCCTGTTTTACCGTGCCGTAAAACCGTTCGGTCAACGCATTGTCGGTGGGCCGGCGCACCCGGGCAAAGGATAACTCGGCCCCTAAGGTTTCAAAAAACTCTGGGTCACTCCCGATGTGTTGGGCGATCCCCGATCCACTCTGAGTTCGGGCTTGGTGAATTTCAAGATAGATGTCGCAATGGTTGTTCAAGTCAACTTTTCTAACGCTGGATAATCGCTGGTCGCTTTGAAACGAAGCATGGAGCTTCGATGCGATGATCGTAGCAGATCATCGTTCAGCGGATTTTACCCATAGGTCTACCCCTGCCTGATTCGCTAGCGTTCGCTATAGGGCAACTGAGAGAGCCGTTTTTCGGGTTTGCGGTATGATTACTGCTAATCTCGCGACGAAATCAAACGGCACGCGGCGCACGGATCAAAACCGCTATCAGCAAACCGGGAGTTAACAAGGCATTCGCGTTTTATAACAATCATGCCCGAGCGAACGCGGCGGCTAATGCCATCATGTTGTCACAGGAACTTGGAGTAAGGCTTCAGGCCATGCCTCCTGAGGCCATGGTAACGAAATTTCCGCAACTCATAGAGCGGCCAGACTAAAAGAGTGCTGTTCCAAATCGTATAGTATCGGTCATCGTGTTGCGGCTCTTCCCGTGCATACATCGTCCGGAAGCTGGCTGCGAAATGTAAACTAAGCCGGTTTAGATTAGGCAGAGTACGGGCTATTAGAGACTAGTCGAAATATGCTAATCTTCGGCTGGGCTTTGTTTTCACTTTCATGCTCAGGAGATTACCAATCCATGCGCATCGCAGCAGTCGATCTGGTCAGCAATACCTGTTTCCCGGCTCTGGCCGCGGCTGAGTTGGGATTTTTTAAAGCGGAGGGTTTGGATGTCCACATCGAACTGGTGGCTATGCTTGGTGCAACCAAGGCGCTGCGTGACGGCAGCGCCGATGCCATGGTTGCCGGCTCGGTGCATGATGTCTTGACTGAGTTTTCCGATTGGAAAGGCGTGAAAGTTGCGGTGGCTCTTTCGCAGGGCACGCCTTGGCTACTGGTTGTCCGGAGAGATCTGCCGGCAAAACGTGGCGATTTGAACGCGATTAAGGGGCTAAGGATCACGGCGGCGGAGGGTCCCGATTTGGCGCTGCGGCAGATGCTTATCGGCGCTGGAATCGATCCTCACAAGGATTTGCAGATTGTTGAATTACCTGGTGCTAAAGCACGCGATGTTTCTTTCGGCGTGTTCGCCGCTCGGGCCCTGGAAGCAGGCCAAATCGATGGGTTCTGGGCAAACGCAATGGGTGCTGAAACTGCGGTAAACCGCGGAGTGGGAAAGATTCTCGTCGATGTGCGGCGCGGCGACGATCCGGCGGAGGTCCGCCACTTCACCTTTGCCGGCCTGGCCACTACCGATTCCTTTATTCAAAATAGCCCGGAGGCTGTCGCTGCCGCCGTTCGGGCTATCGTTAAAACTCAGAGAGCTTTAAAGGCGGAACCGAGCCTGGCCGCTGAAGTTGGGCGGCGGAAGTTTCCTCAGGATGCGGCGGATCTAATCGCCAGGATTGTCGAACGAGATGCCACGTTTTACGATCCACGCATTTCGGAAGAGGCGGTCGCCGGACTCAACCGGTTTGCGCAGTCCGTCGGTCATTTGTCGGGTCCCGTACCTTTCGATCAGGTTGTGGCGGTGCGTTTCAGTGATCTTTGGCGCTTGTAAATAACACCCGAGCCTGCGGCAAGTCAGAGTGATGGTCCGATGACTGCCCATATCAACAAGCTCATTAGAGCTGCGGATCTCGCGAGTGGTTCCAGCGAAAATGTTGCTGATTATGGCCTGTCGTAAACTATTGCCAAATGAATACTGATTCGTAAGAATAAGATTGCTTTTTGACAGCTCATCGCCGTTTCCCGGTTGCAATAGTCGCGACTGATCGAGGGATTGAATATGGGACATGCAAAGATCCTCGGTGTGGAAAGTTTACTCAAATGCCTTTTTCTCGTCTTTGCAGCATTTGTTTCCTGGCCCACAAACGCTTCTTCTCAAACTGACAAAATTCCACACGAAATATTCAATCGGGCAGCGACTGATGGGACCGTACTTGTGCTTGTTGGATTAGACGTTCCTTGGAGCATGGAAGGGATGCTGACGGAAAATGCCATCGCGGCGCAGCGGCAGGCCATCAAGGGAGTACAAAATGATCTGCTTACCGAGCTTTCAGGGACTCAATACAAAGTCGTTCGTCGTTATGAGGGCATCCCGGGCATCGCATTGGAAATTGGCGCCGATGCCCTAGCCGTGCTCAAGAAATCCGGTAGTGTCACCAACGTTTTGCCGGACCGGGCGGTTAAACCGGCAGCGAATGACGGCATGATCGAGGGAGCGGCGCCGGATACGCACGGCGCCGCAACAGGTAGTGCCGGCGTGGTGCCCGCTGAACTTTTTATGGAGGCGACCGATGTTGGAGCGGTGCTGGTGTTAGTCGGGTTGAAAACGCCTTGGAGCCCGGAAGGACCGCTGAGCAAGGAATTGGTGCACGCACAGAGAGAGGCGATTGCCGCCGCGCAAAAATACTTATTGACTGAATTAGCGGATACGAGATACAGGATCACGCGCCGTTATGAAGTAATCCCGGGCATTGCGCTGGAGGTGGGGTTGGATGCATTGAGAGTTTTGGCCCGGTCAGTGGCCGTGACCAATGTCTTGCGAGATCGACCGGCGATCCGTTGAGATGATCTCTTCGCCGTAGTTGGTATAACGAAGCTAAGGAGAAAGCTATGATCGCCGTGTCTAACAGGATAAAAGTTTCGCAGGGTTTTGAAAAAGAGTTCGAGGCTCGGTTTGCCGGAAGGGCAGGTCTCGTGGATAAGCGGCCTGGATTTATTCGGCTCGAGATACTTCGCCCGATCAAGAGCGACTATTATGTCGTGCTGACACACTGGGAAGACGAGGCAGCGTTTCGCGCGTGGACCGAAAGTCAGGAGTTCCAGGAGGCGCACAGCAATCGGCCGCGGGCGGAGATCTTTGCCGGCCCGAATGT
>WHTF01000070.1 GCA_009379725.1 Deltaproteobacteria bacterium
GGCATCATGGCTTTTACCCGGAGATCTCCGGTCCCTCCCGGAGCCGTGGTCGCGACTAAGGTGACGGTTTTACCAGCATAGAAATCCTTTTGCGCAGAGGCGTTGGCCGCAAACAACCAAAACGAACCAGCAAGAGTCAATAGCACTACTTTTATTCTGCTTGTGCTGCTTATCATCAATAATAACCTCCCTGAAAATAAATCGTGTAATTCTACCGTGGCGGCAGCGGCCCTGCTGCGACGAGCTTTTTAAAGATCTCGATGGTTTCGCGATCTCGTGGGATTTCTGCAATTGCCTTTTCATGATTTTCCGGCAAAAGCGGCGTCGGTTGATCGCCGGTTAGTTTATCGTATTCCTTGAAAAACGCCGGATCCTGAAAGGTTTTGCGAAATCCTTCCTGCAAAGTCTTCACGCGATCTTTGGGCGTCGCCGGTGGCAGCACGAACGGCGAACCCGCGACCCTGAAAGCACGCTGCAGCGCAATGACCTTTAGCTCTTTATCGGATTTCGCCAAATCGTCTAGGACGGGAAGTTTTTTGAATAAAGGATGCGGATGCTTCTCACCCTTGGGCGTTTCCATGATCGCATGAATGTAGATCAAGCCCTTGTCAAGCCATTCTTTGTTGCGCTGCAGCAGGCTATCCGGGCCCGTCGAGCGCGCATCGATTTCACCGCGCATCAACGCCGGATCAAGCTCGGGCCCGGAAAAGCCGGTGACGAAGCGCGGCTCGCGGCAACCGATGATGTAGCAGAAAAGCCGGGCTTCGTTATAAGTGGAGAAGCCGACCGACTGCCCGCCGACTCTGATCTCCTTGGCGGCCCGGAGCTTATCCAGAGTGCCGAAGCCCGCTTCTTTCCTGCTTATAAACACAGAGTGGTAGGTGCTGTAAGCTGAACCGAGATAGTTAAATTTGTCGATGTCGTACATGATTCCCGATTCACCGAGCACGGCCAACGAAACCATGCCGGCGCTCAAGTTGCCCATCGTGAGCCCGTCCGGGCGCGCGGAATTAAAGATATGATTCGCCGCCTTACGGCTGCCGCCGCCGGACATGTATTCCATGACGATGGTGGGATTTCCAGAAATGTATTTTTGCAGGAACGGCACCAAAGCCCTCACGCGCAGATCCCCCGTGCCGCCGGGACCGCGGCCTTGGACGATCGTGATGGTCTTTCCTTTGAAGAACGACTCCTGAGCAAAAGCGTTCGCCGCGATCAGCCAGACGAACAAGATTGCCCATGCGTTAACCGCTGCGAGCTTTCTTCCATACAATGGGAGTGATAGGCGTTTCATCTTACCCTCCTAGTCGTGACCGCCAAATCCGGCGTGCCACGGTTTCTTTGCCGCTCTTTAAATCAGCGCCGCCAACCGACGGCATGCCAGTGATCCCTTTAGTTGGTTCAATCAAAAAATTCAATCCTAACGAGCCGGCAACGGGCCCGCGGCATTGAGCTGCTTAAAGAGTGCGATGGTTTCCGGATCTCGGGGTAACTCCTTAAGAGCGTTCTCCATGTCCTCCGGCATCAGCGGCGAAGCCTCGTCACCGGTGAATTTTTTATACTCCCTGGGAAACTCGGGATCGTTAAAGACCTTGACCATGGCCACTTGAAGGATCTTGACCTGCTCTTTCGGTGTGCCGGGAGGCAAGATGAAAGGCGAGCCGAATTGCCTGAAGGCGCGTACCATGCGCAACAGCTTGCGCTCTTTTTCCGATTTGGCGAATTCCTCGATCTCCGGCAAGCGTGAGAAATGATGGTGCTTCAAGTCCTTCGGGACTTCCATGATGACGTGCAGATCGAGGGCGCCTTTCTTTAACAAATCCGTGCTTCGCGTCAGTAAGGTATCGGCGTTGTTGATCCGGCCATCGATCTCGCCGCGGCTTAAAGCAGCGTCAAGCTCAGTTCCGGAATAGCCGACGACAAAATTCGGTTCTTTGATGCCGATCAGATACGCGAACATCCGGCCGACAAAATAGATGGAATGTCCAACAGACTGAGCGCCGATTCTTACTCCGGATGCCGAACGCAGATCCTCTATGCTTTTCAAACCCGCTTCCCGCCGCGTAAGAAAAGCCCAGTGATAGGTGCTGTGTGCCGAGCCCAAATAGATCAGCTTATCCAGATCATACAGGACGCCCTTCTCTCCAAGGACGGCATTGGCGACTAGAGCGCCGCCGATACGGCCGATCGTAAGGCCGTCAGGTCGAACGTTCTTATAGACGTGATTAGCGGCTTTGGTTCCTCCTCCGCCGGGCATATACTCGGACACGATCGTCGGCTCCCCGGGGATATGTTTTTTCAAGAACGGCAGGACCGAACGCGTCATCATATCTGAACTGCCGCCCGCCGACGTGGCCTGAATGACTGTAATCGTCTTGCCCTGATAAAAAGGAGTTTGGGCGAAAACATAAGCAGGCGAAAGAAGAAAAACACCCACTGCCGCCGAATAAATCAGTCTATAAATCCGAACCGCGTTGGAAGCGTCTAGCCACATGGTTAACCCTCCTTGCGCCTGATTCATTAAAACACGCTTTGCACACTAGCATTTTTAGAATCCCTGTCGACAAGTTGCGGGAAGAATTTTCTAAACAATCGCGTGAATCGAAATACCACCACCGTCGAATCCCCGGTTATGCGGCTCTACTTATGTCAGGTTTATTCTTTAGGTCAACAAGAAATGTCTACCAAATCCGATGAATAACCTCCGCACGGATTTCACGCCACTCTCATCCTGCCGGTGCAAGACCGCCTTGGAGGTCAGGAATCGCCAGGGCTCGTTGAGAAATAAGAGCCGCTTTAGAAGGGTCGATAAATGAATCGCGACACGGAGCTGCCCAACGTAAACTTATTGACAGAAAATTATTTGTCTGCGTATAGCTAGGCAGCTGCCTTGATACATCTGAGGATGTCGTAAAGGATTCGAAATCGAGAAGCGTGTTCAACGATGAGGTGAGCCATGGGAATGACCATCACTGAAAAAATCTGCGCGCGGGCCGCCGGTAAGGATCGAGTCCGCCCCGGAGACATGATCGATGCCGAGGTCGATAAGCTTTACATCAAGGATTTGCGCTTCTCGAAAGCGGAAGACCCCAAAGGCCTCTACGGCGTGTTTAAAGAAGTTCTCAAGGACATGGGCATCACCAAGGCGTGGGATCCAGAAAAAGTTATTATCAATTTCGATGAGCAGCCGGCGCGGAGCACGAGACGGCTGGAAGGGCAGGAGAGGGCCAAGGAATTTTCCAATGAACATGGCGCAACCCTCTATGAAGGATATCAGGGCGGCATCGGTCACAACGTCATGGTGGAAAAGGGACACGTCAGACCCGGCGAATTCATCGTCGGCGCCGATTCACATTCCTGCACCTATGGAGCATTGAGCTGCTTTGCCACCGGTATCGGTTTTACAGAGACCGTCGGCGTCCTGGCAACGGGAAGGATCTGGCTGAAAGTTCCGCCGGCTATTTACGTCGAGCTCGCGGGCAGGCGGCCGCCGTGGATCTGGGGAAAGGACATCGTGCTGCGGATTATGGCCGAAATGGGAGCCAATGGCGCGGTTAACAAAACTCTGGAGTACGGCGGCAGCGCGGTTGCGGACGTAAGCGTCGAAAGCCGTCTTTCGATGTGCAATATGGCGGTCGAAAGTCTGGCGCTGAATGCTGTGTTTCCGCCCGATGAGCGAGCCATCGAATACGTCAAGCAAGTCGGCAACACGGCATTTACTCCGGTTGCGAGCGATGCCGACGCTGAGTATGAATCGCGCCTTCGCTTCGACCTTACCGATATGGAGCCCTTTGTCGCCGCTCCCGGTGTGCCGTCGAACGGCCAGCCGGTCCATGAAGTTATCGGCACCAAGATCAATCAGGCTTTTATCGGAACTTGCTCCAACTCACGGATCGAAGATCTTCGCGTCGCCGCCAAGATCCTCAAAGGCAAGACGGTGCATCCCGGGGTGCGAATGATCGTCACGCCGGCCTCGTATGGCGCCTATTTCCAAGCCCGGGAAGAGGGACTTTTGCAAATCTTCGAGAAATCCAAAGTGCTGCTCACCGCCTCGGAATGCGGTATCTGCACCCGTCCTTCGCTCGCCACCGGTGAAGTTTGTATTTCTTCCGGAAATCGCAATTTTCCCGGTCGCATGGGTAACCGCGATGCGCGGATATTCTTGGGCAGCCCGGCGACTGTCGCGGCAAGCGCCCTGGCCGGTGAGATTGTCGATCCCAGGGAGTTTTTGCCGGCATGAAAAAACATTTTAAAGGCAAGGTATGGAAATTCGGCGATTGTATCGACTCCGGAAACATTAAGGGCGTTATGGCCGGAGTGGATCCGGAGTTTCATACGAAGGTGCAGCCCGGAGACGTCATCGTTGCCGGCATCAATTTCGGCATGGGCTCGAGCGCCGAGGATGCGCCCCGATCGCTGCGCAACGCCGGCATTGCCGCGGTGCTCGCGGAGTCGATATCGAACATCTATTTGCGGACTCTGATCAATCTCGGCCTGCCGGCGATCGAGTGCGTCGGGGTCTCCACTTTCGTCGACGAGGGACAAGAGATCGAAGTGGACCTGGAGTCGGGCACGGTGCGGAATCTTAAGGACGGGACCTCGCGCACATTTCCGCCGTTTTCAGATCAAGCGATCGTGATTCTGGAGAAGGGCGGGTTGATTCCATATTTGAAATCCTCCTTCGCCAGCCCGAGCGCAGGGCATGATAAAAATTTACCCTTATGGAGGAGCGAATGAAAGCAACGACAAAGCTGAGAGAATTGCTGAAGGGCGACGAAATTATCATAACACCCGGAGTTTATGATTGCCTGACTGCCCGGCTCGCCGAAACCACAGGATTTTCCGCAGTGAAACTCTTGGGCAATGTGACCTGCGGCAGCCTGCTCGGACTTCCGGATCTTGGGCTTATCGGCCTGAATGAGATGGCCAACCACGCCAAGAATGTGGCCGCCGCCGTCGACATCGCCGTCATGGTCGACACCGACACCGGTTACTCGGGCGGGCCGCTGGGCATCGCCCGCACGGTCAAGGAATTCGAGCGCGCCGGCGTCGCTGGAATCGGCATGGAAGACCAAGTCACACCCAAGAAGTGCGCTCTCATTCCTGGAGGAACTCCGGTGGTGCCGATAAAAGAGCAAGTGAAAAAGCTTCAGGCCGCTGTCGAAGCCAAGGAGGATCCGAATTTTGTCATCAGCGCTCGGACCGATGCGGAATCCGTGAATGGCTTGGAAGACGCCCTAATTCGAATAAAAGCCTACGAAGAGGTCGGAGTGGATATGGTTGGAGTTGCCATGTCCTGGGTGCGAAAAGAAGGAATGCGCCAGCGCACGTTGGACTCGTTCAAGCGGATCCGTGATGCGGTCAAAGTGCCGCTCAATTGCATGTTCATGGATGAGGCCATTCAGGTCGGTAACGTGACACTCGAAGAAATCAAACAGATCGGTTTTAAGATGGGCGGGAGTAATGCTGTGCGCTACACGGTGGTCAAGGCGGTCAGCGAGATGCTGACGATCCTGAAGCAGGAAGGCTCAACCAAAAATTATGCGCATCGATTAGCTTCACTCAAGGAGTATGAGGCGTTGGTGCGGCTGCCGGAGTTTTTAGAGATGGAACAGCGGTATTCCGTCTAGAACGAATCGAGATTGTCTCTCGAATTCACGATCGTACCGGCGCCACCGCCAGCTCGATCGCATGAGCTACGGCTACGTCGGAAAACTCAACCACGATCAAGTTCCCTTGTATTGATCCTTTCCAGGACGTTCCCGGGCAATGAAATAGACTCGCAGGCGGTCTCTGAAGGCGTTCCTTAGCACGATCGGTGGTTCAGGGCCGAATAAATTTTCTCGGACGTCAGCGGCAGTTCGAAAAGTCGCACACCGACGGCGTCGTCGATTGCATTGGCGATGGCCGCGGCGGTCGGAACGTTCGGTATTTCCGCGATCGCCTTACCTTGAAACGGCGCCGGGCCCCGGGCCCCTTGAATCAACAAGGTGGTGAGCTTCGGCACATCCGCGACATTGGGAATTTTGAAGTCGCCAAGATTGACCGTCGCCATCCGACCGTCGACTAACGAATTATCTTCCATCATGGCGAAACCCAAACCGGTAATGACGCCGCCATCGATCTGTCCCTGATAACTCAGCTGGTTCAAGACTGTTCCGGAATCGTGAATCGTCGTTAACTTTTTGACTTTGACCTGTCCCGTCCCTGAATCGACCTCGACTTCGGCAACCTGCGCGGCGAAGGAAGTGATCGGCGCGCGTGAGGGCTCATAGACGCTCAGGTGCGTAATCGGCGCGCCGTGTTGCTCGACGGCAAGGCGCATCAGGTCGCTGAACGACATGAGCTTCCGGCCGGGCGCGACATAGCGGCCGTTTTGCGCCTTGAGGTTTTCCGGCGTGCAGCCAAGCCGCTGCGCCGCCAGCGCTACTATTTTGTCCTTGACCTCGCTGGCCGCTTGGTACCCGGCATGACCGACGCTGTTGGTCGATTTGCTGCCGCCGGTTCCGGAGTCGTAGGGCGAATCGTCGGTGTTGCCAACGCGGACGTGAACCTGATCTATCTTGATCTCGAGGATTTCGCTGACGATCTGTTGCACTACCGTGTGAATGCCCGGGCCGACATCGGGTACGCCCAGGAGTACGGTCACAGCGCCATCTCTTTCGATAGTGATCCCGGCGCCCGACCGGCCGGCGCCTGAAGGGCGTTCGTAGATGGCCACTCCGCGGCCAATATTTTTACTTTTGGGTTTCTTCCAGCCGGATACGTCCAGCGCTTTTTGCAGAGTTTCCTTTGCCACTATGTTTTGTAGTTTTTGTCCGAAAGGCGTCGGATCGCCGTCGTTGAGTAGATTCATCCGGCGAAAATTCACAGGGTCCATACCCAACTCGCGGGCAATGATGTCGATCTGCGATTCCATCGCGAAGGTCACTTGCGGGCTGCCGGGCGTGCGCGTTTGAGTACAGCTTACCTGATTGGTGTAGGCGCACAACGTTTCCACTTGAATTGCCGGAATGCGGTAATAGCTCGCCACCCGGCGCGGTCCTTGAACCGTGACTTCGGCATTGGCCTTAAGCGCCGCGTAAGCACCGCCGCTGAAAATCGCCTTCGCGGATAAGGCGCAGAGCAGGCCGTCCTTGTCGACACCTGTGCGCAAAGTGATCACGAGCGGATGCCGATGCGAAGTGGCGGACAGTTCCTCTGAATAATCGAGCACCATCCTGACCGGTTTACTCGTCCGTTTTGCTAAGAAGTAACAGATCGGAGCTTCGATCACCGAGGTCTTGCCGCCGAAATCGCCGCCCACCGGTAAAATGTGCACTTTGATTCTCGTCGCATCGAGACTTAAGTCCCGCGCCAAGCGGTCGCGCAGTGTAAACGGCGCTTTATTCGAAGCCCAGATTTCGACCTGACCGTCATCATGAATCTGCACAGTGCAGGCGTGCGGCTCGATGTAGGCATGAAATCCCAACGGAGTGCGAAAGGTGTGCTCGAAAATGCGGGCGGCTTTGTCAAAACCGGCGTCCAGATCGCCATTGGTCCACTTGCCGTAAGACTGAACATTGGGAAGATCGATGCTTCGTTCCGGTGCGTTCTTATAGGCCGCCGGATCGTCATGCAGTACCGGCGCTCCCGGGCGAATCGCTTCAACGGGATCGGTGACGTACGGCAGCTCTTCGTATTGGACATCGATCAGAGTCAATGCTTCCTCGGCGATCTCATCAGTGTCCGCGGCCACCGCCGCGACCGGTTCGCCGACATAGCGCACTCGATCATGCGCGAGCAACGGCATATCTTTCATTCGCAAGCCGACCAAGACCGGGCCGATATCGGCTGCCGAAATAACCGCGCGCACGCCGTCGAGATTCATCGCTTTTGACGCATCGATGTTGATAATCCGCGCGTGCGGCAGCGAACTACGCAGGATTTTTGCCGACAGTGCGGTCGGAAACTCCAGGTCCGCCGCATAGCGCATCTTGCCGGTAACTTTATCCGCTCCCTCCAACCTGGGTACTGCTCTGCCTACATTCTTATATGCCATCTGCTTCCTCCAACGTTGTCCTCGATTCAGTCAAGCTGTAGAGAGGGGGGTGATGACACCCACTAAATCCTCACCTTCGTAAACACCTTCAACGGATTCTTCTGAAAGATCTTCAATTTGTCTTCGGCGCTCAGAAAGCCGAGCCGGTCGATCACCGGAATCATGTCATCCGATGGCTTTCCGGTTTCCGGCCGGATCGCGCCGCCCGAGCCGGGAGACTCGGTACCGAAGAGGATTTGATCGACGCCGCGCTGTTTGATGGCGGCTTCGAGATAATTTTCGTCGTAAACGCAGGAATCATAGAAAAGATTCTTGCTGAAATCTCCTTGGCCGACGTGCTTGTCGGTGGGTATGAAGCGGTTCAGACCGCCGCCGCAATGGCAGATGGTAATCTTTAATCTCGGGAATGTTTGGAAGACGTTGCTGTGCGTCAAAAGCTGCATTGCGACGAACTCTTCCAGATAATTATTCATCTGGTAGTTTGCATGAATGATCTCCAAACGCCGGTCGTACGTGGTCGAGGGATGGATCATCAGCGGCACGTCAAGTTCGACCGCTTTTTCGTAGAGCGGGAACCAATACTCTTCGTGCACCCCCGGTGTCTGTTTGTCGCCGGCTGGGTCCGGATTCAAATATGCGCCGACAAATCCCAGTTCTTTTACGCAGCGCTCGAACTCCGGCAGACAATTCTTCGTGTCCTTATCACGGCATTGCGGTAATTGCGCCATGCCGCGGAAGCGGTCTGGATGCAACTTGACGATGCGCGCGATGACGTCATTAGTCGTTTTCGCCCAGAACTCTTGCAGAAACGGCCGCATCCAATGCCACATGGCAATCGGCCGCGGCCCGATGAACTGCACGTCGATATTCCTGTCATCCATGAATTTGAGATGGCGCTGCTGGGCGGTTTCCAATTGCTCGTCGGTGACTTCCAACTTTCGTCCCGGCGTGTTCTGGGACACGATCTCGGCGAGAAATTGGCGAAACCCGGCCGGAGTGGTCATGTGACCATGAACGTCGACGACTGTTTGTCCGTTGTACATAAAGGCTCCTTATTTGCTTCGTTCGAAATGACAAAAGAGAAAACTACACGAGCTAAATTCAAGATAACCCTTTTTGAGAAAGTCTAGTCCGCCTCCGGCGCCGGCACCTGGTGCGAAAGCATGACTTCCTTCCGCTCCTTGGCTGACTGCATAATCGCCAGGCAGACCTCCAACGTCGCCAGGCCCCACGGTCCGGTGTGGCGAATCGGTTTATCCAGCACCACCGCTTCGTAAAGTTCGATCAGCTCGCCGCGCCGGGAAGGTCCGCCGCCCCCTACCAAAGGAATGTCTTTGGTGCCTTCGTCGCTGTGAACGTAAAGTCCGTACTGCGATTGGCGGATATCGCCGCGCTCACAGGTGGCAACTAAGATTCCCAGGTCGTTCGGCAGCCATGGCTTGCCCGGAGCGCCCCTGCGAAAGACCTCGCGCTCTTTCGATCCGCCGATACGCATGTCGTCCTTATCGGCATTTTCGTCACGGCTGCCGTCCAGCAACGACTTCCGAATCGCCGCGCGCTCAATCTCCGAATACCGGCTGTTCTGTCCGCCCCACGGCACCAGTTCTGAAGCGAGAAAGTAGCCATAGCCATTGTGCATGAGCGTAGCCGGCGTACCGTCTTCGAATTCGATAAACGCCGAGTAGTAACCGGGAATCGGCCGTCCCTTAAACCATTGGCCGATGGTTCCACGGACGCTGCGTACCATGCCGCCGCCAAGCAGCCGCAGGGTGTCGATCTGGTGCGGTCCCTGACGGTAGGGGACACCGCCACCCTGCGTGATGTCGAGCTCTTCCGCCGTCCTGGGTCGCAGCATCCAGTCGGTGTAGGCCCAGACGTGCAGCGCGCAAAGCCTGCCCAGTTCTCCCGAGCGGATGATCCTGCGCATCGTCCGAATATGCGAACCGAAGCTCTGCGTGTGACCGCAAAGAAGTTTGATCTTGTTTTTGATCGACGCTTCAATCATTTGCTCGGCTTCGGCCAACGTCACCGCCATCGGTTTCTCGACCACCACGTGCTTGCCGTGATTGGCGGCGATGATGCTATGCGCGGCATGAAACTTATTGGGCGTAGAAACCCAAACCGCTTCGACAGCGGGATCGTTACAGAGCTTTTCGATGCTGTCGTAGGTTTTGGCGCCGTAGCGCTGCCGAAACGTCTGGAGCACCCGCGGGTTCACGTCGGCCGCGGCAACCAGCTGGAACTCCGGAATCTGTTCCATTTGCGGCAGGATCTCCGAAGCACCGACACCGATGCCGACGATGCCGAGTTTGAGTTTCCTTGTAGTGCTTGGCGAATCCATAACCGGTTAATGGTTTCCTTTCGAAAGTGGCTCCTACTTAACAGGCCGAAGGCTACTTCTGTCAAGCGAAGCGAGAATGCATTTGAAAGAAGCTGGATAGCCGGATCAAGTCCGGCTATGAGGCGGAAGGCGCATACTATTTGCTCGTTTCCTTTCACACCTGTTCCGCGCATCCGCGATTGTGATAGGTTTCGTCCAACGGCATGGTCGTACTATTTCAACGGCCAAAAGCATCGGAAGGAGGCGCCATCAAACGAGAAGGTGCGACGCATCAGGCGTTTAGCGTAAGTCGCGACGACTTCGAATTAGCCAAGAAAAAAATGACGGATTGGGGTGTGAAGGTGCATGACACGCCCGCAGTCGACCGGCCGACGGGGAGCGGCTTTTACTTCTTCGACACAGAAGGAAACCTGCTTCAACTGTATGCCCCAGCGAAATAAACAAAGGTCAGCAGACCGCTTCAAACGACTTGAGCAAATTGAATGTTTTGAACAGCTTGAAACCATTTTTACGAAGCTTAGCTTCATAAGAGGCTGCCTCTCAAAATCACCGTCGCGACGCTGAAGTAAATGATCAATCCGGTGACATCGACAAGCGTGGCAACGAAGGGCGCCGACGCGCTGGCCGGGTCGAAACCGAGAAGACGCAGAACAATCGGCAGAACGGAACCCGCCAGCGTCCCCCACAGCACGACGCCGAGTAGACTGAAGGCGACAGTCAGCGCGATGAGCATGTAATGCTCGCCGTAGGAATGAAAAAGGCCTTGCCATGCCAAGATACGCATGAGACCGATAGTCGCCAGGATACCGCCCAACGCAATACCGGCGCTAAATTCGCGCCGCACGACCCGCCACCAATCCGAAATGCGGATCTCTTTGAGAGCCATGGCGCGAATCACTAAAGTGGATGCTTGAGAGCCGGAATTTCCGCCGCTACTAATAATCAACGGCACGAACAGAGCCAGAACAACGGCTCGTGAAATCTGATCTTCGTAATAACCCATGGCGGTGGCCGTCAACATTTCCCCTAAAAATAAGGCGGCGAGCCATCCGCCCCGTTTCTTAATCATTTGGGATAGCGGGATCTGCAAATACGGAGCGTCGAGAGCTTCCATACCACCGATCTTGTGAATGTCTTCGGTGGCCTCTTCGCGAAGAACGTCGATGATGTCGTCGTGAGTCACGACTCCCTTGATACGCGACTGGGCATCAACGATGGGAATCATCATGAGATTATGTCTGGCGAACAGATCGCTTAGCGCCTCTTGGTCGAGATCGTCGCGCGCCGTGACCACATTGCGACGCATCACATCCTGGATCGACTGGTCGCCGCGGGCCGAGAACAGATCTCTAAAAGAAACCACTCCAAGAAGTCGTTCTTGCGGATCGACGACAAATGCATAGTAAACATTTTTCTCTCGGTCGCGGGCGTCGCGCCGGAGATAACTGAAGGCTTCCTCGACGGTCATGCCTGGGCGCAAACGAGCGTAGCGTGGGCTCATAAGACCGCCGGCCTGGTCTTCAGCGTAAGCAAGCAGCCCCTTGACCTCGCTTTTTAGCGGCTCATCGATCGACGAGAGTAAATCCTCCCGCGCCTGCGGCGCCGTCTCCTGAATGACGTCGGCAGCGTCTTCCGGTGCCAGAACGCGAATCCAATTCCGTCGCTCAGCGGATGAAAAATTCTCCAGCAGCTTGGCCTCGTCACGGGCGCTAAGTTGCCTGAAGAAAGGCTCGCGCTCTTCCAATGGCAAGAGTTGAAATCCTTCTACTTTCTCTTCCACGGAAAGTATCGGCCAGGCATCGTAAAGTTCAGTAGAAGAAAAGGCTCTCTCAGCCATGGGGCCTCCGCGGTGATCCAAGAAAATCTGAATAGAAATCCGTGCTAACGGTGGATCAATTCAACGCGACATCGATCCTTCAGCGAGACAGCGTAGGAATCGTCCAATCATTGGTAGCGCTATCAAGGTTGCAAAATGTAAATCCGCTAGATCTCCAAACGATAGAACTCGGCGCAGTTATCCCAAAGAATCTTCCGCTTGTCGTCGTCGCTGATTGTGAGTTCGAGGAAACTTTCCACGGCATGGGGAAATTTTGAATCGCCATGAGGATAATCCGTGGAGAACACCAGGCGATCGGCACCGATATAGTCGATCACGTACTTGACGCCGTGCTCGTCGGGCTCCACCGATACGAAGCACTGTTTCTTGAAGTATTCGCTGGGTTTCATCGTCAAGTCTTTCGCCCAGATATCTCCTTCACGCTCCCAACCTTCATCCAAGCGCCAGAGGAGCCACGGCAGCCACGTGCAATTGGCTTCCAGAAAGGCCGCGCGCAGTCTGGGATGACGCGCTAAAACTCCGCCGGAACATAGGCTGACCAAACCCAGCATCTGCTCCATCGGCTGGGCGACGGCGCGTCGCAGCATGAAATTCGGCT
The DNA here is from genome assembly GCA_009379725.1 of Deltaproteobacteria bacterium. GTDB lineage: Bacteria > Desulfobacterota > Binatia > UBA9968 > UBA9968 > WHTF01. Next base: position 12,818 of record WHTF01000070.1, read on the forward strand.
CGAAGAGATCGCCGATCTGCCGTGCCGCCGACGAAGACGATTCGTGAAAGCCGACCGGCAGCTGATACTCTTCTAGCGTCGCCCACAGCGGTTCGAAGTAGTCGTCATACCAGTTGCGGCCTTCCATGGTGCTGGAACGCATAAACACCGCGCGAAAGCCCAATTCGGTAGCGCAACGCCTGGCTTCGGCGACGGCTTCATCAATATCCCAAGGCGATATCATACCGGCGCCGAGAAGGCGCGCGGGATTGGCCTTACAAAAATCGTATAGCCAATCGTTGTAAGCGCGCGCTAATGCGGCGGCGAACTTCGGTTCCATTCGCGGTTCGGCCAGTACCTGCAGGCCGCGGGTGGGGTAAAGCACCGCGACATCGATGCCTTCGATGTCCATGGCCTCGATTTGGATTTCCGCGGTCCAGCCGCGCTCGGCATGCGACCCATAGGTCCCCTGATTCTTGCGAAAGTTGTGGCCCTGATGATGCGATGAATTGCGGTTGTGGGTTGCGGGCAGCCCCCAATAACGGCCATCCGGATGGGCCAGGCGCAAGTCGCGAACATTCTCGCTGGTGAGTCCGCGCGGCGCATCGGCTTTGTATTGCGCGTCGATATAGCGCTCCCACAGGTCCACCGGCTCCATTAAATGCATGTCGCTGTCGAGAACTTTGAAATTATTTTTCATGGGCCACCTTTACTCAATAACGGTTTTCTTACCGATATCGCACCCGGCAGCTCAGGTGTCAACGTATTCTTGACGCGGGGATAGGCGTGAACGAACCGGGACGTGGATAGCCGGATCAAAGTCCGGCTATGACGATGGATGATTGTATGCGGTTGTTCTTTGCTCCGTCATGCTCTGACTTGTTCAGGGCATCCACGCGTTTCCGGCTGGACTCGTTATACGGACCCATGCTTTGCCGCCCCTAAATCAATTTGGTAGATTGAATCGCACCAATCATCGAGGAGAGGTATATTATTCATGAAACTATCGTGCGCTTGGCTCTCTGGGACGGTTCTTTTGCTCCTACTGAGCGGCGCAAGTTATGCTCAATAGCGGTATGAAGTCGTGACTTTTGACAAAGAGGGAAGGACTTCAGTCTACGCCAAACGATAAAGACATTCGCTCAAACCGTTCAAGAGCTTGCCTCCGTACTTGATACGGGGGGTTCAACAGTTCAAGGTTAAAACCAGGGACTCTTCGGGTCCGGGCGGGAAAATAATTATTCTAGAGACGGTGGAGTGAAATGGGTTTAGCGAGCGGATCGTCGGAAATAGGCGTCGAGCAGGTCGACCGAAGCGGTCGCGACAATCCCGGCGAGTGGTTGTTTAAGTGGCGCATACAAAATAAAACTGCGGAACCCATGCGCTGTCTTTCTGTACGCGTGCCGCATGAAAAATTTAGGTCTAGAGAAAGGGTTTTTGAGCCGCCGTTGGCAGTTGCTGTGGGAGCAAGCGTCATCCTCGACATGGCGGTCTTTTGCGACGAGCCGCCGGAGACGATTGTCGAGAATGCATTTTTGATTTTGCATATCGATTGGCGACAAGCTCATTGGAGACTTTTCGTGAGATTAGAAATTCGAGTCGGCGCACAGGGAGCACCCGATTCGGTTACGGAGTCGATCACAATTCAACGAGTCGGCTTCTCGGGGCTTTCATGAACCAATAGGAGCCATCGAATGACAAGCAAGGAACACGATCTTTACGTCTTGCAGCGCATGCGCGGGTGACACAGCAATTGAGGCCTCGGCTTCGAAGAGACCACGGGTATGGTCTCCAATTCGCTGAAAATGGATCAAGAGGAAATCATCGAGGCCTTGGCTCGTCTGCGCCAAGAACAGCCTGACAATCCTGAATACAAAAAGTTGCGGCGCGACTTGCCGAAAGATTGGCCGGTGTGATGTGGGGTTTGGGGTTTCTTCGATTGGACGATCGGCGGACGATGGGTACCAAACGAAGGGGTAACACCTACTTAATTCTCTCCCCATTGAGGGGAAAGAGTTAGAGAGGGGGTGACGGTAAGGCGGGTAATGCCCCGATCACCCCCATCTTAATCTTCCCCCGTCGAGGGGGAAGAAACGAAATACTGGTGAGTGATTCGCATGGCTCTATCCCTCCTTCGCCCACAGCGAGAATCCTAACTAAATTTCTAGTTATTGTTTTAGCCTGACGGTCGGCTGACGCAGTTTAAGATCAGACACTCCACTCCAAAATTCTCTTTTCCCTGTCATCGCCTGCACGTGACCGTCCCATTCCAGAGTAAAGGCGGTCAAGCCGAGCTTCACGGCCGCTCGCACTTTATTTTGTGTCGCCGCGTCATTGGCCAATAAGCGAATCGCATCGATCTGGCGGCTGCCGTGGCCCTCGTCTTGAGCCGCGTGCAACCGGTACGTTTCCGCGGCCCGCGGCGAAAAGCCATAATGGCCGGTGAGTTCGCGATAGACCTTCTCGGAGATCTTGCCTTCGCCGCCAAGCTGGCTTTCGACGAATGCGAGCATGGCGACGCCTTCCAACGCCGAACGCCTTTGGCAACAGCCGATAATCATTTCAATCGCCGCCAGCGTTCCGGGAGCGGGTTCCGCACTGTCGGCTTCCTCGCGCGAAATCCCGCCTTCTTCGAGAAACTGCAGCATGATATCCATGTGGGTGCGTTTGCCGCCAAGCTCTTCCATGAAGTTTTCCAATACTGTTTCCATCACGGCATATTCTTTGGCCGACACGGCGTTGACGGCCATATAGCCAAAGAAAATCGGGTTGGTGCGAACGCGCAGATAGTGCTGGACTTCGCCGAGGATGATTTGTTCCCTGGCCCAACGGTGCTTGATGACGCCCTCGAACCACGGATGCTGCTCCATGGGAACTTCTTCGGCGTAACCCCAGAGTTCCGCAATGAAATCGTCGTTTGTCATAGCCCACCCAACTATCGAAGATGCAGGCACTTTTCCACAACACAACTCTGCTGTTTCATATGCATGTAGGCCAGTAAATATAAAGGTACCATCCAAAAAAGCCAAAAGTAATTAGGGTCGACTTCTGCGACAATGAGTGGCCCCGCGTTAATGAGCATAAAGCCAACGATAACTCCTTTAAAAATTGTTCTCCGTGTGCCCTGAGATGTCCAAACAGCGACCTCCATCAACGCAGGCAGTAACAATATCTGATCGAAGGTCCAGGCAAACGGCGTTGCCACTTGTGACGTCAGGAGCAGCAGCGGCATTTGTTCGACCCAATCCCAGCGTTGTCTATGCTTATTCCAATAAAACGTGAACCAGATGAATCCTAACAGTGCGGGAATAGCTCGTACCCAAGGTGCATTGGATCCGACATGGTAGCCGAGAGCAGCACTCAGGGTAGGCGTTTGCCAATCAAGTGGCTTGGGAGCCCATTGGGTCGAATATTGTTGGAAGTAGAGACTGAAAATATCAGGAACGAAGAGCAATGGGAGTAGGGTAGTGGCCGCTATTCCAAACACGACGCCGCACATAATTCGCCACTGTCGATTGTCGACTGTCCAGAACAGCAAAGCTAGCCAGAATAAATATGCGAGATGAGGTTTAATTGCGACCAGCGTTAGACTCAATCCGGAAAGAAATAATCGCTTACGGCGAGAAAAATATAAAAATCCCACGATGCCTAACACGAGTAACGGAGTTATTTGCTTTAGACTGAGGACCATATAAGTCGGGATGATTCCAAAGCAGACTAGCCAGGCGATTCGGGATTTGGCGGGATCGCCACCGTAAAGTCTCCATAAATAGGGTGAGCAGAGAATTAAACAAGTAATGCTCATTAACAACCACAAGGGTTGAGCGATGGCGAAACTTATCAACCCAAAAGGTGCGGTAAAAAATAGCGTCCACGGCGGATTCCAAGTGAGCAGCGGTTGGACTCGGTTGGGTTCGATTGTCCGCTGTAACAAAAGCATTTGCTCTGGAGAATACGGATTCTCGCCGTTCAGCAGGAGACGCGCCGATGCCCAATACTCTACCAAGTCTCCAGGCTCACGAGTCTCAGTCTCGAACGCCTGAGCCTGACCAAACTGCCCACTCAAGCCTAACCAGACAAAGAGGACGAGAAGCAGCATCAAGCGAATAGGAGGAGTCTCGTTACAGTCAAGTTTAGCCCACGGCGGATTGCGAATGCATTTCGTTACGATTCACCCGCTCCTTTAGCCGCGGATAAAAACGCAGCGGATTGTCCCAGAAAATTTTGCGCTTCAGCTCATCGCTGACATCCTTGCGATTAATTAGATTCGGGATGTCCTGGGAGAAGTCACGCTGATCGCGTTCGTGCGGGTAGTCGGACGCCCAGATGAGCGCATTGTCGTTGCCGACCTGCGCGGCCAGCGGCAGCGCCGACTCCTCGACTTCCACGGCGAAGAAGATGTTTCCCTTCTTGACGTATTGGCTGGGTTTCAGTTTGCAGCGCGGCGAATAGTGTCCCTTGCGTTCCTGCTCCTCGTCCATCCGGTCCATCATATACGGCACCCAGCCGACGCCGCATTCGATGCAGCCAAAACGGAAATTGGGAAACAGTTCGAATACGCCTTCGAACATGAGGGCGGTAAACTGGCGGATCTGCGCGAAGGGATGTTCCAGCGTGTGTCCGATGGTGAAGTTGTTCACCATGTCGAGACCGAGCGAAGGCATGCTCAACCCGCCGTGAGTCGATACCGGAACGTCCAGTCTCTGGGCTTCTTCCCAGAGCGGATAAAATTCAGGACCGCTATACAATCGTCCGGCAGGAGCTACCGCGGGCAATACGGCGCCGACCATGCCGAGCTCGTTGACACAACGGCGCAGCTCTTTGACCGCTTCGGAAATATCCTGGATCGGCAGCAGGGCGACGCCGACCAGGCGAGAGCTCGCCGCCATAAATTTATTATAGAGCCAGTCGTTGTATGCCCTGGCCATGCAAATCGCCCAGTCCTTGTCCTGTATCGCGCCATGAGTAAGTCCCTGTGTCGGGTAGAGGACCGTCAGCTCGATCTTGTTCTTATCGAGGAAATCGAGCCAATGATTCGCTTTGGGACCGTCGCCGCCGCCCGCCCACCCGCCTTTCTGGCGCAACGAGCGGAGATAACCGTCCATCGTGAGACCCGGCCAAAAGGAATAGCTCTGGTGCCATTCCAAATCTTTGTAGGGTGGACCGATGAACTCGCGCAGTTCGCTGTCCAGTTCCATGACGTGCCCATCGGCATCGATGATTCGATAGTCAGCCATTTTAGTATCCTTTCTCGATCGGCGTTATTGTCTGTTTCGGAAAGTGATTGTCATTCCGAGGAGCTGCGACGAGGAATCTTTCTTACGATAAAGAGAGCACATCACGTCCCTCTCGTGTTCTCGGTAAACAGCTCCTCAACCGACAGTGATCGCCCCAGCATTCCCTGCTGGTCGGCGAACTTAATTAGATTCTCCACGTCGTTGTAGTTCTCTTTAAGGCCCTGGTAGAAGGGGTCTCTGCCGAAGAACTTTCGCTCCTCTTCCAAGTACGAGCGTGCCCACGCAAAACTGAGGCGGTGCGGTTGCTCCATGAAATTGTTGTACGCTTGGCGCGACGCCATGAACGCTTCGTAGAGGCTGGTGGCTACCCAGGGATCGCCATCGAGGATGTCCTTTCTGATTACGATTGGATGCATGATCGGGAAAACTTTGGTGCGCTGGTAATAGTCTTTTTCCTCTTTTTCGAATTCTGGGAACAGCCGTTCGACAGTCCCTTCGTTGCGAATCCATCTTTGCGGCAAATCGGGTTCGACCTCCGCATCGACCTTGCCCTCGACCAGTAAATCTTCCAGTTTCCGTTGGCCGTCAATGAATTCCACTTTGATAGTCGGCGGGAGTTTTAAACCGACATGCTCCTTATTGACGATAACCCAGGTGACGTCGCTGACGCCGAGATCGTAGCTGTTCATCAGCATGCCTTTGGTCACCAATGCGAGGGTGTTTTCGTAGCTGCGCAGGCCAATGCGGCCGCCTTTTAAATCCACAGGCTTCTTGATGCCGGAACCGGCGCGAATGAAACAGAACTTATGGCCCCACATACGACGAGGAAAAAAGGGAATCGCTTGCAGCCAATCCACATCCTGACCGCGCGCCACCAGATAAGAAGACATGGAAAACTCGCAGGCGTCGTACTCGCCGTAGCGATACATCCGCTCGTGGCGAATCCCGCTCTCGACTGTGATGAGGTTGAGATCGATGCCCTCGGCTTCAACCTGTCCCTCTCGCAAGGGTTGGAGATAGTCATATTTGTCGCATGCTATCGTCAATTTCAGTTTAGCCATCTCATCTCCTGGCAGACTGCTGAAAAAGCCTCATATGCTACGTTGCGCTCGAATCGTCTCGCTCCAACGTACTCATAGAAAGTCTCCGCTCGCCGATTCATCGCGCGCCTTGCCTCAAAGTCTTTTTGAGCAGTCTGCGAGCAATGCTTGAACTCATATGTTCGAACTCGGCGTGAACCACGATCACGGATTCGTTGCACCGATCATAGGTGGGTCGCTAACTCATGTCAATAAAACGGAATGTGCAGTCATGGGCGGGCTTTGCCCTGGCGTTTGCCTTTTCTGGCAAATCCATTTTATACGTTTGTTTGGAAAGCAAGGAAGTTAAGGTAGCGATTCGTAGTCGCTAAGCTGACTAAGAAAGACCAGAATGCTAGCCCGAACCGACGCGAGGTAAAGGGCGGCACGATTAAAGATGGAGAAGGTATGACCGTAAAATTGTCGCCAGATGTTGTGCCTATTATTAATGCCATGCTTACAGAGGATAAGTTGGACAACCCATTCATTCTGAAGGTCCTCGGTTATGGTTATTTTGGCGTTAAGGAGCGAGTGCTCAGGCTTTGCGATGTCGTAATGGCTCTTAACAATCTTTCTGAAGACGTTCAGGCACTGATGGAACAAAAGACTGCGAATGGGAATGGCTGGCACCTTGGAAACATCTCGGAAGATGTTCACACGATGACGACGAAAAATGCTGCAGATAACGATGAGTGGCGTCTTGGAACGACACGGAAGATCATTCCAGCCTCTAAAGCCAAGGACGAGTATTAGCGCGCGGCCACGACGAACTGGGCTATCGATCGTCAAAATTCAGGAGGCGATTCAACCGAGCTGAAAAATGATCCGGAAGAAAAGTTGCGTCAAACTAATCCAGATCAAGGTTACGTATCGAAGGAAATTTCTATCCATCGTAGAAGGCCATCCGATTACGTATAAAATCACGGAAGGTGACCAGCAAAATATCTCAGTCAACTAGGAGAGCGGTTCATGGCCAGAATCAAAGGTGTAACGGAGAGTGAGGCGAGCGATGAAGTACGAGAAATTTTCGAAGCGCAGAAGAAACGCCATGGCTTTGTGTCGAATGCCGCAAAAGTATATGCGGTAAGACCCACAATCCAGAAAGGAGTCCAGGCCCTCGCTCGAGGGATTCAGGAATCTGGGCTCATCGCGCCTGCGCTAAAACACCTGCTCTGTGTTAAGACCGCCAATATCA
>WHTF01000071.1:0-6019 GCA_009379725.1 Deltaproteobacteria bacterium
GCCGCACTATGATACTGCAGCGATCCTATCTCTTCACTATCTGGTTCTAGCCCTTAGAAAAGAAGAAAACGGACGCGCTATTCTCCGCGAGCATTATATATCCCAGGCTTTAATGTGGCGGCGGGAAGCCATCAATCAGCCAGCTCAGGCAACCTCAGCGAGCTTATAGCCGAACTAGTTGCGATAGAATGCAAATGAATTTTCAACTCGGAGGTATTCGCAGCAATGACTCAGGTCATCGACATTATCGTCAAGGGCGGGATCGTGATGATTCCATTGCTTGCCTGTTCCTTGATCTCTCTCGCTCTCACCATAGAGCGAATCGTCTTTTGGTCAAGGCTCAAATCAAAACAGGTCATTTCAGAGATTCTCAACCTGGTAAATAAAGGAGAACTCGACAAGGCTCTGCAACTCGGCAGGAAATCTTCCCAGCCGATCGCCCGCGTCTTAGCGGCGGGCTTGGCGCATCGCAACCCGGCGCCCGCCAAGGCCATGGAAGCCGCGGCGCAAGCGCAAATTCCATTGCTCAAGAACCGTTTGAGCGCTCTCGATACCATCATTACGCTTGCTCCTTTGCTCGGGCTTCTTGGAACGGTCGTCGGCATGATCGGGTCGTTCGACATCATGTCGGATGCCGGCATGGGACAGCCCCATGCCGTGACTGGAGGCGTCGCCGAAGCGCTCATCGCCACGGCCACCGGACTGCTGATCGCTATCCTGACGCTTGTTCCCTACAACTATTTCACCACGCGGGTCGAGAAGGAAATGGACGCGATGGAGCACTTCAGCTCGTCGCTCGAATTGCTGCTCCACGAACAAGGGAAACACTAATGCGCATTCAACGGCGCAGCTCGAAAAAGGCGCGCATTGAGATCATCCCAATGATCGACACGATTTTTTTTCTGTTGGTCTTTTTTATGATTTCGACTTTGTCCATGGCCCAGTACCGAGGCATGCCGGTGAACCTTCCGAAAGCCGCCTCCGGCCGGCAAGCGCCCGCCGAGAGCGCCGCCATCACCATTGACCAGCAAGCCCAGATCTTTCTCGACAAGCAGCCAGTGGAGAAGTCTATGCTCGGTGACCTGCTACGCGAAAAGCTCGCGCAGAACGCCGATCTGCTCGTCGTCATCAACGCGGACGACGGTGTCGAGCATGGTCGTGTCGTCGAGGTCATGGATATCGCCCGCAGCGCCAACGTCGCCAAAATGGCCATCGCGGTGAAACCAAAGGAGTTGAAACGATGAACGATCGCTGGTTGATCTCGTCATTTACGGCATCATCGTTGATTCATTTGGGCCTGATCCCGGTGGCGGCACTGATGATGCATGCCAAGCCGCTCAAACCAATCACGGTGCCTATCGAGCTCATCGATGTTGCGCCGGTAGAACTGCCAAAGAAAGTGGAAGTCGCCCCGCCGCCACCGCCTCCACCTCCGCCAAAACCAAAACCCAAGGCGCCGCCCAAGCCACCTAAAATCACCGCGCCGAAACTTATCTCCAAACCGGAGATCATCGAAACCAAGCCACAGCCCCCAGTCGGCAACACGAAAGAAGAGATCAAAGAGCCCGAGCCTGTCATCGAGCCGCCGCCCCTGCTCGCCGCCCTGCCGGAGAAACCGGGCTCCACCCTGGGCGGCTGGAACACCGGCAGCGTCGCGGCCGAGGCCGAAGGCAGCGCCGGCGGCGCTGGAAATCTTTTCGAAGAAGGAGACGCCGGCGTTGTCGGCGGCAGCGGAATTGAGGGCGGAGGCGGGGGTCAAGGATCGTCAGGTCTTGGACGAGAAGCCAAAGGCGACGGAACAGGCGGAGGCGGCGTCGATTCGGGAGAAGCTCTCTCCGGTCTTGCCAAGCCTCTGGGCGGATATCAAGTCAAGCCGCGTTATCCGGAGGCGGCGAGAAGAGCAGGAGCCCAGGGGGTGACCGTTCTCAAAGTCAATGTCTTAGAGAGCGGGCGCGTCGGCGCAGTGCTGATCGAGAAATCCGCCGGTTTTCGCGAGCTTGATGTCTCGGCGATGGAAGCGGTCAAAAAATGGCTCTTCGAGCCGGCGCGCCGCGGCAAGGAGCCGGTTTCAGTATGGGTGATGTTGCCGGTCAAGTTCGAGCTTCGCTAGGAAATCCGATGGGAGAAACAATTGTGAATTTCGCCACCAAACAAACGGCCGCGCCGAGCATCTCGGCCTCTTCGGCGAAAAAACTGCGCATCGAAAGCAATCATCTTTTTCAAGGCAGAAGCGAAATAGTGATCGTGCACGAAAATCAGGAGTATAGCCTGCGTATCACGCGAAACGGCAAACTCATTTTGACGAAATAAGTATTATTAACCCGCCAGCCAGCATAGGAGCCGACTCATGCCAGCCAGCAAGAAATTAAACATCCGGAGGAATCATGAGTCGACAACAAAGACGCGCAATCGAAAGAAACAAGAACAAAAAATCTGGCAGGCTCAGCCTGCTGGCCGGCGAGGGAATTGGCCGGGCCGTAGCGTTGACGTTCGCCTTGGCAAGCTCCAACGCATGGGCACAGGAAACCGAGAAGAAAGAAGAGTTCACGCTCCCGCCGGTGGTGGTGCGGGAGCAAGAAAACCCCTATTCCGTTCCGGAAACATCTCTGTCGAGGATACCGGTGCCGCTCAAGGATCTGCCCCAATCGGTTACCATCGTGCCGCAACAATTGATGCAGGAACGAGCCACCTCTAGTTTTCAAGAAGCGTTGAAAAACGTGCCGGGCATCAGTTTTCAGGCCGGTGAAGGCGGCGTCCAGGGTAACAATTTAACCTTGCGCGGCTATAACGCCAAGAACGATATTTTCATCGATGGTGTTCGCGATCAGGGATCGTATTTTAGAGATATTTTCAATATCGAGTCCATTGAAGTTTTAAAGGGACCTTCCTCGCTCTATTTTGGCCGCGGTTCGACCGGCGGCGCGATCAACCAGGTCAGCAAAGTTCCGCAACTCACTCCCGGCTACGGCGGAACCTTTAGCTTAGGAACCGGGATCTATCTGAGAGGCACGGCAGACATCAACCAGCCTGTATCTAAAACAACCGCCTTCCGCGTCAATCTCATGGCTCATAAAGACGATATTGTCGGCCGCGACGTAGCGGAACAGCAGCGGTTAGGTTTTGCGCCGTCAGTCTCCTTTGGTCTCGGCACTCCGACGCAGCTCACGCTAAGTTATCTCCTTCAAAGCGAAGACAACATTCCAGATTACGGCGTACCCTATGTAGATGGTAGACCGGCTCGTGTAGACCGGGATAATTTCTACGGCTTCGCCCGTGAGGATTACGAGAGGACGCTTCTAAATCTTGGCACGGCGCGGTTGGATCATCGCTTTAACGATCAAATCAGCTTACGCAACACGCTACGCTATAGTCACAACGATCGAGAACACGAAGTCACGGCACCGCGCTTCAATGCCCTCACCCCCGGCTTTTTCAACAGAAATCGGCCGAAGCGCGACTTGACTGAGGCTATTCTGAGCAACCAAACGGATCTGACTGCCAAGTTCGACACGATGGGCTTCAAGCATACGTTGGTTACGGGTCTCGAGTTCTCCCGAGAGACGTTGGATCGAACCAATTATGCTTTCACAGGGGTACCACAAGCAAACGCTACCAATCCGAACCCGCACGACAGCATTGCGGGCATAACCAAGCGTGTGTCGGCCCGGTCAGACGGCGAAGCGTTCGGTTTCGGCATATTCGCTGCGGACCAGATCAAGCTCAACGAATACTTCGATATCGTCGGCGGCGCGCGTTGGGACTATTTCGACACTGATTTTGAGAATACCGCAATCGATGCACTCGGTACGGCAACTCGCGCCGATCTGAATCGCACGGATAGAATGTGGAGTTACCGCGGCGGGCTCATTTTTCACCCGACAGCATCGCAGAGTTACTATTTTTCTTATGCCACGTCGTTCAACCCTTCAGCCGAAGCGATTCAGTTGAATGCCAATAATGAAAGCACGGCTCCCGAAAAGAACCGGACTTTTGAAATCGGCGGCAAGCTGGAGTTTTTCAATGGAGCTTTAAACCTCCAGGGCGCTTTGTTCAGAACTGACAAAACCAACGCTCGTGTAACTGATCCAATAACTGACGTGATGGTGCTTGAAGGCGAGCAACGGGTTCAAGGTTTCGAGCTCGGTGTTGCCGGCCGTGTTCTCCCAAATCTGAACGTCTTTGCTGGATACACCTTCCTCGATTCGGAATTTCGCAAATCACTCGATCCTGCTGTTGTCGGTAACGAGCTACAGAATGTACCCGAGCACAGCGCGACTCTATGGACCACCTACGATTTTGCGGAGAAGTGGCAGATCGGCGGCGGGCCCACCTACGTCAGCTCTCGCTACAACAACGCCGCCAATGCGAATCGAGTTCCGGGTCATGTTCTCTGGGACTCGACTCTCGCCTATCAACTAACCAAAAATATTCAATTACGTATCAACGCTATCAATCTGACGAATGATCTTTACTACGCCAACGTCGGCGGAGGACATGTGGTACCCGGAAACGGACGCACGTTCATCTTTGGCACGAGTTTCAAGTTCTAAGGAGTTTCTACAGAAATGATCGTCCAAGTTCCCAATGTCCTAAACTCCCAACAGATCGCGCGCTGCCGCGAAGTGATGAACCACACAGGCTGGATCGACGGTCGGGTGACCGCCGGTTATCAATCCGCCGTCGTCAAGGACAACCACCAGCTACCGGAAAATAGCCCGGAGGCGCGCGAGCTCGGCGACATGATTGTGGGATCCCTGGAGCGCAACCCGTTGTTTATCACGGCGACGTTGCCGCTCCGGGTCTTCCCGCCACTATTTAACCGCTACCAAGGCGGCGAGTCCTTCGGGGCGCATCTCGACAATTCCATCCGGCAGATTCCCGGCACGCCCCTGCGCGTGCGTACCGATATTTCCGCAACGTTGTTTCTAAGCGCACCGGAGGACTACGACGGCGGCGAACTGGTGATCGACGACGTCTACGGCGCCCACGCGGTGAAACTCAACGCCGGCGACATGGTGGTCTATCCGGCGAACAGCCTGCATCACGTTAAGCCGGTGACGCGCGGTGTTCGTCTCGCTTCGTTTTTCTGGGTGCAGAGCATGGTGCGCGATGACGGCACTCGGACTCTACTTTTCGATCTCGACATGGCGATCAACAAAGTTAATCAAGCCCTGCCCAATCACGGCGCCGTGGTGGAATTGACCAATTGCTATCACAATTTGCTGCGGCGTTTTGCGGAGGTGTGACGTGAAGTTTCCCATTCGACGGTGGTTAAATAAATTCTCGGCGATTGCTTTCCTGCTCCTCGCCGGCTGCGCCGCCGCTGCGCCGGTGGATAAATCGGTCTCACGCATCTCCGTCACCTTCATCGAGCCGGAGAAATTCACCGACGCGCACCGCGCCGAATTGGAGCCGACTTCTTCGGGAGTCCTGCGCAAATTGGAAAAGTTCCTGATCGATGCGGGCACACGCTATGTGCCTGCACGTATGAAACTGAATATCCGGATCACCGACGTCGATCTTGCCGGCGACTTCGAATTGTTTCGCGGTCCGCAAGCGGATCAAGTGCGCATCACCAAAGGTCTCTACCCGCCGCACATCTTGCTTGAGTTCGAGGTCGTGGATAGCACCGCGACGGTGGTCAAATCCGGCAAACGCGACTTGACCGATATCAATGTCCAACTACGCAGCGTTTACCCGAGAGAAGACTACCTACGCTACGAAAAGGATATCTTGCGCGACTGGCTGCGCGACGAATTTGCTGTTCTGAAGGCCGGCAAGACGAACTAGCGCGCGAGGAGACACCGAGCATGAAGTTGCTGCACAAAATCATCTTTTGGTCTCATCTGCTCGCCGGCGTCGTCGCAGGCGTGATTATTTTTGTCATGTCATTCACCGGTTTCGTGCTCATGTACGAGCACCAGCTCGTCGAATATGCCGAACGAGATGTGCGTGTAGTGAAGCCGCCTGCCGGCAAACCTCAGCGTTTGAGCTTAGACGAATTAGTGGCCAATGCGCG
>WHTF01000071.1:6118-19911 GCA_009379725.1 Deltaproteobacteria bacterium
CGATGATGCGCCTGCCGCCGCGCGACGATGGGCCGGTCAGGGTCTTGATTCAGGAACCGCAAGCGCCGCACATCTTCGCTCGCTCGCAACTTGTGCTCAGCCGCTTCACCGCGGAAATCATTAAATGGGAACCCTACGCCGCCGCCAGCTTGGGACGAAAGCTAAGAATTTGGGTACGCGGGCTCCACACCGGCGAAGCCCTCGGTTTTGCCGGTCAAACCGTCGCCGGCCTGGCGTCACTCGGTGGCTGCTTCCTGGTTTGGACGGGCTTCGCCATGGCCTGGCGGCGCTTCCGTTACCGCAAACGTGATGCTGACGATGCAACCACCGTGGAATACGTGAGCGCGCAGGTTGAAATCAAGCCCGCAGTTATACAATCCGCGCCGCAGATCAATGAAACATCAAAGGAGCGCGCGAAGATCGAGATGGAACAAGCGAACTCTAGCGCAATCAACGGCTATTCTCACAACGGTCACGAGGACGCCCGCGCGGGATGGAACGCCGCGCCCTACGACGGCGATTCGGTATTAATTCTTTACGGCACCGTCACCGGCAACGCCGAGTCGCTGGCGATCAAGATGGCCGCATCGCTGCGCCATGCCGGTTTTACGGCACGGGTCCGAGACATGGCGCACTGCCAACCTCACGTTTTGACGCAGACAAACTGCGTGCTGATGGTGGTTAGCACCTACGGCGACGGCGAACCTCCAGAGGACACCGCGCCGTTCTGGGAAGCGGTAGTACACGGCAACGGATTAAATCTTCGGGACGTGAAGTTCTCCGTCCTCGCGTTGGGCAACACGACGTTCGACCATTTCTGCAAATGTGGCCGTGAATTCGACGTGGCTCTAGAACGCCACGGCGCCACCCGATTTTTTCCGCGCGTCGATTGCGACGTCGATTTTGACGCGCCGGCCAAGTATTGGATTGAAGGCGTGCTAGGAAGTTTGCAACGGGAGAATTATGGCGCTACGCCGGCGGGAATCTAAAAAGGTGGACGGAGAGGTTAAAGCTGAATTTCGTAATGACGACGAGCATGTTCTCGCCCAGGCACACTATGTTTGGCTCGAGCGCCAAGGCGAGACGCAACCTCTGAGGCATCAATAAGCCGAGAATGAAATGGCGCGCCTCTAACTTTTCTTGAAGATCTGCTGCGCCAGGTAGTTCTCATAGCCGACTTCCTTAATCTGGTGTAGCTGGGTTTCAATCCAGTCGATGTGGCGCTCTTCGTCCACTGAAAGATGTTCGAGCAGCTCCCGGGTCGCGTCGTCCCGAGAGTCGAGGCAGGTCTTTATTCCTGGTTTGAGAACCGTCAAAGCCGCTTGTTCCAAGCCCAGATCGTTCTCCAATTGCTGCTTGACGGTCGCTCCGACCGAGATTTTGTCGTAGGCGGTGACGTTGGGAACGCCTTCCAGAAAAAGAATCCGCTCAATGAGTTGATCGGCGTGTTTCATCTCGTCGATGGATTCATTCCAGGCGTGATCGGCGAGCACGCTGTAGCCCCAGTTTTTGCACATTTTCGAATGAATGAAATATTGGTTGATACCGGTGAGTTCCTTGCGCAGCACTTCGTTCAACACTTTGATGACATCAGGACTTCCTTTCATGTTTTCCTCCTTGCCTACAGCTGTTATCTAAACACATGCTACGCCAAGAACAAAGACGCAAATGCCCGCGCATACAAGCTCACATTCTAAAAAGCGCTCGGACATTTCGCGTCGTGGCCTCCGCGACCTCTTGCAGCGAAACCCCTTTGACTTTAGCCACCGTCTCGGCGACGATCCGCACGTAGGCCGGCTCATTGCGCTTGCCGCGATGAGGAACAGGGGTCAGATACGGCGAATCGGTTTCGACAAACATTTTTTCGATAGGCACTTGCCGGACGACATTGCGCAGCGGCTCGGCATTTTTGAATGTGATGATACCTGTAAAAGATAGATAAAAGCCCAAATCGAGATAAGCGCGAGCGGCCTCATAGTTTCCGGTGAAGCAGTGAATGACGCCGCGCACATCGCCCTGCCCTTCCGTGTACAGGAGCTCAGCGGCATCCTTCGCGGCATCTCGTTCGTGAACAACCAGAGGAAGATCGGTCTCGCGCGCCAGGTGAATAAAGTCGGTAAACACTCGCCGCTGAACATCATGCGGTGAATGACTGTAATAATAGTCGAGGCCTGCTTCACCGACCGCTATCACCTTTGCACTCGCAGTCAAATCTTGCAATTTCTTTAGTTCCTCTGCGCCTACACTCTTGGCATCATGAGGATGCATCCCTACGGTCGCATAGATGTTGTCATGGGATTCAGCCAGCGCCACCGCTTCGGTGTTGCTCGACATATCACCGGCGCCGCCAACGGCAATAATTTTGCCGACACCCGCCTCGCGGGCACGAGCGATCACGGCTTCAACTTCTCCCGTATATTCTTTGCCCTGAATATGGGCGTGGCTATCGATTAGGCCTAAATTAAGCTGATCGCTCATTAAGTGCACTATTCAGTGACTGGCATTTCGATACGCGGGAAGAGAATTTTGGGGCCTTGGACAACGTGTCCGGATTGGAAATATTTTCCCCATTCTTGATTCGGTATACGAAGCAGAGAATTGCCACCCATGCTGGAAGGTACTTGTTCCAAACCTGAATCAACCACGCCTAGGAGTGTTTTCAGATCCCTTGCCGTGTCCGGCATGAACGGACCTAGAAGACGAGAAAGAGTTCGGAGGACTTCAAGAAGATGATGCAGCACTTCACCAACACGAGACCTATTCGCTTCATCCTTGTACAGGGTATACGGCGCCGTTTGGACGATATAGCGGTTGGCGTGATCAATGGCCGACCAGACCGCTTCGAGCGCGCGGTGAAACTGCAGATCCGCCATGTAACCTGTTAGTTCAATCTCGGCATGCGCGAACTTGTTTTTGAGATCCTGATCCTCTTTCGCCCACTCTGGACCTAAAGGGTGTACCACGCCGTCGAAATACTTCTGCTGCATGGCCAAAATTCGACTAACCAGGTTACCCAGGTTATTCGCAAGATCGGCGTTGATCCGGGTAATCAGAGCCTCCAGTGAAAACTTGGCATCCTGGCCAAAAGCCATCTCGCGCAGGAGAAAGTAGCGAAAAGCGTCCATGCCGAACCGGTCTTTCATCTCCAAAGGCCGTACGACGTTTCCCAAACTCTTCGACATCTTGCCGGAGTCCATTACCCAATAGCCGTGAACGTTCAAATGCTCATACAGCGGCAGCCCGGCGGCCATCAGCATCGTCGGCCAATAAACTGCATGCGGTTTAAGAATATCCTTGGCGATCAGGTGATTGGCCTTCGGCCACAGATTTTGTACGGCATCTCCGCCGCAGTGCTCCAACGCGCTGACATAATTGAGTAGCGCGTCGAACCAGACATAGGTCACATAATTGGTATCGAACGGCAATGGGATGCCCCACTGTAGGCGGCTTATGGGACGCGAAATACACAGGTCTTCGAGCGGCTCGCGAAGAAACGCGAGCACCTCGGTGCGATATCGCTCGGGGCGGATGAGATCGGTGCGGGATTCGATTGCATCGATAAGCTGATCTCGATACCTGCTCATGCGGAAGAAGTAGTTTTTTTCGCTGATGTAGTCCGGCTCCTTCTGGTGGTCCGGGCATTTGCCGTCAACCAGTTCCTTTTCGGTATAAAAGCGTTCGCAGCCGTAGCAGTAAAACCCGCCGTACTCGCCGAAGTAGATGTCGCCGGCGTCATAAATTTTCTGTAGAATTTTTTGAACAAACTCTTTGTGGTATGAGTCGGTAGTTCTAATAAAATAATCGTAGGCAATACCGCACGTGTCCCACGTCGAACGAAAGAGCCGGCTCACTCGATCAGCATAGGCTTTAGGATCCATGCCGCTGGCTTGAGCGGCTTGCGCAATTTTATCGCCGTGCTCATCGGTTCCCGTGAGCAAAAACGTCTCACAACCGATCGACTGGTAGTACCGCTTCAGAGTGTCCGCCACCACGGTAGTATAGGTATGCCCCAAGTGCGGCTCTGCGTTCACATAATAAAGCGGCGTTGTAATGTAGATCCTTTCCATCAGTGTATCTCGACGGCTTCGAGGAACAGATCCTCAATCACCATGCGGCGGTTCACGTTCCTTTGAATGCGCCGCGACGCTTCAGTGGTCTTGACAAGTAACGAAAATAGAAGGTTTTCTTGCGTGTGGGCCGATTGTTGTTCAATTTGCGGCAGCATATCCTGATTAACGATTTCGTCCCAAGCGCGAGTAATCCGGAACGTCAGTAAATCCCGATACCAGATTCCCGCCCATTCTAAAAACATCAGTGTCTCGTCACGATTTGCGGCAACAGCTTCAGCCGAGACCAAGGCCGCACGGTAGTTCCCGGGAGTCAACGAAGACAGCATGTCCGACCAGCCTTGCCTTTTTTCAATCAGCTTTTCTTTTTCAATCTTACTTGCCGCCCCCAAACTTCCCATCGTCAGTGCCGCCAAAAACTCCGCCTCCTGTTGGCTCTTGCCTTTTGAAGTTAGAAATTGAGTGACAATCCGCCTCGGCAATGCGCCGAAGGAAAGACCGAAAACGCGCGAGCGTACCGTTGGGAGAAGACCGCCGGCGTTAGTTGCAATAAGTATCAATATGCAGTTCTGCGGAGGCTCTTCGAGAGTCTTCAGTAATGCGTTCTGCGCCGGCCGGTTCATCAGAGTAGCGCGGTCAATAATCGCGATTTTTTTTCTACCGGAAAACGACCGAAGAGTCAGTTCTTTTTCGAGCTCCCGCACCTGCTGAATGGTGATTTCCTTTTTTCCCGACAACGGTTCCACGACCCGAACATCGGCATGATTGCCGCTTTGAATGCCACGACAAGCGCCGCACCCACCGCAAAAGTCGTCGTCCAGCTCCGTGCAATGAGTGGCCTGCGCTAATGCCAATGCGAGGGTCTTTTTTCCAATACCGTCCGGGCCGACAAACAGATAGGCATGATGCAACCGCCCATTCAACCAAGCTTGGCGAAGCATGTCTATTTGCTTCTTATGTCCAATGATCTCAGAAAAACCCATCTTGCTCCTAGGTCAATAACCCATTCTTCGATCAACAACTTCTTTGATGGCCGCGAATACTTCTTGCTCGGGACGGGAAGCATCGACGAGGCAGACTCTCTCCGGCTCCGCTCGCGCCAATTCCAGAAAACCCTGGCGCACCTTTTCGTGAAATTCCAACTTTTCATCCTCGAAGCGATCTTGACCGCTATGCCCCGGTGTTTGCAATTTGCGCTGGACGGTGCGGGACAAGCCAATCTCCACCGGACAATCGAGCAAAAATGTAATATCCGGCTTAAGACCGCCACTGGCGATCTCATTCAATTTAACCAATAATCTGAGATCGATGCCACGTCCATATCCCTGATAGGCCATCGTCGAGTCCGTATAGCGATCACACAAAACAATTTTCCCCTGCGCGACCGCCGGCACGATAACCTCACGAACATGCTGTGCGCGGTCGGCCAAATATAGAAAAAGCTCCGTGGACGAGCTGATGGACCGCATGCCGACTTCCAAAAGAGCCTGGCGCAGCAGCTGTCCTAGAGATGTTCCACCGGGCTCCCGGGTCGTAGTACAATTTTTGCCTTGCGCGATAAGGTAGGTTTCCAGCAATCCGATTTGCGTGGATTTCCCAGTGCCGTCACCGCCTTCGAAAGTGATGAAACCAACCATGAATCGACTACAAAAGGTTGTTGGGAGATGCGGCCGTTTTGCCGTGCCCCATCCCGGCCGTAGAAATCGCTGAGGTGAGAAGAGACGGGATTAGTTCTTGCCTTCGCCTAGGAGTAGGTTGATCCCGTTCACCAGCTGCGTGCTCGTGAATGGTTTTGTAATGTAGTAATCGGCGCCTAGTTTATAACCACCTAAAACATCTTCGTACTGCACCTTGGCGGTTAGTAAAATCACGGGAATAGAAGCCGTTTCTGTGACACTCTTGAGCCGACTCAAGACCTCCAGTCCATCCATCTCGGGCATCATAATATCGAGAATGATGAGGTCCGGCTTTTGGCCCTTCAAAGCGTTCAACAGCTCTTGACCGCTCGATGCGCTCGAAACGTTGTAGCCTTTTCCTTCCAAAATGGTTTTGACGATGGTAATGATATCTGGGTTATCGTCAACGACCATTATGGTCCGCTGTGTATCCATTCTTTCCCACCCCCTGGGGTCTTTGAAGCATCCAAAGCCTTTAAGATTGGGTAATTTACCATCTTATCCATCTAATGTAAAATTGCCATTTTGGGGCCTTTGCAACGCCTTTTCCCCAAATTTCCGATCATTCCAGCTCGTCGAATCTCGGAAATTACGTCGACGGAAGAAGAATTAGTATTAGTCCAGTGCCGGAATTCTGGTAATTGCGAATCGACCGGCTAGATCACGGCACCTTACGAATTTCTCAAGGTGTGATCAGTCTCCAGTAGTTCTGGATGATCTCGAACGGCAGTGAACCGTGAACACCGGCCAGTGCATTAGCGGACGCCAAAGTTGCGGCATTTTCTAAAGCGGAACGGCTGAAAAGCACTTTGATAGCACCCTGAAGATCGAGGCTCGGCGGACTACTCTCAGAATACGTACCTGTCTCGTTCACTATAACCGCCCCGAAGATCTCTTTGCCGCCGGCCTCCAATACCTTCAAGCTGATGTTGCTACCGGTTATAATAATCAGCCCTTCCCACCGAAACGCGCCGTCCAAGATCAAATCGGAGTTTCTAACAACTAGAATTCCGGTACCAGATGAGTTGCCGCCAAGCGTAATTGAATCGCCTGGACTGAAGCTGCCATCGATACAGCGAAGCTCGGGCGCAGATTCGCTCCCCCAGCTCTGATCCGTGACAGAGATAGAACTTTCCGCCGGGATCGCCGTCACTTGAGCGTTACCTGCGGCACAAAGATCGGCACCCAGCCGGGCGATCGCCTCGGTTGGTAACATATCGCTGACCGAGATCGTGGCCCCATCACGATCAGTCCCTGAAATATTTGCCAGTTGAGATGCGCTCATTTGAGTCTCGAGCTGATCCTTGACAGCCGCCTGGGAGACGCTGATTCCAGCATATGAACGGGCGTTCACAATCGGCTCCCTGGTAGTGGGGTCGTAATCCATTCCCGAGATCGAAAAAAGATCGCCTCCAAAGTTCGCACTACTGGCGTTTCCCCGAAGAGCAAGCGCGGCGTCGGCAAGCTGGTACCTTTTCATCAGCTCAGCTTGAATAACCTGGGAAGAGGAACCGAAGCTGCCAGCCGAGCGCACGACGCTTTTGGCAATCAGCGACGACACCGCAACAGATGACAGCGTCGAGACCGAAAACGTGCCGGTGGAAATGTTTTGGGTTGAATCGAGCGGAGCCGGTGGATGGACCATGGTGCGCGCGATCTCATTTTTACTCCATTCGATTCCAGCGTCCGCGAAATAGAACGCAACGTTTTCCCCTCTCAAGTTTGACGAGATTTTGAAATTGCTTTGCGTCGAAACGATCGCCTGTACACCCACCGTCATCAGAAGAGAGAGTAGCAACAATGCAGAGTAGAGGACTACTCCCCGCTCGTCACCGATCGGGCCGCTGCGGCTGTTGATCGAAACTCCCATTAGTTTCGCAGTTCTACGCTGGTAGAAAGAGTCGAGGTTAAATTTCCACCGACCTTTGGATCGGGATGCTTCATCCCGATCCAAAATGCAATACGAATTCGCTTGATCGCCGCCAATGGCGGAGAATTACCGAGCTCTATACCCTGCTCATTGTAGTAAGTAAAAAGCTTCCCTGAATTGGGAGCAGTCGCATAAGCCACCAGACAATCTCCGTTGCGCCGGATAATGCTTGCACCCGGACAAGTTGAGGTTGGTCCGGTAAGCTCGTAACGGATGTTTTCGCGCGGCTCGATGTCGGTGCAATTGCCGTTGCCATTGAGGTCCATCTGAACCTGGATCAAGCGTTCTGTCGCGGCGTAGACGCGGTTGCACACCGAGTCGGCGTCGCCATCGGGATCATCGACTACACCGGCCTCCGACGGAACGCTTCCCGTACCCCATGAACCGGCCAGTTTTAGGTCCCGGCTAATGATATCCATAGCCCCTCGCGCATCTTCCAGCGTCGTCGACCTGACCTCTTGCGCGAGGAGATAAAAAAGCTCAGTGCGATAAAAGCCGTGAAGAGACGTGATCATCAAAACACCTAATAGAAGAGCAGCCAATTGCTCGATCAAAGTAACACCATCATCGTTTCGAAGAAGTCGCATAGCGAAACTCATTCGGAGTAAACTAAAGTGGTGAGAACGATTTCGCGATTCGGCTCGCCCGGCCACGAGGCGGTTACGGTGACCTGCTTTAAATTTGCTCCCAATGACGAGTCCGAAATTACCCAGCATCGATTATACACGCCTCCGGGCTCACCCGTGGCGGCAATATCGCGGTCGCCAGCCGTAGGACAATTGTTCGTGTTGACTAAATTCGTCTGCGCTTTGAGCTGCTCCAATTTGTCCTGAGCCAAATTGACGGCCACAGTGTAATCTCGGCTGGCGGAGTTGCCTCGTATGACATTAATAGTTCCGGCGGAATAGCCCAGAATGCCGATCGCAATGACGTTCATTGCTATCAGAACTTCGTTGAATGTATAACCGCTTTCACCACCGCCTTGGGCCATGAATCGCAATACCATTTTCAACAATCCCCCGCGCAACCATTCGGCTTGCAGACTCGAATTCTGCCGGTGAAACTAACGACCACGTGTTTACAGAGACCATCGCTGTTCCGAAGACGAATTCGATTTCCAGCCGCGGTGCCTCTGGGCGAAAAGGAAACCGTACCGGCTTGGCTGATCTTTATCCCCTCCGGCAGCGGCTTGGTGACGAGAGTCGTGCCACCTCTTTGAATAAGGTAGTTCGCAGAACCCGTGCTGTAGGCGAATTGGAAGCCGAGATTTTCGGCTACCGCGCGCATTTTAATATTCTGTAGTTCAGTCTGTACTTGGCGAGCAGATCTGTCCAACTGGTAAGTTAAAAGCCATTTATTCCAGGCGGGGACTCCGATCGCGAGCAAAATGCCCAACAACCCCAAGGCAGCGATGAGTTCGATCATTGAGAAGCCGAGCTTATCATTGAAGTCCATACCGACCTCCAGACCCGCGATAAATACTGCCGCCCATATCGAGGTGTCAAGACAAACCAGCGAAAATTCTCAAAAACAAAGATTAAAACGGGAATATCACATCCAGCGGTTAGACACCCTCGGCCTAGTACAAACTTTTTGTCCATTTGTGGCTGGAGTTGTCACTACAAAAGCAGAAAAGTAGCAAATGGCTTGACTGGCGTTGTCATCGCTTACTGTTTCACAGTTGACGACTGTGAGAACCTGGTACAAGTCAACCGCCTCAAACAATGAGACGCTACAAGAGTAGATGCCTGGAGTAACCAGTCCGGCAAAGCGCAGCATTCTTTTTGCAGTTGAACGTCAGTTTGTTTGGTCGACGGCCAAAAGCGGCTTCGAAACCGACACGCTCTTAGGAATAGAAAAATTGCGAAGCCTAGCAAAAACGCAGGACAATTTTTTTACGGCCCCTACGGCTAAAACTTTTGGTGATCCCCTGGTACGATGTTAAAATGCGAGCAGAATTGCAATGGGAGTGTGTATGAGGAAATTAGTAGTTTGGTCGATTCTTATCGTCTGTGCGGCGCTAGGCGGTTCGGCCGACGCAGCCTTCATGATTAAACTCAAGAATGGCAACGAGTTCGTTACTGGTAGGTACTGGCAGCAAGGACGGCAAATTCTATTCGATACCTACGGCGGCGTATTCGGAATTGAAAAAGCTTTTGTTACAAAGATCGAGCCATTAAACAAACCGATTCGGCTGGCAACGGCCGCCGTGCCGGAGATCCAAGATGAGAGGTTTCAGCCGGAATCGATTAGGGGAAGAAGCCAACCTATCAAGCCGTTAGAGAGCGGCAATACGAAATCTGAAGTGAAGCGGAAGCAAGATCCGATCAGCCAAGAGTTCGATGTTCTAAAGGAAAAATCTAGCACCATAGGCGGCATGTTGACGTCGGAGCTGATGGAATTTTCCAAGGACCTTGCCAGCCTAAAGCGCAAGATTCAGACAAGCGGTAAATCGAACGATTACCTGAACGAATTTAGCGAGCTTCACAAAATAGGCGATATCATAGAAGACATGCTCAAGGCGCGTAATTAATAATTTTGTTTCCAACTAACAACTTTGAAGGCTTGAGAAGCCAGTGCCTTTTTGACTTTACAGCTATCATAGCCCAGCGTATTACTTCCGTTGACTGTGACATCCGTGACCGTTGAGGTTCCTGAGTAAATTTGCCCCTGGACATTGATTCCCGCCCCGCCACCTCCGTTGAGGGTGACTGACCCGGTCGCATAGATCAGCCCATTCCAGGTGAATCCGCCGCCCAAGGTCAAGTCTCCTTTTACCAGAAGAATCCCATAACCGGTCACATTTTGCAGTTTTAGCCCTTGGGTGTTGGGCGGGTTGTTCGTGTCGGAGTACACGGTAACGTAGTTTGTTGATTCCCCATAAGTTGTCCCGCTTTGGTCGTCCGTGAGCGTGCTGGTGGCCCCTGGCTGAAAGGTATCAATAAGCGCCTCAATATCTATGTCCATCGTGCCATGCTGGGGTTCCGATGGGCTGCCTGAGAGCGTCGGACTTCCATTAAGATTAGTGGTGGCCGGATCTTTCGTGTAGATCGGCGAGAGTGCGGTGCTCGCTCCGCAAGAATCATTGCCAGTGATGGTTAACGAAGAACCGTTACCCGTCACGTCTCCTTTGGAATATACGACCGATGGACTCGAAGCGGCCGAAGTATTCACTTGTACGATTATTTGCACCTGCGCTTTAGAATTGCTCGCTCCAGTTGCCACCGATGTGATCAAAACCTTGCCGTTCGAATCCGTCGTATTTGAAGAACCGTCCACGGCATCGTTGGTCAAATAAGCCGCATAGGACACTCCATTCATCGTTCCGCTGGCAATCGCTTGATCGTCGGTGGTCGTGCTGTAACCATCGAGAGCTCCGTTAGCTCCTTTGCGCGTGGAACTGTTTAATTCGTCGCTGAAGGAGCCAGCGTCACTACTTGCGAGATTTTCTACCCTGAAGGCTTCTCGCCCGTGTTCCGCCCCCGCCATCGCCACCTGCAAAGCCGCCTGATTGTTTCTAAAGTTGCCTCCGATTTTGATATCCGTCGATGAAAGGAGAAAGGCCGTCGTGCCCAGCAATGTTAGCGTCGACAGCAAGGTCAAGGCTGCAACAAGGAGAAACCCCTTTTCACTCTTCAAAACTCGAACTTTTACAAAAATATTGAATCTACGTTGCAGCATGATTTCATAAACCTCCGGTTCACAGAGCCAAATTGATCGGTGTAATCGTCGTGGACAAATTGTAGGTTTTGTAACCGCCGTTGGAAGTGTAGTTTGGATCCGGCTTCGCCGTCTTGGCGGTTATGTTTACCTTAACTTGCCGAATCTCACTTGAGGTAGTCGCGGTGGTAACGCCGTCGGCTTCGTAATAGGTAAAATCAAAACTATCGATATTTTCGGCAAGCACCTCGGCACTCCCATTGCCGACTGCCCGCGTGATTCGTTTGTTCGCACTGTCGTATGCGTAGGCAATCTGCTCATTCGCTGTGCTGCTATTTGTGATGTCACCGCTGCCGTCAAGATCAGCTTGCACGGTCAACTGCGAACTGGTGAAAGTACTGATCTCGGTGAAGCCGACGACGGTTGGATCATAGCCCGCCATCTTAATCTCGCGCGCCATGATATCCAGCGCGCCGCGAGCACTTTGCTCCATTTCGTTGATTTGTTCTTGTGCGCTGTAGAACCTGGTTTGCGACATAAAGGTAGTCGTCACGGCAGCCAGCATCACCATCCCAATGCCCATGGCAACCATCAACTCGACCAGCGTGAAACCGACCGTCCTTTGTATTTTCAAGAAGTGCATTGCGATTCGTCTATTGCGCCACGATGGTCTGCAAAATGACCGAGCGTGCAGCGTTGTTCGCTTCATTCCAGTTCACCGTAACAGCGACCGTTTTCATGTTGGCCGCGGGGGAGTTAGGCGTAATCGTTGTCGTTCGACTGAAGCTCATTCCACCCATAGTAACCGGCTGGGCAGAGGATGGGAATGTAGTCGTGGTGGTATTCGCATAACCTTCTCGCTGAACCGCATCTAGCTGAGTCTGTGCAATCGCTGTCGCTGACGTGATGTTCTTGCTAAAAAAATTTCCGCGGATTATCCCCATCGTGAGACCCGCCGTTCCGAGTAACCCAATGGTGAGAATGAGCACCGTTACGAGAACCTCTATAAGCGTGAAACCATGCTCGACGCCTGTGGCCGTTAGGCTGCTTCCTTTGGTTTTCCTGTCCATGTTAGCTAATCTTCACGTTGCCCGTCGGGCTGATGGTGACTATCTTGGAACCGCTGGGGTTGGTAATCGTTACCGTCGTATCGCTATTAGCGGTTCCACGCCCATTGAAAGTCGGCGTAGAGCTGGAACCGCTCACGGTAAACACCACATCGGAGTAGTCTGTTTGAAGGTCTATCATTGTAATTTCATTGGCATCCGCTGAACCGTTGCCATTTGCGTCGTTGAAAATCTGAAAGGTGTGATCCGTTGGAAAGGTAACGACCGATGTATTGTTGTTCTGGACGGCTTGAGCGCGAGCCCACATGAGTTTCCCCAAAACTTCTCGAGCCGCGCCATTGAGCCGCATGCCTGGCTGAAAAGATAAAAAGCTCGGGACTCCTACGGCGCTTAGGATTCCGACTACGCTCACAACCGTCATCAGCTCACCGATCGAAAACCCGCGAATATCACGTAACATGCATTTGGCTTCTCTAATGTTCATAAACCGTACTCAACCCAAAGTTTTTACTTACGACCGAGGCATTGCCCAAAGTTACTGCAATTGCGCGAAAGACCGTCGCCGATGTGACACGCAGAAACCATACCAGATCGCGACAGACCCCTTACATCGCTAAGCAGGCGTCACTACAAGCTTTTCGTGTCGCGAACGAGATCGTTCGTGATTAGATGGACACGATTCGTTACTGGACCCGGAACTTTGACAAAATTTGGTGCAAATCGGCTAGATCAGGGCGGGGAAAGATAAAATAGGATCACTTGTTCACCGAAAAACAAATACAGCAATGCACCCAAACAGAGAAACGGAGCAAAAGGAAGACCGTATTTGCGGTCAACTCCTTTAAACAACATAAAGGTGAGGCCGATGACCGATCCGCCTAATGATGAGAAGAAGAGCGTCAACGGAATTGAAGGCCATCCAAGGAACGCGCCGATCATGGCGAGAAGTTTGATATCACCGCCTCCCATTCCTTCCACACCGGTGAAACGTTCATACAACCACGCCACAGCCAGAAGGAACCCTCCACCCGCTAGTACTCCGAGCAACGCGCCCAAAGGCGTCGGCACAATGCCTACCGGATCACTGATCAAGTAACGGCCAACAACCGAGAACAAAAGGCCGATGACGATTCCCGGCAAGCTAATCACGTCGGGAACGATCCGGACGTCCAAATCGATAAACGAGATAACGATCAAAGCCGCGACAAAAACAAATCCGACGACAAATGCCAGACCTAAACCGAACTGATAGAAAAGAGCCACCGCCAAAACCGCCATCAAAAGCTCGACGGCAACGTAACGAAAGGAAATCCACTCCCGGCATGAGCGGCAGCGGCCGCGCAGAAACAGATAGCTGAATAATGGGATATTGCAATAAAACGGAATCGCCGTC
>WHTF01000072.1 GCA_009379725.1 Deltaproteobacteria bacterium
CCAAAGAATCCAAGCCAGAAGCGAGGCAGGAAAATAAAGAGATGACCGACACCGAAAAAGTGTTACGCGGGCTGCTGGAAGAAAGAATTCTTGTCCTTGACGGCGCTATGGGGACGATGATCCAGTCCCATAAGCTCGATGAGGCTGATTTTCGCGGCAGCCGCTTCGCGAAACATTCCAAGGACCTGCGAGGTTGCAACGACGTGCTCTGTCTGACCCAGAGCGAACTGATTACCGATATCCACCGGCAGTATCTGGAGGCAGGCGCCGATATCGTCGAAACCAACACGTTTAATTCGACATCGATTTCCATGGCTGATTACACGCTGGAGCCCGACGTGTACGACATGAATGTCGCGGGCGCGCGAGCCGCCAGGAAGGCGGTCGAGTTAGTGATGGCGAAGGATCCCGCGCGGCCGCGCTTTGTCGCGGGGGCCATCGGCCCGACCAATCGCACCTGTTCGATTTCTACCGACGTGCACAGCGCGGCGACACGCGGGGTAACCTATGAAGAATTGTTCCGGGCCTATTATGAGCAGGCACGCGGATTGATCGACGGCGGCGCGGACATGCTTCTGGTGGAAACGATTTTCGATACGCTTAATTCGAAAGCGGCATTCTTCGCGATTGCCACTTTGTTCGACGAGCGTAGGATTCAGCTCCCTCTGATGGCGTCGGTCACTTTCATACAACCGGGCAGCAACCGCGGCGTGACCGGGCAAACCGTTGAAGCGTTCTGGAACTCGATTTCGCATGTGCCGCTGCTGAGCGTAGGGATGAATTGCGCCCTCGGCCCTAAAGAAATGCGCCCGCTCATCGAAGAACTGTCGCGGATCGCGCCGGTCTACATGAGCAGCCATCCCAACGCCGGATTGCCCGATCCACTGCTGCCGACCGGTTTTCCCGAAACCCCCGAAAGCCTGGCGCCGCAACTACGCGAATGGGCCGAAAACGGTTGGTTAAATATCGTCGGCGGCTGCTGCGGCACGACTCCCGCACACATCGAATTGATAGCTCAGGCGATCAAAGGGCTGCCGCCGCGCGTGCCTCCCGCAGTTGAACCTTATCTCCGATTAAGCGGATTAGAGAGTGCCACCGTGCGGCCCGAATCTAACTTTGTCAATGTCGGCGAACGAACCAACGTGACCGGGTCGCCGGTGTTCGCCAAACTTATTCTGGCCGGCGATTACGATAAAGCCGTGAGCGTCGCGCGGCAACAGGTGGAGGGCGGCGCACAGATCATCGACGTCAACATGGACGAGGGGATGCTCGATTCTAAGGCGGCCATGGAGAAGTTCCTCCGGCTCATCGCCGGCGAATCGGAAATCGCTCGGGTGCCGGTGATGGTCGATAGCTCCAGGTGGGAAGTGATCGAAGCCGGGCTGAAATGCTTGCAAGGCAAGGGCGTCGTCAACTCGATCAGTATGAAGGAAGGCGAAGAGAAGTTTATCGCCCAGGCGAAGCTCATTCGCCGCTATGGCGCGGCCGTAATCGTCATGGCTTTTGATGAACGGGGACAGGCTGACACCTTTGAAAGAAAAATTGAAGTTTGCGCGCGTTCCTACAAAATTCTTACCGAACAGGTCGGTTTTGCGCCGCAGGACATTATTTTCGATCCGAACATTCTAACCGTCGGCACCGGCATCGAAGAGCACAACAATTACGCCGTAAACTTCATCGAAGCCACGCGATGGATCAAACAGAACCTGCCCCTGGCCAAGGTCAGCGGCGGCGTCAGCAACATCTCGTTTTCATTTCGCGGCAACAATCCCGTGCGCGAAGCCATGCATTCGGCATTTCTCTATCACGCCATCAAAGCTGGAATGGATATGGGAATCGTCAATCCCGGCATGCTTGCGGTTTATGAAGAGATTCCCAAAGACCTGCTCGAGTTGGTGGAAGATGTGTTGCTGAACCGGCGGCCCGACGCCACGGAGCGCCTCGTTACGTTCGCCGAAACCTACAAACAGGCCGGCAAGGTCGCGGCTAAAGACGACGGCTGGCGCACCGGCACGGTGGAAGAGCGACTGTCCCATGCGCTGGTCAAAGGCCTGACCGACTTCATCGATCAGGATGTCGAGGAAGCCAGGCGCAAGTACGACAAACCGTTATCGGTCATCGAAGGTCCGCTCATGGACGGCATGAACGTGGTCGGCGATTTATTCGGCTCGGGCAAAATGTTTTTGCCGCAAGTGGTCAAGAGCGCCCGTGTCATGAAGAAAGCGGTGGCTTACCTCACCCCTTTTTTGGAAGAGGAAAAAAGGGTAGCCAAGCAAATCGAGAAACGCACCAAGCTGGTTTTTGCCACGGTGAAAGGCGACGTTCACGATATCGGCAAAAACATCGTCGGTGTGGTGCTTAACTGTAATAACTACGACGTGATCGATTTGGGCGTGATGGTTCCCGCCGATAAAATCATCGACACCGCGATTCAAGAGAAAGCCGATATGATCGGCCTCAGCGGTTTGATCACGCCATCCCTGGACGAAATGGTTCACGTCGCCGGCGAGATGGAGCGGCGCGGTCTTGAGATACCGCTGCTGATCGGCGGCGCGACGACCAGCAAGCGCCATACGGCTGTGAAGATTGCGCCGTCTTACCGGCACGAAACGATTCATGTCGTCGATGCGTCCCGTGCGGTGCCGGTGGTGGGCACACTGATTAATCCGGAAGCGCGGCAGGCCTTAAAAGTAAAGAATCGTCTGGAGCAAGAAGAGATCCGCAAGCAGTTCGAGAATCGCGTCGGCACGCAGTTGATGACCTACGAAGAAGCGCTGCGCCACCGATTGCACACAGAGTGGGATGAACAGCATATCAGCGTGCCGGAGTTTACCGGCCTTCGCGTGCTCAAGGACTTTCCCCTTTCGGAGTTGGTGCCGTTTATCGACTGGTCGCCATTTTTTCATACCTGGGAGATGCGTGGCCGATACCCGGATTTATTGAAGGACCCGGTGCGCGGGCCAGCGGCGCGGGAGCTGTTCGACAACGCTCAAGAATTGCTCGCGGAGATCGTCGATAAGAAGCTATTCAGCGCGCGCGCCGTTTATGGTTTTTATCCAGCCACTAGCGATGGCGATGACATCGTGCTCTACACCGACACGATTCGTAAGCAGGAGCTGGCGCGTTTTCACACCTTGCGCCAGCAGAAGGAGAGCCAGCGCGGCAAGCCGCAGTTGGCTCTGGCCGATTTCGTCGCGCCGCGGGAGAGCGGCCGGGTCGATTATATCGGCGCGTTCGCCGTGACGGCGGGCCACGGCACCCAGGAATTGGCCGAGAGTTTCGAAAAAGACAACGATCAATATAACTCCATCATGGCCAAGGCGCTGGCCGATCGCTTGGCGGAAGCCTTCGCCGAATATCTGCATAAGCGAGCGCGCGATGATTGGGGATATGGGAAAGAAGAAAACCTAAAGACTGAAGATCTGATTGCCGAGAAGTATCGCGGCATCCGCCCGGCGCCGGGGTACCCGGCCCAACCGGATCACACCGAAAAACCGATCATCTTCGATTTACTCAAGGTAAGCGAGGCCACGGGGATTGCACTGACAGAGAGCTTCGCGATGTATCCGGCGGCGTCAGTGTGCGGACTCTACTTCGCCCATCCGCAGTCGCATTATTTTGCCGTGAGCGCCATCGGCAAGGACCAGGTCGAGTCCTACGCCGCGAGAAAAGGAATGAAAGTGTCGGAAGTGGAGCGCTGGCTTTCGCCGATTCTCGGCTATGACCCGGCAAAACGTTAGGAGTTTGTTGGTTCGCCTCTTTTAACGACTTGATCCATCGTTCTCTATGACTGCGTAGAGTAGAAACTCACGGGAGATTTCTTGAGGAGGTTTTTCAGCAGGATCCAGATTCAGGCCTGACGCTTCCTTGCTTTCTTCTAGGTCAGCGCCCCTCTCCAGCGTCTGTCGCATCGATCGGGATTTTACCTGACCCGGCTTCTCATCAACCAATGGCATGTTAAAATATTTGCAACAGTCCGTCTTAAAATGTCCGGCTTGGGAGCCTTGGCTTATAGTAGAGGAGATCGCGTGAAAGACTTTACTGATGTAGCAGAGGGGACCGCTTGGGCGGTGGGTATTTTTCTACTGCTGGGCGTAATTCTTCACCCGTTTTTTTTACTCTGCGCCCTAGCGGCTTCGGGGCTTTTTGTTTTTCTCATGTGGTATGACCTTCGCCAGCGAGCCGCCGCTCCGAGCTATCAATACATTACCGATGAAAAAGGCGAGATCATTGGGATTCGTTGCAATGGCTGTGGACATTTAAGCCATAAGCAGAAGGACATCGAAAATAAATCCTGTAGTTTCTGTCACAGACGGCCGGAGCAAGCGCAATAATAGCGGTAAGCCAATCATCTGGCGATTTCATATATAAAACGATAGTAGCCATCTACCCGCTAAATTCCGATGATATTGCCAGCTCTCCAATCTGGCGTAAGTACTCAACTCCCTACTCTCTTGCCAGGTCGAAACATATCCGATCGCGCCTGGTGATGTTAAGTAGTATCGGGACGGCAACATTTTACATTAATCCCCAAATGCTATAAGCACGACAAGGAAAACATGAAGGAGGTTTAGAATAGCATGCCGTGCAACATACTTGTGGTCGAGGACGAGCCGGTCGCGCGCAGAAACATCACGATCTTTCTTCAGCGCGCCAGTCATAATGTTCATCAAGCCGAAACCGGCGAAGCTGCCGTCGATTTAATTTCGCGCATCGATTTCAATACCGTCATATCAGACTTCCGGCTATCGGGAACGATCAATGGCATCGACATCTTAAAACATCAGCGGGAGAGATCTC
This sequence comes from Deltaproteobacteria bacterium, assembly GCA_009379725.1. Classification (GTDB taxonomy): domain Bacteria; phylum Desulfobacterota; class Binatia; order UBA9968; family UBA9968; genus WHTF01. The sequence continues at coordinate 4,801 of WHTF01000072.1, forward strand.
CGGGAAAACGGCTCATTTTGATCACGGCCTTTGGCTCCGCTCAAGTCCAATCAGAGGTTGAAGCCTTAGGGGCGGTCTATATGGAGAAGCCGTTGTCCTTAAGTAATCTTCTTTCCAACATTGGGCCTCGCCTCTAAAATGCGATAAACCTGGATGGCTGGCAACTGACCCTAAGGCATTGGCATTGGCGTCTCTTCGTCAGCCAGGTCGTGTCGCGTACGAACAAAAGAAAGAGGCAACGAAATCAAATCTATGACAAGGCACCCGGAAGAGATAAATCGGGAGTTGCAAACCCGAAATGCCAAGCGGGAGACTGCGGTAGGGAAGCTACAACAAAGCGAGGAGCAATTCAGGCTGCTGGTGGAGGGTGTTCAGGACTATGCCATCTACTTGTTGAATTTGGAGGGTGTTGTTACCACCTGGAACTCCGGCGCGCAACGGATCAAAGGCTACCAAGCGGAAGAAATCATTGGGAAACATTTCTCCCGTTTCTATCGGCCAAAGGACATTCAGGCCGGTAAGCCAAATCGATCATTGGAAGTAGCCGCGGCTAAAGGACGATACGAAGAAGAAAACTTGCGTGTTCGAAAGGATGGGTCGGTATTTTGGGCCAATGTATTGATCACGGCGCTCTACGATACTGGCGGACAATTGTGTGGATTTGCCAAAGTTGTCCGCGATATTACCGAACGCAAAGAAACGGAGCAAAGACTTCGCGAGACTGAACGACTGGCCACCTTGGGAACAACGGCTGCTGTTTTTGCTCATGAGATCGGCAATCCCTTGAACGGCCTTTCGACCTCCCTGCAGATTCTGAGCGGGCTGATCCGTGAACTGGTTCATGATCCGGTCGTGGAAGAGACACTTGAAATATCGCGTCAAGAACTTCAGCGGCTGACTGCATTACTCGATGATTATCGCTCGTTTGCGAGGCCCGGGAGCGTAAAAATTCAACCGAGCAACCCGCGCCAAATATTTGACGAGGTTCTCGCTCCTGCGGCCCAGCATTATGAAGAGTGTGGAATCACCCTTGAGCTTGAATTTGATGACAACGTGCCATTGATCGCGGTGGATCGAGAGAAGATCAAACAGGTGATTCTAAATCTCTGCAAAAACGCGGTTGAAGCCATGCCGAAGGGAGGAACCCTGAAGTGCAGGGCATACCGGAAGGCCGACCGTGTGATTCTAGAAGTCACTGATACTGGGAAGGGTATCCCTGAGGGATTAGACGTGTTTCAGCTCTTCAAAACCACCAAGCCCTCCGGGACTGGTCTGGGACTTCCGATTGTAGAGCAGATTATCAGTGAACACCGTGGAACCGTGCATTACGTTAGCGAGTTAGGAAAAGGCACCGCGTTCATAGTCTCGCTTCCGTTATCTGATACGGGTGAGCTTACGAAAGAGCCGCTCGTAAGTCAGGGTAAGAAGAGGTGATCCACCCTCTCTTACCGAGTTGACACCGAAGGAAGGGTGATCGGTCTCGAGGTTCTGAGTGCTTCTAAACGGTACTCGTCATCCGATATTTTCAGCCTGTCCACCGAAAATCTGATCTTGAGCGATGGTTAGGGGCAGCGAACGTTCTTCCCGCCTGATTCTTTTTTCCGTTCGGTTTCCAGATTGTGAAGTGAAAGCCAGACCCTGGCGATGACCGATGCTGGCGATGGTTACGTAGTCAGATATCCGCCACGGTTAGATTGCGGTCTATATAGACGAGATCGAGGAACAACCCATTAAGATGGTCGAAGTCTTTGTCCGCCGACTATGTTCGATGGCATCCAGCTGGCCGGACAGAACGCAGGCCCGCGGTTCTGGAGTCTTGGTCTTCAATCTTCGCATCTTTTCGAGTTCCTTATCTCCGAGGGCAAAATTTTCCGCGCGCCGGCTTTTACAGCGAAGCTCGATCTTATCGGCGCTGCCTTTTAAAAAACCTTTAAATTGCAAAAGACTATCCAGAATCCCGGCATCATAGGCATCGCTGTCCAACTCTTCGGCCGTTGTGTCATGCACCGACTTTGCCAGCAGGGTAAATGCTGTGTCGTCGGGCTTCGGCACCACATACCAGAAATCTTGCTGCCGTATTAGGTCTTTCGCCGTCGCGCCGAGAAATGGCGCTTCGATGTTCAGAACCGTCGAGCCCTTACCAAGCCCAGTGACCGTCAAGTCCAGGGATTTCGTCAACCAGTTAGGCAACCTGCCGGGTCTAACGCTACTGCCTTCAATCACAAGCCGAAGGCCCGCGCTCAGCCGTACCCAGCAGGAGATCGCAGATTTCCATCAAGGCTTTGACCGGAATAGTCCCGCCGGGAGAATCAAGCCCCTTTAACGTGAGTTGATAGGATAACGATTTCTTGTGTTTGGTAACAGCCAACGCCCACCTCGGAAAGGTTCTATACCATTATTTTGCCCGCTTGCGAAAACAGTTCCAAGCAGGCAAACGGCCGTCCACTCGAAGTTGTTCGGGAAACCGTACGTGAAACACAAAGTCTCTTTGCTAATCATCCTTAGCCTTAGCGCCGTTGGTCGTAAGCGAGGATGCCGAAGCGTCATCGATTAACCAATGACGGTACGTCGTGAGATCTACTCACAAAAAACGTAGAATATTCAAGAAATAAAGGCCAGGTCCCAATTACAGTTAGTTATGACGGGGCTTTCCAATTTTCATCCGCATCGTAATACGCACTGAGATCTGACTGCTTCTTCATTGTTCACGAAGGCAATCAACTCGTCGCCGGTGATGCCGTCTTGTTTCGCCGCCCAGTCGCGCCACCGATAAGGCGATTCGAGCGCCGGGCGAAACCGCTTGCCGGAGATCCGGGCTTCCTGTTCTGCGATATGCTCCATATCATCGAGAAACTTTAGGAACATGATCCACGTCAGCATCGGCAGCCGGTCGAGATCGCCGTTGAGCCCCTTGTCCTTGCGCATGATGTCACGGCACGACTTAACGATGGATGAAAGCCGCTGCGCGGTGGTCAGCGATTGAGTGTTTTTGACTTCGTAGTTTGGGTCATGAACTAGTTTCCTTTTTCAAGATACTGTCTCGCCGCGTCGATCAACTCGCGTGCTTGCCCGATCAACAAACTCGCATCCTCAAGCGTTAAGTCGGACTCTATGCCATAGTCGCCGGTGATACGTTTATTGAAAGCAGCCACAAGCCACCGATGATATCTCTTATCGATTAATCCCGATTTGATGAACTGCTCAGCAAAAGCATTGTGCACCCCGGAATGTCTTCGAAACCGGAACGTTTTTTCATTAAGCAAAGCTTGAGCGGCATAAAACATTGCATAATAAGCTCTACCGACGGCGAACTCCGCGTCGCCATCCTTTGCCAAATTCTCGGCAGCCTGCACCGACCGAGAGGCTTTTTCCAATAATTTCTCAGTTGTCTCTTTCAAGCGGGGACGGCCTCGTCACGAACGTTGGATAAAAAAGGCGTAATATCATGCAACCACTCGTCTTCACGGAAAAACACCGGGCTGATCGTAACCCCGTGTTTCAGCGAAAGATCCGCGGTTAGCTCCGCGGTGCGATCAACTTCAAGCGCGTAGCGCGTAAAATCCTGCAGAACAACCAGGACATCGAAATCGGATTCCTGATCCGCCTCCCCACGCGAGTAGGAGCCAAAAAGATAAACTCCCCGTAACCGTTCCCCATAAATCCGTTGGAGCCCGCCTTTGAGTTCGCGCAGAATCTCTTGAATCGAGATCTCTGGTTGAACCAGCCTAACAGACCTTTCTCTAACTTGGGGTAGGTCATCGGTGGCCGCGTGGTTGACGTATTCAGTGTGGCCTTCAACAGTCGCGGCTAATTGCAGCGTGGCTTGAGTCGATGGATCGACGCCTTTTGGCATCTTCGCGAGCGCCTCTAGCAGTTCTTTTCTAGTCAAGAGGCCCTTTTGTATGGCACCTTGCGCAACTGCCGATAATCTTTCGTGATCCAAATGCGTGCGTGCAAGATCGAACACCGTGCGCAATGGCGTGGTAACGGGGAGATCGTCTCGCTTCTCTATTTGCGCCTTGTTCAAGTCTGCTTTATGAAGGACGAGGTTCTTAGTCGTCCTCCTCCGAAAATTGGGCGGCACAGTTAGATGAATCTTTGAAGGGAGCAAATCTCCTAACTCATATAGCGCGGCCGCAGACTCGTGTGAAATGACAGCTTTCTTTCGACTCCACAGCCACCACCTCATCAAATCTTCATGAGCCGCAGCGGGAAATTTTTTAAGACGATAAATGCCGTGGTCTACTCGAATCCAGTTCCCGTGTTTAACGTGAAAATGCTGATGTGGATAGTCATAGCCCAAACTCTTGGCATCGGCTGATGTGAAATACCCCTGCTGGCTCTCAGCCACTTCAAAAAGGCGGTGGGATTTCTCAACTCTATTATCCATGCTAAAACCTTATATTAACTTGAAGGTTTGTGCAACTCTTCCATTTTAGCAAAATACTTAAAATTAATTAAGGGTTTATATAGAACTTGATCTATCGTCGGAACAAAAACCTTACATTGAATGTAAGGTTTTGCCGTCGTCGCTAAGCCTGCGTTTGGAGGATTATGCCGCATAGAGCAATGCTTGCAGCTCATTGACTGCTTCCTTAAGCTTCTCCGGGCCGCCGAAAAGACTGGCGACCTCAATGACGTTGCCGCGTTCTGAAATCGGCGGGACCTTGAGGACGTCAGGAATCACAAACTGCGCGGTGCCATGCTCGGCATACTTCTCTAGAAGATCGGCGAGTATCGCTTTAGCTTCGGGACCAAATTTATCGAAGAAATCTCTTTCTTCTTTCCTCACCCGGTCGGCCCGCTCGCGTCGCGTACGCAAGGGACCGGCAAACGCCAAATGACAGAGTAGATCGAACGGGTCTGCTTCGGGCTGGTTACTCGATGATCTCAATTCATCGAAGTCGATACCACGCTCTTCCAGCTTGGCGATGATTTCAGCGCGCAGCGCGGGGTTGGCCCACTGCTTGCGCAAGTCTGCCGCTGTGGGGTAAAGCGTTCGGACTTTTTCAGCGGCGTATTCGGAAAACTTAACGACGCGCAGTTGCCGGCCGTCCGGATCGAGCTCATAGACCAAATGGGCAGCGATCTCGACCTGACCGCCATCGAAGTAGTATTTGCGCCGGACGCCTTCTGAATCATCGGCGATCGTTGGCTCACTCTCTGCTTCGAATTCGGCGACCGTCGTTTGCTCGGTTGTTATCTCCGATATTGCTTCACCACTTTCTGTCATTTCTTGCTCGGTTACTAACACCGGCTCGCCGTCAAAATCTCGATCGGCGAACAGCCGAGTTGCGGAGCCGGTGTAATCGAGAATATTGAAATAATATTTACCGTAGTCGTCTCGCACCCGCGTTCCCCGGCCGATGATCTGTTTGAACTCCACCATCGAGCTGACCACGCGGGCGATCACGATGTTTTTGCAGGTCGGTATATCCACGCCGGTCGTGAGTAATTGGGAAGTGGTCACGATTGCGGGAGTGGTGGTTTCGAGCTCCTGGAACTTGCTCAGGTATCCTTTGCCTACACTTTTTTCGTCGGAGGTAATGCGGCAGACATAATCGGGATACCGCTTGACTAAATCATCATTGAGATTATTGAGCGCGCGCCGCATCTCATCTGCGTGTTCCTGATCGACGCAAAATACGATTGTCTTGGCGAAGCGATCGGTCTTTTTCAAATGTCCCTATGTGTGCTGCTTTCGTCCCATATTCAGAACAGGAAAGCGCGCTTTCCTATTTCTAGAACACGGCAATCCGTTTGGTCGTCATTGTAGCTTCTTTGTCATAGATCTTCGCTGTTCTCTCAACGTGTTCATTGGTATAGGCATTGCACTTCCTGGAGCACATATCAGTTAGCCAATCATCGTACGAGCGTAACGCCGCCATCGGCGATTGGATCAGGATGCAAATATTTTAAATCTAAAGCGACACGAGTCTTCTGCAGTCATAAACTCCTGCAGTAGATGCCTCGACTCGGAAAAGTAAGTGAGAATATTTATGAATGTGGTATCTCGCCCATTGCAACCCGACGGTGTAAATATCAAATCAGTGCCGGTTGAAGCCGCTGCTGAATCTTGGACCAGGCGTTACCCCATCGGCGCCGAGCCGGCCGCGGGTTCGGGAACTCACTTCCGGGTGTGGACGCCGCCAACCACGCGGGTTGAAGTGGTTATCGGATGCGACGATCGACTCGAACCGGGAAAAGCGCTGGAGCGGGACGCGGACGGATATTTTTCCGGCTGGGTCGCCGGTTGCAAGCCGGGGGATCTCTATCGCTTTCGATTGGACGGAGCAGATCAGTTACTGCCAGACCCGGCCTCGCGATATCAGCCCGAAGGCCCACTGGGTCCCTCGATGATCATAGATCCGAGTCAGTTCAACTGGCGCGATGCCCAGTGGCCAGGAGTACGGCTCGACGGCCAAGTGATTTACGAGCTGCATATCGGTACTTTTACTCGGGAAGGTTCGTGGCAAGCCGCTGTTCGAGAGCTGCCGGAGTTGAAAAAACTTGGCGTGACCATGCTCGAGATCATGCCGGTCAATGATTTCTGCGGCGTCTTCGGTTGGGGCTATGACGGTGTTAATTTTTTCGCGCCGACCCGGCTCTACGGCGTGCCGGATGATTTCCGCGCCTTTGTCGATGAAGCGCATTGTTGCGGCTTGGCGGTGATTCTCGACGTGGTTTACAACCATGCCGGTCCTACCGGAAATTTCTTGAAAGAGTTTTCAAAGGATTACTTTACCGATCGCTACGACACCGATTGGGGCGAAGCGGTTAATTTCGATGGCCCCGATTCCGCTCACGTGCGGCAGTTCTTTCGCACCAATGCCGGCTACTGGATCGCCGAATTTCATCTCGACGGGTTGCGTTTAGACGCCACCCAAGCGCTGTTCGATGCATCGGAAAAGCATATCCTGCGCGAACTAGTCGAAACCGTGCGTCAAGCAGCGGCGCCGAGATTGGCTGTCGTGATTGGTGAAAACGAACCTCAGAATAGCAAGCTGCTGCGATCGTTTGCCGATAATGGCTACGGCATCGATGGCTTATGGAACGATGATTTCCACCATGCCGCGATGGCGGCCTTGACGGGACGCAATGAGGCGTATTACTCGGATTACCGCGGTACTCCGCAGGAGTTCATCTCTGGCGCGAAGCATGGATATCTCTTTCAGGGACAATACTATAGCTGGCAAAAAAAACCTCGCGGCGATTCGACCGCGGGGCTTCCGCCGCCGGCGTTCATCAATTATCTGCAGAATCACGATCAGATCGCCAATGAAGGTCGAGGCTGGCGCGTCCATCGCCTCTCGGATCCGGCACTGTATCGTGTCATGACCGCGTTGTTTCTTCTCTCTCCACAGACGCCCATGCTGTTTCAAGGTCAGGAGTTCGCTGCTTCAACGCCTTTCGCCTATTTTGCCGATCATCAAGGTGAGTTGGCCGATAAGGTGAAAAAAGGTCGGCTGGAATTCCTGCGCCAGTTTCCCAATTTGGCGACAGAGGAGATGCAGTCGCAGCTTCCCGATCCTACCGATTCAAAGGTCTTTGCGTCGTGCAAGCTCGATCTGTCCGAGCGGCAGCGCCACCACGAGACTTATGCATTGCACGGCGATCTTCTTCGCTTGCGGCGTGAAGATCCGGCTTTCAATTCACCAAGAGCCGGCGCGGTAGACGGGGCCGTGCTCAAAGATCATGCTTTTGTTCTCAGATTCTCCGCGCCCGATGGCGCGCAGCGGCTGCTGCTGGTCAATCTCGGTGCCGATATTCTTCTCAGCCCTATACCGGAACCGCTGCTGGCGCCGCCGGACGGCATGATCTGGCGCGTCGTGTGGTTCAGTGAGCATCCCCGTTACGGCGGCGGCGGGGCTGTGCCGGTGGAGAGCGAAACAGGCTGGTTTGTTAGCGGCAAAAGCGCCTATGTCCTTGCAGGTGCTCCTCGATGAACCCCTTGATCGTGCGCAAACTGACTGATGTTCCACCGCTGAAAGCCGATGCACCGGATAATACCGGCCATCCGGAATGGCTGGTCACCAATGGCCTTGGCGGCTACGCATCCGGCACCGTTGCAGGGGCGATGACGCGTCGCTATCACGGCCTTTTGGTGGCGGCCTTTCCAGCGCCGTTGGGAAGAATGCGCATGTTGAGCGACCTGAACGAGGAAATTCACTTCCTCGACGACCGTATCGTGCAGCTCAGCACCCGCTACGGCGACTCCGACGAGTTATGCGCATCGTTATTGGAATTTCGCCTGGAAATGGGTCTGCCCGTCTGGCGTTATCAAATCGACGATTGGATGCTGGAAAAGTCGCTTCATCTTCCATATCGGCAGAACACCGTTCACGTCACCTACAAACTGTTCGCTTGCCCTGACGGCATTCGCCTCAAGCTGCGCCCGCTCATCCAATTCCGCCGTCATGGGGCTGACGTCCATGTGCAGCCCGACGAGCCTTACGTGCTCACGGTATTGGAAGACCAGTACGAGATCTCCACCGGAACGTTGCCGCCGTTGCGCATGCTGCTCTATGGCAAGGGCGAATTCCTCATCGACCGCAAAAAAATCGAAAGCGTCCGCTATCTGCGCGAAGGACAGCGAGGTTACGATGCCATCGGCGACCTCTGGACTCCGGGGGCCTTTCTCATCGATGTATCCGCGGGCGAAGAAACCACGCTGGTGGCATCCACCGAATCCTGGGAAGTAATCCGAGCCCTGCGTCCCGCCGAAGCGGTGGCAGCGGAACTCGTTCGCCGCACACGCCTTATTGCATTCGCCGACAGCAAGGCGCATTCGGGTTTTACCGCCGAACTGGTGCTCGCTGCCGATCAGTTCATCGCGACGCCGGCGGGCCGCCTGGCAGATCAGACTCGATCGCAAGCATCGGGAGATGAAATGCGCACCGTGATTGCCGGCTATCATTGGTTTACCGACTGGGGACGCGACACGATGATCAGTTTGGAAGGACTGACCCTGGTCACGCATCGATTTTTGGAAGCCGGCTGGATATTGCGCAATTTTGCCAAGAGTATTCGCTATGGACTGATTCCGAATCTTTTTCCCGAAGGAAGCCGGGAAGGGCTCTATCATACGGCCGACGCGACCTTGTGGTTTTTTCACGCCATCGATCGCTACGTTCAAGCCACCGGCGACCGCTGGACACTCAAGTTTTTGCTGCCCAAGCTGATTGAAATTGTCGAAATCCATCTGCGGGGAACTCTGTTCGGCATACGTGTCGATGCCGAGGATGGGCTGCTGCGCCAAGGCGAGGAAGGTTACCAGCTCACGTGGATGGACGCCAAGGTCGGCGATTGGGTAGTGACACCGCGCCGCGGTAAAGCGGTTGAAATCAATGCTTTGTGGTATAACGCGCTCCGGCTTCTTCAACAATGGGTCAGCGAAGAAGAAGATCAGGCAATGGCGCGCAAGCTGAATCAGTGGGCCGACAAAGCCCAACAATCATTTAACCATCGTTTTTGGTATGCCAAGGGAGGATATCTTTACGATGTCATCAATGGCAATGGCGCGGAGGGAAATGACGCGGCGTGCCGGCCAAATCAACTATTGGCGATCTCGCTGCGGCATCCGATTCTCGATCCGGCTCGATGGAAAGGGGTGCTGGAAACGGTTTATCAGCGCCTGGTGACACCGGTCGGGCTGCGCTCGCTTGCCGCCGAACACCCCGACTTCAAAGCCAGATACTTCGGCGACATTCGCGCGCGCGATGCCGCTTACCATCAAGGCACGATCTGGGCATGGTTGATCGGCCCGCTGATCGACGCATGGCTCAAAGTTTATCCTGCAGATCGCGCCGGAGCGCATGCGCTCTTGCAAGGTTTCATTCCGCATATGAATCACCACGGCATCGGTTCGATCAGTGAAGTTTTCGATGCCGAATATCCCTGGACGCCGCATGGATGTATCGCCCAGGCGTGGAGTGTGGCTGAAGTGCTGCGCTGCTGGGTGAAGACGGCGCCTTAAGGCGGGTCTTAGGTTATGGGTATGGGTGCCGGGTTTAATGCCATCAGCCAAAAGCCTAAAACGCAAGTCGGGTGTTAGGTTCTGGGTTGTGGGTGTTTGGCTTAAAACCTAAAACCCAACACCAGATACCTGAATTCAAACGGATGTCCCGCTATCGCGTTTATCTCTTACCGACATGTCCCAAAACTAGCATAGCGGAAACTCCGCCGCGCTGCTCACTCAGTTATATCGAGTAGTCTGGCAGATCTGTTTTTGGCACATCGTTTGCGGCTTGAAACTATTCAACCCATTTGTTTTTTAAAAAATAAAACTTTAGGAGGGGTCCTTTATGCAAATTAGAGAAATTATGACCAGAGACGTTGAAGTGGTGCCGTTCGACGCGGCGGTGAAAGACGCGGCTGCCAAAATGAAACAGCTCGACATCGGCGCGATTCCGGTTTGTGACGGCCAAAAACTAACCGGTGTGCTCACCGACCGTGATATTGCCGTGCGCCTAGCGGCAGAAGGACGTAATCCTTCAGATACCCGGGTGTCGGAGATCATGACCAAGGATCTCTTTTACTGCTTCGAGGATCAGGATGTTGAAGAGGCGGCGACGGTGATGGAGGCAGGTCAGATTCGACGGCTGCCGATACTCGATCAGGATCGACAACTTGTCGGTATCGTTTCCCTCGGCGATATCTCGGTTCGCTCCGATGACAAGGAAGCAGCGGCCGAAGCTCTCGAAGGGATTTCCGAGCCGGCCGCACCGAAGCGATAACTTTCATGATACGAGGCGCCGGCCCTGCATCGCGGTCATCGATCGGACCACGCGACGGTCCAAGAGTCAGAGATCCCAGTTTAACGTTCTTCACTGAGATCAGGTAAAGGAAGAAAGAAGAAGTTAATGAAGCATGCCCGGATGGAGCGTGACAAGAAGCGAGGAAAGGGCCGGGTTCGCACAGAGGGCGAAAAGGCTCGCGGCGCGACCGTCAAGGTAAAACCGAAAAAAGATGAGCAGTCGTGCCGGACAAAAAACCCAAAGCCGCTGCGGGGAGCCGATTGAATCATGGCGCGTTCAAAGAAGGAAAAGAGCAAAAAAAATAAGTCCAGCGGGCGCGCGATCTGGAAAGGGAGCATCAGTTTCGGCCTGGTGAGTATACCGGTGGGGCTCTATGCCGCCGAGGCGTCAAGCTCGCTGGATTTCGATCTACTCGACCGGCGCGATTTTGCGCCGATCAAATATCAGCGCGTCAATAAGCAAACCGGCAGAGAGGTTCTTTGGAATCAGATTATAAAAGGATACGAGTATAAAAAAGGCGATTACGTCACTTTGACCGACGCGGAGTTTCGTAAGGCCAACGTCGAGGCGACCCAATCCATCGATATTCTCGACTTTGTCGCTGGCGGTGAAATCAGTCCGATGTACTACGACAAGCCTTATTATCTCGGGCCGCTCGACAACGGGCGTGCCTACTCGTTGTTGCGTGAAGTGCTGGACAAATTAAGCAAGGTTGCCATCGCCAGAGTGGTTATTCGCACGCGGCAACATTTGGCGGCGGTGATTCCCCACGGTTCGATGCTCGTTCTGAACCTGCTGCGATTCGATCATGAGCTGCGAGACGCCGGCAACTTGGATATCCCGAAGGCCGGCAGCAAGCAGTTCAAAATTAGCGCCGGCGAGTTAAAGATGGCTGAACGGCTGGTCGAAAGCATGGCCGGCGCATGGAAGCCAAAACAATATCATGATGAGTACCGGGAAGATCTGCTCAAAATGATCGACAAAAAGATCAAAAGCGGCCGGCTCAAAATCGTTTCAGAGGATAAAGCTCCAGCGCGAAAGTCCGAAGGAAAGGTGGTCGATATCATGCATTTGCTGCGGCGCAGCGTCGACCAGGCGCAGAAGAAGGAGGCGGCGCCCCGCCGGCGCAAGGCTGGGTAAGCGATATGATTCTTGGAGGTCCATATGAAAGACGCCATCACTTTTCTCGCCGGGGCTGTATTGGGCGCCGGCGTGATGTACGCGCTTGACCCGGACGCTGGACGGCGGCGGCAGTCGTTTGCGCGCGATCAATTAATCAGGGCTCGCATCAAAACCCGCGAAACCGCATCGGCGACGGCCCGAGATCTCTTGAACCGGAGCTACGGCATCGTGGCTGTAACGCGATCCCGGTTATTTCAGACCGACATCGATGATGAAGTGCTCAGAGAAAGAGTACGGGCAAAGTTTGGCTACGTCGTGCGCAATCCATCGGCCATTGACGTGCAAGTCGATTCCGGCCGGGTGACCTTGAGCGGTTCGGCGCGCAGCGATGAAGTGGATCAGCTGATCGAGGAAGTGTCCGGCGTGCGCGGCGTGTGCGCCGTGGAGAATCGATTGGACGTGCACCCGGAACCCGGCAACGTGCCGGAACTGCAGAGCGGTGACAAACCCAAACCGAGGCCACAGCGCCTCGATATTCTGCGACGGCGCTGGTCGCCGGCGACGCGCTTGTTGATCGCGGTTGCAAGCGCCGCCACGGTCTATGCTGTAAGCCGGCCGCATTTTGTCTGGCCCTCTCTAGTGTCGCTGGGACTGGCGGGCTATTTCTCAGCGGGCAGAGAACGCACTCGCGCGCTATTGCCTCGCCGGCCCAAGGGAAGGCAGGTCAATGGTCTCTATGACCGGTTGAGCACGGGCTGGAGCAGTTGACAGCGTGGCTGGCGTCCCGCAATCAGGTCTTTCAGCACGCTGTCGTGAACGACGGTCGCGGCCGTTCCCTGCTTACGGAAAGGATGGATCATGACAACCGCCGCCGACGTTCTCATCGAGGCGATCCAGGATTGGGGAGTGGATGTCGTTTTCGGGCTGCCGGGTGACGGCATCAACGGCATTATGGAGTCGTTGCGCAAGCGGCAGGAAGAGATCCGCTTCATTCAAGTTCGCCATGAGGAATCGGCCGCATTCATGGCTTGCGCCTACGCGAAGTACACCGGGAAGCTCGGTGTTTGCGTGGCGACCTCGGGTCCCGGCGGCATCCATTTATTAAACGGCCTTTACGACGCCAAGCTCGACGGCCAACCGGTGCTGGCGATCACCGGACATCATTTTCACGATCTGATCGATACCCACGCGCAGCAGGACGTCGACCTCGATCGAGTTTTCATGGACGTAGCGGTCTACAACACGCGGGTCATGGGGCCGGCGCATGTCGAGCAGGTTACGCATCTGGCCTGCCGCACGGCGTTGAGCTATCGCGGCGTGGCGCACATCAACTTTCCCGTCGATCTGCAGGAGCATGAGATCAAGCAGCATTCGAAGCGCAACATTCCAGGACACACGTCAACAGCATTCGCGACTAGAGCGGGCCTGCCTGAGGAGAAAGATTTGCGAGCGGCCGCCGGCGTTCTCAACGCCGGCAAGAAAATCGCGATCATGGCGGGGCAGGGCGCGCTGGCGGCTACCGACGAACTCGAAGAATTGGCCGGCACGTTGGCGGCGCCGATCATCAAACCGCTGTTGGGCAAAGCGGCCGTTCCCGACGACAGCCCGTTCACCACGGGCGGCATTGGCCTGCTCGGCACCAAGCCGTCTCAGGAGGCCATCGAGCAGTGCGACACGTTGTTCATGATCGGCACGTCGTTTCCTTATATCGAGTTCTTGCCCAAGCCGGGGCAGGCGCGCGGTGTGCAGATCGACATCGATGCGACCCGCATCGGGTTGCGCTATCCTGTCGAAGTAGGCTTGGTCGGAGACAGCCGGCTTACCTTGCAGCGCTTGCTGCCGATGCTTGAACGCAACGAGGATCGGAGCTTTCTCAAAAGAGCGCAGGATGGCATGGCCGAGTGGTGGGAGCTTATGGAAGAGCGCGGCACCAGGAAAGACAAGCCGATGAAACCCCAGGTGGTCGCCTGGGAGTTGGGAAAAAGACTGGCGCCCGACGCTATTGTCTCGTCCGATTCAGGCACGATCGCAACTTGGTTCGCACGCCAGCTCAAAGCCAAACGAGGCCAGAAGTATTCGTTGTCGGGTACGCTGGCGAGCATGGCTAACGGATTGCCATACACCGTCGCCGCGCAAATCGCGTATCCGGAAAGGCAATGCGTCGGCTTTGTCGGCGATGGCGGTTTCTCCATGCTGATGGCGGAATTCGCCACGGCGGTGCGCTACAAGCTGCCGATCAAGATCGTCGTCATCAAGAACAACACCTTGGGTATGATCAAGTGGGAGCAGATGGTATTTCTCGGCAATCCTGAATACGGCTGCGAGCTGCAGCCTATCGACTTCGCGGCATTCGCCCGCGCTTGCGGCGGCGCCGGTTTCATTATTGAAGACCCCGCCAATTGCGGGGCGATTCTCGACCAGGCGTTAGCGACTCCCGGGCCGGCGCTCGTCGAAGCGGTAGTCGATCCGTTTGTGCCGCCGTTGCCGGCCAAAATCACTCTCGATCAGGCTGCCAATTTCGCCGAGTCGCTGGCGCGCGGCGAACCGAACCGAACCAAGATCGCGTGGACGGTGCTCTCGGACAAAGTGCGCGAGCTCATCTAACGGAGGATGCCCCATGTCCAAAATCATCATCGAACGCGAGGAGCTGCAACAGCGCGTTAAAGACGGCGCCCAACTCATGGAAGTCTTGCCGGCAAAAGAATTTGCGCGGGCGCACTTGCCGGAAGCGGTCAATATTCCGCTGGCCAAGCTCACTGAAAAAACCATCGCCTGGTTGGACAAGAAAAAAACGACGATCGTTTATTGCTACGACTATCAGTGAGATCTGGGTCCCAGGGCCGCGTGGCGGCTCGATACTTTAGGCTTCGAAGAGGTCTTTTATTTTAAACCGGGAAAGGCCGATTGGATGGCGTACGGCTTGAC
>WHTF01000073.1 GCA_009379725.1 Deltaproteobacteria bacterium
GTCGAGAATATGATGGCCGCGGTCGCCGTCGCGAAGACAATCGGCGTGGCCGGAGACGTGATTCAGCGGACGTTGGAATCTTTTCCCGGCCTGGAGCATCGTCTTGAATTCGTCCGGGAGAAAAATGGCGTTTGTTACTTCAACGATTCCAAAGGCACCAATGTTGGCGCCGTCCAAAAATCGCTGGCGAGTTTTTCCGGACCCATCATTTTGCTCGCCGGAGGCGTCGATAAAGGCGGCGATTACGGCCCGCTGAGAACCCTTATCAAACACAGAGTGCGGCGTCTGGTGCTGTTCGGCGCCGCCAAAGACATTATCGCTGAAGCGCTCGGCCATCTCACCGAGACGGTGATCGTAGAAAGTTTGGCGCATGCCGTCCGTGATGCCGCAGCGCACGCGCGAGCGGGAGAAGTCGTTTTGTTGTCGCCGGCGTGTTCGAGCTTCGACATGTTTCACAATTACGCCGAAAGGGGCAAGGCCTTTAAGAGCTTGGTTCAGGCGTTATGAGAGAAGCGCTCGCGGTCGATAAATGGATTTGTTTCGCTGTCGTCGCTTTGTTAGCGATGGGACTGACAATGGTGCTCAGCACCAGTTACCTCTATTCCCAGGAGCGTTTTGCCGACGGCACTTACTTCTTTCGCAAGCAGTTGATTGCGCTGGGGGTGGGCCTGGTGGGCCTGGTGGTCTGTTCGTTCATGCCGGCGGCAACGCTGCGTCGTCTCGCCTATCCGTTGCTGGCTTGCACTTTTCTCGCATTGATCCTGGTGCTCATCCCAGGGGTCGGGATAATGCGCGGCGGTGCCAGACGGTGGCTGGCGCTGCCGGGCTTCGCCTTTCAGCCGGCGGAGTTGGCAAAGCTCGCCATGGTTTTTTACCTGGCCCATTCGATGGCGCGAAAGCAAGAAAAGATCAAGTCATTTTCCTTAGGCGTCTTGCCGCATCTCATGATTGCCGGCGCGCTGCTCGGGGTTCTGTTGCTGCAGCCGGATTTTGGCACGGCCTTGATTTTGGCAGTGGTGCTCTACCTGATGCTTTTTATCGCCGGGGCGCGCCTTCCTCATCTCTTGGGCACGGCTCTGATGGCACTGCCAGTCCTGATCTATGTGATGCTGACCGCCGAATATCGCGTGCGCCGCCTGATGACTTTTATGGATCCGTGGCGCGATCCGTCCAGTAGTGGTTTCCAGGTGATTCAGTCGCTCATTGCGTTTGGTTCCGGGCAGTTTTGGGGCCGGGGACTCGGAGAAAGCCGGCAGAAGCTTTTTTACCTTCCCGAGGCGCATACCGATTTCGTGTATTCCGTAATCGGCGAGGAAATGGGTTTGTTGGGCGCGCTGATCGTCTTGGCTTTGTTTAGCGTTATTCTCATGCGCGGTCTGCGGTTGACTGCGAAAATCGAGGAGCCGTTCCAGCAGTACTTGGCTTTTGGTTTGACGGTTCTATTGGGTCTGCAGGGATTGATTCACATGAGCGTGGTGATGGGGCTTATGCCGACCAAGGGTCTGGTTTTGCCATTCATCAGCTATGGCGGATCGGCCATGGTGGTCAACCTCGCGGAAGTGGGAATTCTGCTGGGTCTCTCGCGCAGGAGATTGTAAAGATGCGCGTGATCCTGGCCGGCGGGGGAACAGGTGGTCATCTGTTCCCGGGATTGGCTGTGGCGCGCGAGTTTCAACAACGTGATGCAATGACGGAAATTTTGTTTGTCGGTACGGAACAGGGAATCGAGGCGCGAGTGCTGTCAAAAGCGGGTTTTCGTCTGGAGACGATCACCGTGAAAGGACTCAAAGGCCGAGGGCTGCGCGGATATCTGGATGCACTGTATGGCATCCCCGCCGGTCTGCTGCAGTCGCTCGCCGTTGTTAAGAGATTCGGCCCCGACTGTATAGTCGGTCTCGGCGGCTATGCTTCCGGACCTTTGCTGTTGGCTGGAAAGTTGCGCGGCATTCGCTGCGCAATCATGGAACAGAACCTTCAGCCCGGCTTTACCAATAAAATGCTCGCTCGCGTGGTCGATAGAATTTTTACCTCGTATTCTGAAAGCGCCTCTTATCTGCCGAGCGCAAAGGTGTTGGAGACGGGAAATCCGGTCCGCTGGAAGACGCTGCCGGAGGTGAAGAAGGCCGGTAAATTTACGCTGTTGGCATTCGGTGGAAGCGCCGGCGCGCATCGCATCAACGTCGCTGTCATCGATGCGCTCAAACGGGTGCCGGATCTGGCGCCCAAGCTGCAGGTGATTCACCAGACCGGGCATGCGGATTTTGCCGCCATGAGTCAAGCGTATCGCGCCCTGGCGTTCGAAGCCGAAGTGCTTCCGTTCATCGAAAAAATGGATGAAGCCTATGCGCGCGCCGATATCGTGATCTGCCGCGCCGGTGCGACCACGGTGGCCGAGCTCACCGCTTTCGGTAAGGCGGCGATTCTCATACCCTATCCCTATGCGATTTACGATCATCAACGGTGGAATGCCAAATCATTGGCGGACCAGGGAGCGGCCGAGATGATCCTTGATCGGAATGTGAGCGGAGAAAGCTTGGCGCAAAGAATTCGCGTTTACATAGCGGATCAGAGACGGCTTGAAGCGATGGCAAAGGCGGCGCGCGCGATCGGTAGACCGGATGCCGCTTCGCGTATTGTCGATGAATGTTATGCATTGGCGCGTGCCTAAGGCGAAAGTGATAAACGGTTATTCATGTTGCACAAGAAACATCGAGTTCACTTTGTCGGGATCGGCGGTATCGGCATGAGCGGCATCGCCGAGGTCCTCTTGAATTCGGGTTACGTGGTGAGCGGTTCGGATCTTCACGATAGCGAGACGACGCAGCGGTTGCGCAAACTGGGCGCGCAGATATTCGTCGGCCACCAGGAAGAGAATTTGGCTCTGAATCCTTCCGTGGTGGTGATTTCCACTGCTGTTAAGTTCTCGAACCCTGAAGTGCTCGAGGCGCGCCGGCGGCAGATACCGGTGATTGCGCGGGCGGAAATGCTGGCTGAGCTGATGCGCATGAAGTACGGGATTGCCGTCGCCGGTAGCCACGGCAAGACGACCACGACGTCGATGACGGCTGCGGTCTTGAGCGCCGCGGGACTCGATCCGACAATGGTTATTGGCGGCCGCGTGCACATGCTCGGCACCAATGCGAAGATGGGAGAAGGCGAAATCCTCGTTGCCGAAGCCGATGAAAGCGACGGCAGTTTTTTGCTTCTCACCCCGACCCTCGCCATCGTCACCAACATCGACCGAGAGCATATGGACTTTTACCAGACCATGGAACGTTTGAGTGAAAGCTTTCTCGCCTTTATCAACAAGGTTCCTTTTTATGGTTTGGCTGTGTTGTGCATCGATAATCCTAACGTGCGTGCCGTGTTGCCCAAAGTGCGCAAACGTTTCGCCACCTACGGGCTTTCTCCAGAGGCGGACTTTTCAGGGCAGGATTTGCGGATGAAAGCGGGCGGCGTGAAATTTACGGTTCTGCATCGCGGCAAGTCGCTGGGTCAGTTGAAGTTGCAGCTTCCCGGGTATCACAGCGCGACCAATGCTCTGGCCGCCGTGGCCGTGGCCCACGAGTTGGAAATTCCCTTTTCCCGCACCGCGGAAGCACTGGGCGCATTCAACGGCATTCATCGGCGCTTCGAGATCAAAGGCGAAGCCCGAAATATTCTGATCATCGACGACTACGGCCATCACCCGGCGGAGGTTCGTGCCACCATCGGCGCCATCCGGGAAAGCTGGAAGCGGCCCCTGACAGTGATATTCCAGCCGCACCGATATAGCCGCACGCAGGATCTGTTCGAGGAGTTTCTCACCGCTTTCGAAGGCGCGGATCGATTGGTGCTGACCGAGATCTATGCAGCGGGAGAAGATGCGATTCCGGGGATGACGGGCCAAGCGCTCTATCAGGCGATCAAACGCCAGGGTCATATGGACGTCGAGTTTATCGCCGATAAGGAAAGCATTGCGCGGCAGTTGACAGGTCGGTTAGTCGCCGGAGATGTCGTCCTGACATTGGGGGCAGGGGATGTTTACAAAATCGGCGAAGCCATCGTCGAGGCGCTCGCATGAGCCGGCCAAGTAATGAAGTGACGGAGTCAGGGAACGCGGGAGTTGCAATGGTCCGGTGCTTCAGGGCTCCAACAAGCTGATAAATGTTTGCCATGAGAAGAGAAAGCGACGAAACGGCCTGGGTGCAGGATCTGCAACTCATTTCTGGCCTCACGGTCAAAATTTCAGAACCATTGGCGCGTTATACTTCGATGAAAATCGGCGGGCCGGCGGATTGTTTCATCGAAGTGGAGACCGAAAACGCATTGGCGCAGCTGTTGTCGATACTTAGTCGGCAGGACACGGCATTCGACATTTTGGGTAACGGCAGCAACGTGTTGATCAGCGATCTGGGTGTGCAGGGCGCCGTCGTTCATCTGAGCGGCGATTTTAAGCTGGCTGACTGGCGCGAAGAAGCGAACAACCTGTGGGTGGAGGTTGGCGCGGCGTATGCGGTTACGCAATTGGTGCGACAGGCCGCCCGCCGTGGATATAGCGGTTTGGAATTCGCTGAAGGCATCCCGGGTACTATGGGCGGCGCGCTCGTGATGAACGCGGGAGCCTATGGTTCGGAATTCGAAAAAGTCGTTGACAGAGTCGACGGTATGACTCGTGACGGCAGCCCGATTCAATTCACCCGCAAGACAATGACCTTCACTTATCGCGATTCGCATTTGCCGTCGGGAACCGTCGTAACGCGGGTGCGGATCACCTTGCATCGGGATGAATCGTCCCGAGTCAGCAGCAAGGTCCGGGAGTTGGTGACAAAACGTAAGAGCAGCCAACCCTCCGGACATCCGAATTCAGGTTCCATGTTTCGCAATCCTCCCGGCGACTATGCCGGAAGATTAATCGAGGCTGCCGGTCTCAACGGCAAACAGATAGGTCAGGCGCAAATCTCCGCCAAGCACGGCAATTTCATCGTTAATCTCGGCGGTGCCAAGGCCGAAGACGTGCGTCAACTCATGGAACGGGCGCGCGCCGAAGTTGAAGCGCAGTTTGGCATCGAGTTAGTTCCGGAAGTGAGAATGTTTGGCAAATGGCCGTCGGTGAAAGCGGAATAACCGTCATGCAGTTGGCCGTTCATCGCAAAGACAATCGGAAAAAGAACCAGCGCCGGTGGCGCCATCGGCTGGTGGCGCTTGGCACTTTGGTCATTTTGGCAGGTGTCGTTTTAGCTTTTTTTGAGTGGCGGGAGCAGATCGGTTCCACGATTGCCGCGGCGCGGCGATTTGTTTTTGACAACGCCTATTTTTCAGTGCGCGAAATTCAAGTTCGCGGCGGCAACAAAGTAGGCGGCAACGAAATCATTGCGATGGCGGGACTCCGGCACGGAATGAATCTCTGGGACATCGAGCCCGCCGACATTGAGAAAAGGATTGTCAAACATCCATGGGTGCGTCGGGTGCTGGTACGCCGTGAATTTCCTCGGCGTGTGGTGATCGAAATCGAAGAGCGCAAACCGAAGGCAATCGTGGCCATCGGTAAACTTTACTATGTCGACGCGGATGGTGTGCTTTTTAAGGAAGTGGTCCGGGGGGAGAATGTCCAATTTCCCATGCTGACCGGAATACCGTCCGAGGAACTCGGAGCATTTGACCCGGCCGTACGTCGAAGAATCCAAGATGCCTTGAGGCTCGGCGATCTCATGGCGGAGGATTCCCACGCGCTGTCCGAGATTCACTTCGATGCGCCGGACCGGTTGGTTCTCTACACTATGAACCATCCCGTGGCGCTGCATATGGGCTGGGGAGATTGGGAAGGAAAGCTGGAACGTTTGGATCGCGTCTTGACCTTGTGGAAAGGAAAAGAGGAAAGACTCGGCTCTCTGGACGTTAGTTTCCGCGATCAAGTGGTGACTCGTTTTCGGCGAGTGCCGCAATAGAAGAGCGAAGCGATTCGCGCAAGAGAAGCTATGGTGAAGAAACACAGTATCCTAGTGGGATTGGATATCGGCACCTCCAAAGTCTGCGCCGTCGTCGGTGAGATGGCCGAGCAGGGGATAGAAATCATCGGCGTGGGCTCTCATGCCTCGTTGGGAATGCGCAAAGGTGTTGTCGTTAATATCGACAATACCGTGAATTCGATCAAAAAAGCCGTTGAAGAAGCCGCATTGATGGCCGGCTGTGAAATCAACACGGTTTTTACCGGAATCGCGGGGAGTCATATCAAGGCCTTTAACAGCCATGGGATCGTCGCGGTCAAAACCAAAGAAGTGAGTCAAAGAGATCTCGACCGGGTCCTGGACGCGGCCAAAGCCGTGGCGATCCCTTCCGATCAAGAGATCGTGCATGTATTACCCCAGGATTACGTCCTCGACGATCAGGACGGTATCAGGGATCCCTTGGGTATGTCGGGAATCAGACTCGAAGCGAAAGTTCACATCGTCACCGGGGCGGCTGCGGCAATGCAAAACATCGTAAAATGCTGTAACCGCTCGGGCCTTCACGTCGCCGATGTCGTGCTGACGCCGGTGGCATCCGCGGAAGCAGTTCTCACGGAAGAGGAAAAAGACCTCGGAGTGGCGCTGGTCGATATGGGTAGCGGTACCACCGACATTACGGTCTTTCACGATGGCACCGTCAAGCACACCGTCGTTTTGCCCATCGGTGGAAACCATGTGACCAACGATATCGCCGCCGGTCTGAGAACACCCTTTGCCGATGCCGAGCGGATCAAGCTGCGCTACGGCTGCGCCAGGGCCGCCATGGTCGCTGAGGAAGTGAGATTGGAAATTCCCAGCGTCGCCGGTAAAGCCGAACGCACGGTCTCCCGGCAAATCCTTTGTGAAATCATCGAACCGCGCATGGACGAAGTCTTTCAGTTGATCCGGAAAGAAATCGCCAAATCCGGCTACGAGGACAATCTTGCGTCCGGTGTGGTCATGACCGGCGGGTCCATGTTGCTGGCGGGCGCCGTCGATATGGCCGAATCGGCCATTGGTGTTCCGGTGCGGCTAGGGACGCCCAGCCGCGTCGGAGGGTTGATTGACGTTATTTCAAACCCGGTTTATGCCAGCGCGGTTGGCCTGGCTCTTTACGGTATGAAGCGGCAGGAGCGCCATTATTTTCGCCTAGGTGATGACGCTACGATCCTGTCAAAGGTAAAGCATCGAATGTCGGATTGGCTAAGCGATTTTTTTTAACGCGAAGAGGAAAATTATTAACCCTATCTAAAAGGAGGATAGTCTTATGTTTGAATTTGTCGAGGAGTTTAATCTCAATGCCCGCATCAAGGTCATCGGAATCGGTGGCGGTGGCGGCAATGCCGTGAACACGATGATCGGCGGTAAGTTGAACGGTGTCGAATTCTTGGTGGCAAACACCGACGCGCAATCTCTGGATGCCAGTCGAGCACCGGTGCGGATTCAGCTCGGCGGGACCGTGACCAAAGGGTTAGGCGCGGGCGCCAACCCAGAAATCGGCCGGCGTGCGGCGTTAGAGGATCAGGAAACCATCAAAGAGTATTTGGCCGGTTCCGATATGATCTTTATCACCGCCGGAATGGGAGGCGGCACCGGGACAGGGGGTGCGCCCGTGATTGCCAGGGTGGCGCGCGAAGTCGGCGCTCTAACAGTCGGCGTTGTCACCAAACCGTTCATATTCGAGGGTAAAAAGCGGATGCGTCAGGCCGAAGAGGGCATCGAAGAGCTAAAGAATAGCGTCGATACCCTAATCGTGATTCCCAACCAGAGGTTGCTGAGCATTGCCGCCAAGACCACGACGATGTTAGAGGCATTCCATAGAGCCGACGACGTTTTGCTTCAAGCTGTAAGAGGCATTTCCGATCTGATCATCACCCCCGGTTTGATCAACCTCGACTTCGCCGACGTCCGGACGGTTATGGCGGAGATGGGTTTGGCGCTTATGGGCGCTGCCATCGCCACCGGCGAGAATCGTGCTATCGAAGCGGCCCAGAGAGCGATCTCCAGTCCGTTACTCGAAGATATTTCGATTCAAGGCGCGCGCGGTGTCCTCATCAACATCACCGGCGGCCCCGATCTCTGTTTGCACGAGGTCAATGAAGCGGCTTCTATGATTCAGGAAGAGGCCCATGACGATGCCAATATTATTTTTGGCGCCGTGATCGACGAAACCATGACCGAAGAGATCCGAATCACGGTCATCGCCACCGGTTTCGGTGAGGCCAAGGAAGAGCGCAAGCCGGTGATCTCCAGCGTCGGCCATGCTTCCTCCGTGAACAACGCTGCTAATTACGCCAATCCCAATGCGGTCAAAAGTAAGAAGGTCGTGCATTTGGGTACGATCGTGGACGACTTGGACGCGCCGATGTGGCAGCGAAAAAAAGCCGGCAGCGAAGAAGTGGAAACGGTAACGCTCAACAAGAACTCGTTGCAGCTGAACTCGGGGAAGGAAGAGGATGACAAGTACGACATCCCGACCTTCTTGAGACGGCAGATGGACTGATCGAGATCGGTCACAAAGCATTGCGGTGTGTCGAGCGCTACTTGTTGCCGTAGCGTATGCTCGTGCCATTCTCGACGGGAAGATAAACATTCTGCGGCCACTCGACGATCGGTGACGTCCATTCCGCGCCAACGAAGTGCGACCAATCGCAGCTCGAGAGATCTGCGGCGTATGCTTTGGCTTTGCGCTGGTTAAACTCCTTGGCGTTGCCGTTCCGAAGTAGCCGATGCTTTGAGTCATCGTAAAGGAGCTATTTTAAGCGAGGGCTGCCGATCTTCGCAGGGTCTCTGTTCTATAGAGTCAGAGATGGATCAGCACTAGATCGTGGTTCTTAAATTTTGTTCTTGGCGAAATCGCCGCAAGGCAAGTTGGATCAGCCGGTCGATCAGTTTAGCGTATGGAATCCCGCTTGCCTCCCACATCTTTGGATACATGCTGATTTGGGTAAAGCCGGGAATAGTATTAATCTCGTTGACCAAAACCTTGCCGTCCGATTGAACAAAAAAATCGACTCTGGCCATTCCTTCGCAGCAGAGCGCTTTGAAGGTCCTGACAGCGACCTGCCGAATTTTTCCGACGGTCGCCTTAGGAATTTTAGCGGGCACGACCAAGCGCGCGCCTTGGTCGTCGATATATTTCGCATCATAGGAATAAAAATTATGGCCGGTAATGATTTCTCCCGGTAGGGAAGCGATGGGCTTTTCATTGCCCAAAACCGAACATTCGACTTCGCGGCCCTGAATGAATTCTTCAAGAAGAATTTTGTCATCAAACCGCAGCGCTGTCTTCACCGCCGCATCCAGCTCCGCCCGGTTATTGACTTTGCTGATTCCCACAGAGGAGCCGAGATTGGCGGGTTTTACAAACAAAGGTTGACCTAAGACTTTCTTGACACTGGCGAATTTGATTCGGTTCGCCGTGTCGCGGTCGTACACGAGAAATCGACCGATTGGAATGCCGGCGTCTCTGAGCAGCCGTTTCATGACGTCCTTATCCATACCGATGGCGGAACCCAGCACGCCGGCGCCAACAAACGGCACGTTGGCGAGCTGGAGCAATCCTTGAACCGTGCCGTCTTCGCCAAATGGACCATGAAGCACCGGGAATACGACGTCGACAGTTTCCAAATCACGGCCGTCTTTGAATCGAACCAGGGATGATTTTGTGGCGCCCGGCAACACGGCGGTCAAATGACTGTCCCCTGATAGCGTTACTTGCTTTTGTTCGTATTCAAGCAAAAGCCGCGCTTGCGGATCGTGAAACCAGCGTCCTTGCTTATCGATGCCGATGGCGAGGATTTCGTAT
Organism: Deltaproteobacteria bacterium; assembly: GCA_009379725.1. Classification (GTDB taxonomy): domain Bacteria; phylum Desulfobacterota; class Binatia; order UBA9968; family UBA9968; genus WHTF01. The sequence goes on from WHTF01000073.1 coordinate 9,775, forward strand.
TTTCTTTTGTCCATCGCCTTAACGATATTACGAGCAGAGATCAGCGAGATTTCGTGCTCGGCCGATTTGCCGCCGAAAAGAATGGCAACACGCAACTTGTTTTTCATGAGGGACTGAATTCTAGAAATAAGCGGGCCCCCGCTCCGGGACCCGCGTTGTTCGTGGTGGAAACGTGAAGGAATTATGACTTTTTAGCTTGGGGAGCTTGCTGCTCAATAACTTTGACCACTTTGCCAGGATAGCTCCTTTTATCGAATTGGAGAACGAAGTATTTGGCTTTTATGGGATCGCCTTTGTTGTCGAAAGCGATCGAGCCGGTGACACCTTTAAAATTTTTCAATTTCCGCACGGCCGCAGAAACTTCGCCACGGCTGGGCTTTTTTCCGCCGTTAGACTTGATCGCTTGTTCGATCGCTTTTATGCCGACCAGCGCGGCATCGTAACCGTACATGCCGAAAGATTCGACTTCTTTACCGAAACGCTGTTTGAACTTCTTGGCAAATGCCGCGGTTTCAGGGTAGGCATCCGGCGGCCCGGCTACGGTGGTATAATAGGTGCCGATAATCTGCTGGCCGGCGATCTTGACCATCTCCGACGAATCCAACCCGTCGGGTCCCATGAAGGCAGCATTCACGCCTTTTTCTCGCATTTGTTTTAGCAGCAGCCCGCCTTGGTGGTAAATGCCGCCAAAATAAACCAACGCCGGTTTTTTCGCTTTCAGTGGGATAATCATCGGAGCAAAATTGGCCCGTTCCTCGGTGCCGTCGAAACCCAAAACATTCATTCCTAATTTTTTTGCCTCACTGCGAAAATTGTCCGCCACGCCCTGCCCATAAAGGGTCTTGTCATGAATAATGTAGACCGACTTGAGTTTGAGATCCTGGGCGGCAAAGCGGGCGCCGACCGGTCCCTGAACATCATCACGACCGCAAACCCGATTAACGTTGGCATAACCGCGATCGGTAATCTCGGTCGCCGTGTTGGCCGGCGAAATCATGGCGAGCATGGCGTCCTTGTAAACCTCCGACGAAGGAAGCGCGACGCCGGAGTTGAAATGGCCAACCAGCAGCAAGACGTTCGGGTCGGCGACAATGTTTCTGGCGTTAGCGACGCCAACTTCGGGTTTGGCTTGATCGTCATAGGGCACGAAGACAAGTTCGAATCCCATGGCCTTGAATGATTTCGTTGCTTCTTCGGCAGCCAGTTGGGCGCCTAATTTTATGTGCTCACCCAAAGCAGCTTGTTCTCCGGAGAGGGGCGCCTGCACGGCGATTTTGATGGTTCCTTTTTGGGCCGCAGCCGGTAGCGGGATGCTTACAAGCAACAAAAACAACAGGAATGAAGTTATCTGGGGCATCACTATGATATACCCTCCTTTTGGCGAAACTTACGCGATCAGCGCGCACCAGTCAATGCAAAAAGGACCAGGATTAGGCTACGTTGCCCAGTGGCCGAATCGTTGACACTTGATGGACACGGGCGCTAGGTTAAAACTCATGATCATCAGCGTCGGTATCGATCTGGTGGAAGTGGAACGCATTCGAGCCGCCTTGGAAAATTCCCGCATCGGCCTGCGGTTTCGCCACCGGGTCTATACGGCGGGCGAAATTGCCTACTGTGAAAAAAAACAACGCGGGCGGTTCCAAAGTTATGCCGGCCGTTTTGCGGCCAAGGAAGCCGTCATGAAAGCGTTGGGACGGGGGTGGGGAGCGCAGGTGCGTTGGCTCGATATCGAAGTTGCGCGCGCCCGCAGCGGCAAACCGGATATCGTACTGCATGACAAAACCGCACAGCTGGCCGAGCAACTCGGCATACGCAAATGGGCATTGTCGATCGCCCATACCGCCCGATACGGAACGGCTTATGTGATTGCCCAAGATGAGTGAGAGGATCGCCGAGATGTATCGAAGGAACCGGTAACCGATGAGGATGAGCATAGGTGTCAGATGTCCGCCGGCTTCTTTCCCGGCAATAAAAACAACATGCCCAAAGCCCAAATGCCGAAGATCAGACCACCGATGGTCCATGCTACCCTTCGCCGTCCGCTGTGGGTCGCGATAACGGAACAAAGAACCGCATCGAGGAAATGAACCAATGCGACCGTGTGGTAAAGCGAGGTCGGTTCCATGTCGGGTTTGATAAAGAGAAGACCGGAGAGATGGCCGAAAAGATGATAGAAATCCACCAGTGACCCTTGACGCTTACTTCTTTCGCCTAATATACTCCGTCTTCGGAATATAGGAACATTTGCTATGTCTGTAAAGACCATCGAGTGGAAAAATGATCAAGTTGTCATGCTTGATCAGAGGCTCTTGCCGCACAAGGAGATCATTCGAGTTTGCCGCAATTACAAAGAAGTGGCGGCGGCGATTCGCCAAATGATCATTCGCGGCGCCCCCGCCATTGGGGTCGCGGCGGCGATGGGTGTCGCACTTGGCGCCCTCCAGAGCAAAACAAAAGACTTCGATCGTGAATTTGAGCAGATCGTTCTGACCCTCGCGAAAACTCGTCCGACAGCGGTCAACTTGTTCTGGGCACTTGAACGCATGCGCAAGGTGTATAGCGAGAACCGCGATCGAGGAGTCGATGCCGTCAAACGCCTGCTTAAGATCGAGGCGCAAAAGATCTATAAAGAAGATATCGCAGCGAATAAAGAAATGGGCAAATACGGCGCAGAATTGTTGGCGGATGCCAAGCACGTCATGACTCATTGCAATGCCGGAGCATTGGCCACAGCCGGCTATGGCACAGCGTTGGGGGTTCTCCGCGCGCTCAAAGAGTCGGGGAAGAAGTTTGACGTCTTTGTCAATGAAACACGCCCTTTTTTACAAGGCGCCAGACTCACTGCATGGGAGCTTAAAAAGGAAAAAATTGCCACGACGTTGATTACCGATAGCATGGCCGGTTATCTGATGCAGATTGGCAGGGTCGATGCAATTGTCGTCGGTTGCGATCGCGTTGCGGCCAATGGCGACGTGGCCAATAAAATCGGCACGTACACCATTGCCGTGCTGGCACGGCGGCATGGGATTCCCTTCTATGTCGCCGGACCGACTTCTTCCATCGACTTGAATTGTCCCACGGGCGAGGATATTCCCATTGAGCAACGCAACCCCAAAGAAGTGTCGCACATGTTCGGCAAAGCGCTGGCGCCCAAAGGCATATCTATTTTCAATCCCGCATTTGATGTCACTTCTCAAGAGTTGATTTCGGCGATTATCACTGAAAAGGGAATCATTCGTCCGCCGTACCAACAGAATATTGCAAGCCATGTCAGTCATTGAAAAAAAAGAAGAGCTGGAAGAGTACTTCCATAACGCCGGGAAACCGCGCGACCGCTGGCGCGTTGGCACCGAGTACGAAAAAGTAGGCATTGACCGGACTACCGGCAAGGCCATTCCATACTCAGGGCCGCGCGGCGTCGAGTCTATTCTCAAAGAATTGATCGACCGGTTCGGTTGGGAGCCGGAAGAGCAGGATGGGCATATTATTGCATTGAGCCGCGACAAGGCGCAGATCACGCTCGAGCCAGGCGGGCAGATCGAGTTGAGCGGCGAGCCCTGCGACAGTATTCACTGCACCTACGCCGAGTTTACACAGCACATTCGTGAGCTCTTGGAGGTTTCGGAACCTCTCAACGTTGTTTTTCTTGGACTGGGCATGCAGCCTGTGAGCCGTCTGGAACAGATCGAGTGGGTGCCGAAAAAGCGTTATCGGATCATGGGTCCATACATGCCCAAGGTCGGCACGCTGGGTCAACGCATGATGAAGCAGACGGCAACAGTTCAGGCCAACATAGATTATCGGGATGAAAAAGATGCCATGGCGAAATTTCGCACCGGCATGGGGCTGACGCCGGTCTTTATTTCCATGTTCGCCAATTCGCCGATCTGCGACGGCCAGTTGAACGGTTATCGCAGTTTCCGCGAGCATATCTGGACCGACACAGACAAGAGCCGATCCGGAATGTTACGGTTTGCTTTCTCGCCGGAAGTTTCGTTTGCACACTACGTCGAGTATGCCCTGGACGTGCCGATGTATTTCATCATCCGCAATAAGAATTATATTGACATGACCGGCACGAGTTTTCGTGAATTCCTGACATACGGCGGCCACGGCGAGCGTGCCACGTTGGAAGATTGGCATGACCACCTTACGACGCTTTTCCCCGAGACCCGCATTAAACGCTATATCGAGGTGCGCTCGGCCGACAGCCAGTCGCCGGAGCTGATGCCTGCGCTATCGGCGATTGTTAAAGGAGCATTTTACGAAGCCGATTGTTTACAGGCTGCCTGGGACTTGGTGAAGGATTGGAGCTGGGATGAGCGGATGCAGCTCTACCTCGATTCACACCGAGATGCATTGGCGGCGCGCATCCGCCGCTACTCGCTCCTCGATCTTGCGAAGGAATTATTGCAAATCGCCTTGGAAGGGCTAAAACGTCAGCAGATGTTCAATGCTTTGGGCGAAGATGAGACGATCTATCTCGAGCCGCTCAAGAAACTTCTGGCGCAGGGGAAATGCCCCGCCGATCTGCTCCTCGAAAAGTGGCAAGGGGAGCTGCAACAGGACATCAAAAAGTTGATCGCTTACAGCGCCTATAAGCTGCCGTGAATTTCGTCGATGAGTTTGCCGTGATTCAAAGAGTTCAGCGTGTCGAGCTTGGCATCCGGCATGCCTTTGTTCCTTTTTAAATACCGCCTTTTGAGCTTGCTGATCCGTCCGCAACTTTCGATAACCCGCGCTTGCAGCTCTTTATCGCGTTTGACTTCCCGGCATAACAGGTCAAAAACCCCGATCGCTTGCGACAAATCGTGGCAGTAAAGAAGCACGTCGATTCCGGCACGCACCCCGAGAAGAGCAGCCTCCTCCGTGCCGAAATTGCCGGTAATCGCTTTCATCTCCATATCGTCGCTAAACACAACTCCTTGATAGCCTAACTCCCTGCGCAGTAGTTCAGTAACGATCTTGCTCGACAAGGTCGCTGGGAATTGACGGTCCAGGGCGCGAAAAAGTACATGAGCGGTCATCAAGGCTTCGATTCGATTGCTGCAAGCATGATGGAAGGGCGGTAACTCGACGGCTTGTAGTTGTCTCACTGATTTTTCGACCACGGGAAGATCAAGGTGAGAGTCTTTATCGGTGTCGCCATGGCCGGGGAAATGCTTGCCGCAAGGAATGATCCCGCCGCTGCGTAGTCCCTGACTCCAAGCTACGGTCATTTCAATTACTTGCTTTGGTGTTGTTCCAAATGATCGGTCGCCGATGATTGGGTTCTTGGAATTGGAATGGACATCCAGTACCGGCGCAAAGTCGAGATTGACACCAAGCAGTGCCAGCTCAGCCGCCATGGCGCGACCGGCTTTGTAGGCGAGATCCGGATTACCGGTTTGGCCGATCACTGCCGCGGCCGGAAAATGGCTAAAGTGAGGAGGCAAGCGATGAACCCGTCCGCCCTCCTGATCCATGGCAATAAACGGCGGATGCCGGTTGTCGGTCTCGCGCAGCGAGCAGCATAGGGATTGGATCTGGGCCGGCTCGCGGCAGTTACGACCGAAGAGAATATACCCGCCAAACCGATAGTTCCTAAAAATCGTTCGCTCAGCCGCAGTGAGTTCACAACCGCCGATTCCTACCATGAGCATTTTGCCAATTTCCATTTCGAGTTTCATCACTACGGCAGATTGTATCATAGACTGGACGATTTTCGATTCATTGTGTATATTCGCAGGCTTAGATGAGCAAGACCAAGTACATTGTGGTCGAGGGACCGATCGGAGTTGGTAAGACTAGCTTGGCCAAGAGCTTAGCTAATGAGTTCCAGGCTCGGTCAGTGTTCGAGAGAGTGGAGGATAACCCGTTTCTGCCGAAGTTTTATCAGGCGCGGGAAACTTACGCCTTTCAAAACCAGACGTTTTTCTTACTGAACCGTTATCAGCAGCAGATGGAGTTAAGCCAGCAGGATCTCTTTAATCAAAATGTCGTCTCCGACTATTTATTTGCTAAGGATAAAATCTTCGCCACCCTGACGCTCAGCACCGAGGAGTTGAGCCTGTATCAGCAAATTTACGCGCTTTTGAACGCCCGGGTGCCTAAACCCGATCTGATAGTCTACCTTCAGGCGCGGCCCGAAGTGCTTTACAAAAGGGTTAAAAAAAGGGATAAAAAATACGAACGTAGCATAACTTTCGAATACCTAACCGAGGTGGCTCAGTCTTATAATCAATTCTTTTTCCATTATGACGAGACGCCACTACTGGTAGTGAACACTTCGGAGATTGATTTCGTGGCGAGCAGCAAGGATCTGGCTGACTTGATCAAAGAAATCAACAATATGGGCCCGGGGACGCAGCACTTTATACCGCTTGGATCCAGCTAGCTTGGACTGAGACGGATGCCAAAACTGAGTAGTACGGAGAAGAGCGGCAGGCTCTCCCGTCATATTGGCCTTCCGGCTTTGTCTGGAAGGCTTTTTTTTTGAGAGGGGAGCTCATGGCTGATAAGATTACTGTACCCGGACTCATGAAAATGAAGCAGCAAGGCGAAAAAATCACCTGCCTTACCGCTTATGACTATTCTTTTGCGCGGGTTCTGGACGAAGCGGGAATCGATATTTTATTAGTCGGGGATTCAGTCGGATGTGTGGTCCAGGGACAGCCAAATACCTTGGCCGTGACGATGGATGAAATGATCTATCATACGCGCCTGGTGGTACGCGGCCGCAATCGAGCCCTGGTAATCGGGGATATGCCGTTCTTGTCGTTTCAGGTGAGCAAGACACAGGCAGTGCAAAATGCCGGACGATTTCTTCGGGAAGCCGGGGCGGAAGCAATTAAGCTTGAAGGCGGAGTTCCTATGCGCGACACCATTGATGCCATAGTCAGTGCGGGAATACCGGTGATGGGACACATTGGGCTGACGCCGCAGTCGGTGCATCGGTTCGGCGGCTATAAAATTCAAGGTCGCGAGAAAGGGCAGCGCGAAATCATCGTTCGCGACGCGTTGGCGGTTCAGGAGGCGGGGGCGTTTGCCGTGGTGCTCGAAGGAATGCCAACGACTTTGGCCAAGGAAATCACCGAACGCCTGACAATTCCCACCATCGGTATCGGCGCCGGTGTTCATTGTGACGGACAGGTCCTGGTAATCCATGACTTGCTCGGTTTGTTCGATGATTTCACGCCGAAATTCGTTAAACAGTATGCTGATATGAAGAAGGCAATGGCGACTGCGGTGAAGAGTTTCATCGGCGATGTGCGGGAACAGAAATTTCCCGGCGAGGAACATTCGTTTAAGTAAAACTACGAAAGTGAAGAGAGGCAATGGAGGGGGCGAGACCTGTACAGTGTTGCGCGATGCTCCATTAATCCAGCGTATAATACATGCAGATAGTTCGGCACGTTTCAGAAATGGCAAGTTGGAGCGAGACTAAGCGCCGGCAAGGACGCCGCATTGCTTTCGTGCCGACCATGGGATTTCTCCATGAAGGACATTTAAGTCTCGTGCGGCACGCTAAGGAAAGGGGCGATTGCGTAGTTGTTTCTATATTCGTCAATCCGACACAGTTTGCCCCAACCGAGGATTTTACTGCGTATCCACGAGATCTCAGTCGCGATAACCGGCTGCTCCAAGCAGAGGCGGTTGACGTTCTTTTCCACCCCCCGGTCGAGGAAATATACCCGACCGGTTGCCAGACGCATGTTGAAGTCGAAACTCTCAGCAAGCCTTTATGCGGAATGCTGCGCCCGGCTCACTTCCGAGGCGTGGCTACCGTCGTGACCAAGCTCTTCAATATCGTCCGCCCGCATGCGGCTATTTTTGGTGAGAAAGACTACCAGCAACTGCAGATTATTCGACGGCTGGTGCGGGACCTGATGTTAGATATTGAGATCATCGGACATCCGATCGTGCGTGAAGCCGACGGCGTTGCCATGAGTTCCCGCAATGCCTATCTTAACGCCGAAGAGAGGAAGGCGGCGGTGTGTCTGTCGCGCTCTTTACGCAAAGCCGAATGCATGGTACGGCGTGGCGAGGCTTCGGCCAAAGCTATTATCGAGGCCGTAGGCGCCGAAATAAAAAATGAGCCGCTCGCTATAGTGGAATATATCAAAATCGGCGATCTTGAGACCCTGGACGAAGTTGACGAGATCCGTGATTCGGCAGTTTTAGCTTTGGCAGTAAGAATCGGCAAGGCGCGTCTGATCGATAACAAAGTTCTGATACGATAACGAGGAGAACCGGGGTGGGGGAAGAGGTGCCCGACAAAACTAAGGTTAGGCTGCGAGAAAGTTTGCAACGCTACTTTCTCGCCGGGCTGCTAGTTTTTTTGCCTATAGTCATCACGCTGTGGTTTCTCGGTTGGGTCATCGGGTTGCTCGATCGCCTGTTAGATGTGCTACCGGCGGGACTTCATCCGAACACTTACCTGCCATTTGCAATTCCTGGATTGGGCGCCATCGTCACGGTGGCGATGATTCTGTTTCTTGGCGTGCTAACAACGGGTGTCGCGACACGCAGGTTTCTCGCCGCCTGGGAAACCATTTTGGTAAAAATCCCAGTTTTTCGCGGCATCTATATGGCGGTCCAAAAACTTGTGCAGACCTTTCTCGGGCAGTCACAGAATTCCCGGCAGGTGGTCATGATCGAATATCCGCGCAAGGGTATTTATACGGTCGGCTTTGCCATGGGGAGAGCATGGCAAGAACTGGAAAAGCAGCAAGATGCTCAACTGTTAAACGTCTTCGTTCCCACGACGCCCAATCCGACGTCGGGGTTTTATCTTCTCGTTCCGATTGCTGAAGTGTCGCCGTTGAACATGACCATGGAAGAAGCCCTTAAACTCATTACTTCGGGTGGTTTGATTACCCCGGAGGATAGGGCCAGGCGCAATGGCTAAGGAAAAAACGACGGGCGAGCAGGATGTGTGCGTTAACCGGCAAGCCCGGCACAATTACTTCATCGAGGAGAGCTATGAGGCGGGGATGATGTTGTTGGGCAGCGAGGTGAAGTCGCTACGCGATGGCAAGGCCAATCTGACGGACAGTTACGCACGCGTTCAAAAGGGCGAAGTTTTTTTGGTGAATGCTCACATTAGCCATTATCCCGGAGCAAACCAGTTCAATCACGAGCCCACCCGTACCCGCAAGCTACTTCTGCACGCGCGCCAAATCGAACGGCTCACCGGCAAGACCAAAGAAAGGGGACTGACCCTGGTTCCGTTGAGATTATATTTCAAGAATGGTAGGGCGAAAGTCGAACTAGGGCTGGCGCGCGGCAAAAAGCTTTACGATAAGCGTGAAACGTTACGGCGCAAGGTGGCGCAGCGAGAAGTAGAACGTTCATTGAAATCAAGGCACTGAGGCCAATCAACGGCTCATTTTATTGTTCTGCTCCCTCTCGCAACTCGCTGCCTAAAGCGTTAAACTGATCTTTATGGGGGCGATGTGGTTTCGACGGGGGTGGGAAATCGAAGTGGCATGCCGGGGTACTGTTGTCCCGTTAAACAAACAGACTGCAAACTTAAACGCAGACAATTTCGAATACCAACTGGCTGCCTAATCGCAGCTAGCGTTTTACCGGTTTTCTCCCACGGGATCGGATAAAACGTCATTTAGTGGGATGGGCTGATTCCTCTGCCGGAGGGGATGAGGCTGAGATCCAAACCGGCTGGCTCTGCGAGACCCTGCCGTTGGGGGCTCAAAGAGTGACATCAAATCATCGGCTAAGCATGTAGTCGCGGAGATGGAAGACTCTCGGACGGGGGTTCGATTCCCCCCGCCTCCACCATTCGACTCGCGC
>WHTF01000074.1 GCA_009379725.1 Deltaproteobacteria bacterium
GATAGCGCCCAATAGCGGCGCGCCCACTTTTTCCAAGCGCTCGACCGCGCGCCGGGCAGTGGGAGTGGTTGTCATGTTGCCGTTGACCACCAACAAGACGCCATCGCACGCCACCGATAGCACGGCGGCATCACTGACGGCGATGGCAGGCGGAGAATCGATGACGATGAAATCGAACGACTCTCGCAGCTCTCTCAGAACGTCGCGCATTCTCTGCGACATCAATAGGTCTACCGGATTAGGGGCGAGCGCGCCGCGCGGCAGCACGTACAAATCTTTGATACCGGTCTTCTGAATGGCCTTTTGAAGCGCGAGATTGCCGGTGAGAACGTTGGAGAGACCCCCATGATTGGATATGTTGACGAGGTGATGGCAACGGCCCTTTCGCAGGTCGGCGTCGATAACCAGAACCTTGTGCCCTGCTTGCGCCAGCGCAACGCTCAAGTTTAAGGTGGTGACGGTTTTCCCTTCGCCGGGGCACGGGCTGGTGATTAAAATCACTTTGGGCGCGTGCTCGGCTTGAGAAAGCAAAAGCGCCGTGCGAATCGTGCGGTAGGACTCCGCAATAATCGACATCCGGTCCCGGACTACAACCAGCTCGTTGGATACGGTGTCGTCTATCTCCTCCGGAGGCTCCAACTGGCTTCTGGCGCTTTGCGGCAGCGTCGATTTGTACCCGTGCCGCAGCGACTTGAGGTGCGGAACTACTCCCAACGTCGTCATCGAAACAGCCGCCCATACTCCTTCAGGCGTGCTTAGCGTCGCATCCATATACTCGAGGAAAAAAGCCAAGCCGACCGAAAGAATCAGCCCCAAAACCGATGAGATGATCAGGGCGTACGTCGTGTTGGGCGATGACGGCATCGACGGCATTTCCGCTCGCTGCATGACTTGAATGTTTGCCGCGGCCAGGTCGTTCGCCACGCCGGTTTCATTCATTCGTTTGAGCACGTTATCGTAGAGACCTCTATTCACGATGACTTCCTCGTTGAGAACCGCGTAGTCCACACTGACTTCCTTGAGATCCAATGCCGTATCTTGTTGTCTCTTTGCCTCGGCTTCGAGGGCCTCCTCTTTAGACCGCGCGGCCGCGTAGGTCATCTCAATGCCTTCAACAACATTATTGATCGCGCCTGTCAGCGACTTTTTTGCTTCCCCGAGCTGCTGGTTCAGCTCCTGGAGGCGCGGGTGACTCGGCGTAAAGATGCTCGACAGGCGGCCTTTCTCCGTTTCCAAAGTTGCAATCGTGCCCTTGAGTTGCAGTATCAGCGGATCGTTGAGCACGAGTTGCAAGTGCTGGCTGTTTTTGTTTTTCGTCATGCGAAATAAAGACTCGGCCTGGATTCGCTCTGTCCGCACTACAGTCAATTGTTTGTTTAAATCGACCAGCCTGTCGACGATGATATTTTCGCCCTTTTCCATAGACAAGACGCCGTGCTTTTGGCGAAAGCTGTTTAATGCCAGTTCAGCCCGCTGGACCTTTTCTCTTAGCTCCACGAGCTTTTTGCCGAGAAAATCCCGCGCCTCTTTGCTCATGTTAAAACGATTTTCCAGAATCATCTGAATAAATCCGGTGGCATGGGCATTGGCCAGATCCTGGGACAATTTCGCATCCGGCGTGCTGAAAGCGATATTCACAAGCCGCGTGTTACGGACGGGCTGGACCTCGAGGAAGCTACGATATCGGCCGACCAGGCGCGGTGAAACCCCAAGTTCGTAGCTCGAAGTGCCAGGCGGTCCCTTTTCTCCATCGCTCTCGAAGAGCTGAATGATTGCTTCTATTGCGCGGCCGGGCAGACTGATAATCCAGGAAAACAGCGAGGCGATCGCGTTTGAAGTTCTCCCTCCGCGAAACGATGAGTTCGTCTCGAGACTCAAGTCTTTAATAACCCACGCCGCCAGGGGTCCGCTTTCGAGTAGCTTGAACTGAGTCTGGTAAAAATCATACGCAGATGAAGTGTCTTGCTTGGGCGTCGTCTCCGCGACACCGGTAATCGTAGGATTTTGCGGCTCGATTTTCAATGTCGACATCGCCGTATAGAGAGTCGGCGAAGAAAAGCTGATCAGAAGCCCGATAGCGACCACCGCCAAAAAAACCGGGACAATGAAGCGTATGCGCTTGCGCAGGATTTTCCAGTAATCGCGCAGATGCGTCTCATCCGCCGGGTCGGCATAATAGTAATTGACCTCTTCCTGCGGCACCGCCGGCTGGTGTTGCTGCCGGTTCGGCAAGCCGTTCGGCCGGTATTTGGTTATATCGTTGTCGTTCATGATCCCGCTATAGCTCCAAGTGAAAACCCGGAAATGATGGTTCCAATGAAGCGTTTAACGAAGTATTTCGGGCTGCTCATCGGCACGACGATGACGTCGTCAGGCTGCACCTGCGGATCGAGGGCATTTCCCGCCATGATTTTGTCCAAATCTATGGGGATGGCTTCGACGTTGGTGGGACTGCGCCGGCGATAGATACTGATCTCGTTTTGATCGGCCAACTCGACATTCACACCGCCCGCCGTCGCCAAGGCTTGAGTCAGTGTATAGCTACGGCCGAGGGGATAAGATCCCGCTTTGCCGACGGCACCGTCGACGAAAAACATCCCTGCTTGCGGCACATTGATCACATCCCCCGCCTGCAATGGCATGTTTACCATCGCGGCATTCTTGTCGTTCATGATCAACCCGGCGCTATTTGCCAGGACCATAAGATCGATGACGACGCTTTGGCGAGCGCCCTGCTCGTCCTGGCGATAGATATGCACCTGATTGCCGGCTCTATCGGTCACCCCGCCTGCCAATGCCAGTAAATCGATGACGGATTTGGGTCCGGTGAGCTCGAAAACTCCGGGCTTTTGCACGGCACCCATGACCGAAACACGTTGGCGGTACTCGGTAATGAGAACCCCGATGTGCGGGTTGCGGATATACTTTGTGTATCGTTGCGCCAAGTCCTGCTCAAGTTCCCCGGTGGTTTTTCCCTGGACGGGAACATTTCCAATCAACGGTACTGCGATGATTCCCTTTTGGCTGACGCGCAGCATCACGGTTCTCGGTGTCACACGCGCGTCCTGTTCCGGGATATTGTAAATCGTGATTTGCACAAGATCGTCGGGTCCCATGCGGTAATCCGACGTTGAGCTTGTTGACTGGGCGGCCGCTACAGATAAGGACTGGTTGATCTCATTGGCCGCTGAGTTCGAGGGAGCCGCGGAAAGCGGCGGTGGGGCGGTTTGCGGGTTAAGCGCCGGATTGGGTGGAGGCGCACTCGAACACCCGCCGATCAGGAAAACCATCAGAGACAATAACCAGCTCGGACTTTTGCCGTTTAGCATGACTTCCCTCCCGCTTTCCATTCAATGCAAAGCTCGGATATTGGAACATATCGGGCGCCGGACACAGCTCCGCCCATAGGCTCCTCAGCCGTTCGTTTAAGCAACCACGCCCGGATGCAGATCTTTCAGCGTGCGGCCGAAAGTAATTCCGATCCTATGTTAAAACCAGTTGCCGGCACGATTGCCGCCAACTCGCTTTTAATGAATTCGACGCCTAACGTTACACTGATTTGCCGGCTTAGAAGTCTTAGTAGTATTTTTACCCGGCCCTTCTCATCGGGCGGATCCTGAATGATTCCCAGCAACCCATTAAACGGGCCACCCGTGATTTCAACTTCCTGACCAGGTCGTAACTGCGAGCGGGCTCGAATAACTCCTCGCTCGTCGGCGTTTTGCTGCAGGAAATCAATGACGTTGTCTTCGACGGGAACCGGCGTGTCGCCAAAGCAGACGATTCGTTTAACGCCCGGCGACCAAGTCACATAATGGTACTCAGTGGGAAGATGAATATGAACAAACAAATAGTTGGGAAACAGCGGCACGATTCGTATCTTTCTTTCCACGGACGCCGGTAGATGTAATCTTGGAAAGAAACTCTCTACGCCCTTCATGCCGAGATGAAAACGAGCCTGTTCCTCTTTGCGAGGCTTGCTATAAACCACGTACCAATCACGTTGCAGACTCTCCACCCTTTACACCTCTCCAGTGTAATAAAATGAGCAAGCACAATGCCAGTACTCAGATTATTTGCGATCACCTTGATTATAAAGAAGAATATTGCATGGTAGATGAACTCAAATCGACTTTTCTCAGGTTGCGTTCACGATCAAATCGGCCAAATGAGGCGCGTTTTATTCACGCGCTCGATAAAAATGAAGAGGGTACTGGGGCGATTGACCCGACCGGATGTTCGCGCCAGCGATGGCCGATCGGCCACATGTGGCGTATTTTTTCGTTGGCGTTAGAATCATCGCAGGTACAAAATTCAAATTCTAAATTAAGTGAATGTTAAATATGTTTCGGCGGCGTTAAATAATGATGAATCGAGCAGGAAACCGCAGTCGTTCTTCTCTTTTCTCGGATCGGTTATCCGCTAAAAATGAGTTCTCCTGGGTTGCATAGAAATTGGTGGTGGTTATTATTAAGAATCCGGTGGCCGCTTGCTCTGTGCAATACAACGATGCGGAAGTTCCGTGAACCCATCATCTCATTCGTACGCCGGAGAATAGTCTGATCCATGCCGCCGCCGACTGCCAAAGCGCTCCTGCATCAGATCGCCCGCCTCTACAACATTCAAACCGCGTATAATGATGCGTTTGGCCAACGGGTCGAATCGCCCCCCGAGGCGATTCTTTGCGTTCTAAAAACACTCGGAGCGCCCGCGGAAAAATTCGACGATCTCTCCGACGCGTTACGGCAACGCCGGCAGCGACTATGGCAGCGTTGCATCGATCCCGTGCTTATCACTTGGAATCGCCGGCCGCTAACGTTCAGAGTACGTCTGCCGATTGAATTTGCCGAGACCACGGTGAAATATCAAATTGCCTTGGAAACCGGTGAGTTGCTCGAGGGCGAATGCCGCGAGAGAAGTATGACTCTGCCGGCGCGTGAAATCGAGGGCATGCGCTATGTAACGCGGCGGCTGGCTGTGCTCAAGAAACTGCCCATGGGTTACCATCGCCTTCGGCTACATTCGGGCGCGATCTCTTGCGAAGCCCATCTGTTCTCTTCCTGGCTGCACACCTATGCGCCTTCGGATAGCGCCAAACGATGGGGCATCTTCTGCCCGTTGTATGCGCTCAACTCTGAAGGAAGCTGGGGCGCCGGCGATCTCTCCGAACTCGGCGCCATGATCGATTTTACGACGCAAATGGGCGGCGATGTGGTTGGCACATTGCCGCTGCTGCCGGCGTTTCTTGACGAACCGTTCAACCCGAGCCCCTATGCGCCAGTCAGCCGGCGCTTCTGGAATGAATTTTATCTCGACATCACTCAGGTGGCCGAATTCCAACGCTGCCCCATCGCCCGAACTATCACCGAATCAGCGGGTTTTCAAAGCGAACTGCAGCGCGCGCGGGCTGGGCGATTTATCGACTATCGCCGATTGATGGCAAGCAAACGCCGTGTACTAGAAGAACTTTTACGATGTTTTCTAGATCAGAACTCCCCACGGCAGGAGAGTTTTAACGATTTCGTCGATATTCATCCGTCCGTACAGGATTACGCGGCCTTCCGCGCCAAGGTCGAGCGGGAACGAAAAGTCTGGCAGCTTTGGCCGGCAGCGAACCGTGACGGCATGTTAGCTTCCGGCGAATTTGACGAATCCGTCAAACAATACCATCTCTATGTCCAGTGGCAATGTCATGAGCAAGTGAGAGATCTAGGTAAGAAGGCCGAAGCATCTGGAACGAAGTTATACCTGGATTTTCCACTAGGGGTAAATCGCGACGGCTACGACGTTTGGCGCGAGCCATGCGCGTTCGCACTCGATGCCAGCGGCGGCGCGCCGCCGGATGGATTTTTCAGCAGAGGGCAGAACTGGGGCTTTGCGCCCCCACATCCCGACGGTCTGCGGGAGCAAGGTTACCGGCATTATGCCCAATGCCTCCGGCATCACATGCAGCCGGCCG
Source organism: Deltaproteobacteria bacterium (assembly GCA_009379725.1). Classification (GTDB taxonomy): domain Bacteria; phylum Desulfobacterota; class Binatia; order UBA9968; family UBA9968; genus WHTF01. The sequence continues at coordinate 5,960 of WHTF01000074.1, forward strand.
GCATGCTTCGAGTGGATCATATTTTAGGACTCCACCGCCTCTACTGGATTCCGCAGGGTTTCGCGGCCAACGAAGGTGTTTACGTTCGTTATCACGCGGAAGAGTTTTACGCCGTTCTCAGCCTGGAATCGCACCGTCATCGGGCTCAGATAGTTGGCGAGAATCTCGGCACAGTGCCGGCTTATGTGAATGCCGCGATGGCCCGGCATAATGTGATGGGCATGCGCGTCGGGCAATTCTCAGTTTACACGGATCCGCAAAAAGCGTTCGAAGAAATTCCAGCCAAGACGGTTGTCAGTCTCAATACTCACGATACCCCGACTTTTTCAGGTTTTTGGAATGGCAGCGATATTCAGGACAGAATCGACCTACGACTCCTCGTGGAAACGCAAAGTGTTGCCGAATATAGATACCGGGAGGCGCAGAAGGACGCTATGGTTCAATTCTTAAAAGCGCGCGGTTGGCTAAGCGAAGCCCCCGACTGGACCGACACGGATATCTTGAAAGGATGGCTATCTTATCTGGCGAGCGGCGATGGTGAGCTCTTGCTGGTTAATTTGGAAGATCTCTGGCTGGAACCTTTACCCCAGAACGTTCCGGGCACCTGGGAAGAACGGCCCAATTGGCAGCGCAAAGCCCTGCTATCCCTGGAAACGATAAGACAACATCCAACGGTGATTGAAGTTTTAACCGCGGTAAACCGGCTACGCCAAGGAGACAAAAGCGCATCATAATGTCTAACGGGTTCAGTCTGATCACCGTAAACACCAGAGGGAACGTAAAGCAAGCTGCGACCGAACAGTATGAAAATTGCCGTGATCGCATCGGAGATTAGCCCCTTCGCTAAAACCGGAGGCTTGGCCGACGTCGTTGGAACTCTGTCAGCGGCCCTCGAACGGCTGGGCCATGAACTTTTTTTAATCATGCCGGCGTACCGCTGCGCGCTCGAGGGCGGATTCTCATTGGCGGACACTTCGATGAGGCTATCCGTGCCGATGTCAGATCATGAGGAGAGTGCAGAAGTTGTCAAAGGCAGACTGGGACAAAACATCACCGTCTATTTAATTCGCGCCGATCGCTATTTCGATCGCGAGTTTCTTTACGGCCCTACCCAGGGCGATTATAAAGACAACGTTGGGCGATTTGTTTTTTTCAGCCGTAGCGCATTAGAGATTTTGCGACGTGAGCCCGTCGATATTGTCCACTGCCATGATTGGCAAACAGCTTTGGTACCCGTGTTTTTAAACGCCCAGGGCTCCCGATATCCGGAGCTCGCCTCGGCGAAAACGGTTCTGACCGTGCACAACCTCGGCTTCCAGGGAGTTTTTTGGCGATTTGACTGGCACCTCTTGAATCTGGACGATCATTTATTCACCCCGGAATATTTGGAATTTTATGGAAATTTCAATCTCCTAAAGGGTGGATTGATCTTTGCCGATAAGATCACCACCGTCAGCCCTACGTACGCCCAGGAAATCATGAGCATCGAGCAGGGATTCGGGCTGCAGGGAGTTCTGCAAAACCGAGCCAGTGACCTATCGGGAATCTTGAATGGCGTTGATTATAGCGAATGGAACCCGGCCGTCGATGCACTGATTGCCGAGCGTTATAACGAAAAAAATCTCGACGGCAAACGGATCTGCAAAGACAGCCTGCAGCGCGCCATGGGCCTGGCAAGAAATCCGGATCGGCCGCTATTCGGCATAATTTCACGGCTGACGTCGCAAAAAGGATTCGACTTGGTTGAGAAGGTCTTTGGCACTATTTTAGAACAAGATGTGCAGGTGGTGCTCCTCGGCAGCGGTGAAGCACGTTATCAGGAGTTTTTTAGACGCGCGGCGGCCGAATTTCCGGACAAGGTGGCGGTTCGCCTCGGGTTTGATGAACCTCTGGCGCATCGGATCGAGGCCGGCGCTGACGTTTTCTTAATGCCATCGCTTTATGAACCCTGTGGATTGAATCAGATGTTCAGTTTGAAATATGGTACAATTCCTGTCGTCCGAGCGGTCGGCGGCCTGCGAGATACCGTAGAAGACTGCAATGCGGAAACATCAGCCGGCACGGGTTTTGTCTTCGAGCGCTATGACGCGCTGGAACTATTAAAAACCATTGATCGTGCTTTGCTTCTATTTGGCGACAAAAAAGCATGGACAGCCCTCCAGCGCAGGGCAATGAGAATGGATTTTTCATGGGATCGCTCCGCGCAGGCCTATAGCAATCTATACCGACAACTTTCGCCTTAAAGGAGGATGGCGCGGTACGATGATGTACGTTTTAGGTGTCGTTTTAGCCGGCGGTAGAGGAGAACGCCTTTCCCCGTTGACGCAAGACCGGGCGAAACCCGCGGTACCTTTCGGCGGGAGGTACCGAATCGTAGATTTTGTTCTATCCAATTTTGTCAACTCGGGTATTCTCTCGATCTACGTTCTCACGCAATTCAAAGCGCAATCCTTGCTCGAACATCTGGACCGAGGTTGGCGCAGCACTGATTTTCTCGGCGAGCATTTCGTAACCGCGGTGCCGGCCCAGATGCGAATGGGACGCGAGTGGTACCAGGGCACCGCGGACTCGGTGTACCAGAACTTGTACTTGATCGAACGGCACAACCCAAAGCTAGTGGCGATTTTCGGCGCCGATCACATCTATCGAATGAACATTCGCCAGATGATTGACGAGCACCAGCGGAAAAACGCTGAGACCACGGTAGCGGCGCTGCCGGTAAAGATCGCCGAGGCGAGCCAGTTCGGGGTCATCGCGGTGGACCCGGATTGGCGCATTGTCGGCTTTGATGAAAAACCGAGCCGGCCCAAATCGATTCCCGGCGAACCGGACTATGCGCTGGTGTCAATGGGTAACTATATTTTCAATAGCGATGTGCTCGTCTCGGCTCTGGTGTCGGATGCCAAAAACGATTCGAGCGCTCACGATTTTGGCCGTAATCTCCTTCCGGATCTGATCAACGATCGAAAGGTTTATGCTTACGATTTTCGCAGCAACCGTGTACCGGTTCCGTTCAAAGGAGAAGAAGCGAGTTACTGGCGCGATCTCGGAACGATAGAAGCCTACTACGAAGCGAGCATGGATCTATGTTCGGTCGACCCTTCTTTCAATCTTTATAATCGTAGTTGGCCGCTGCGCACGGTGGCTTTCGGCGATCCGCCCGCCAAGTTCGTCTTTGATTGGGACGATCGCAAAGGGATGGCCGTAAACTCCATTGTTTCCGAAGGAACCATCATCAGCGGGAGTTTGGTACAGAGTTGCGTGGTGGGGAGAAATGTACGGGTACATAGTTATAGCCGGATTGAAGATTGCGTCATCATGGACTGGGTCGAGATTGGCCGGGGCTGCAAGATTCGTCGTGCTATTATCGACAAGTCCAACGTCATCCCGTCGGGAACTCAAATCGGCTACGACACAGCAAGCGATAGAGAGCGTTATTTCGTTTCCCAAGCCGGTATCGTGGTCGTAGCGCGAGGAGAACGCAAAACCGACTGGATTATGACCAATCCGTGAGTACGGGTCTTGTCCGGGCGATTCCGCGTTTAAAATAAACCCTCCTCTGTGACCACGGAATGTTTCGCATATTTTCTTCGCTGCCGGCAAACCGCGCCGGCAGCGCCGCGCTCTTATGTTTAGATGAGAACTATTGCTTGCGTGCGCCGCCGCGATCTACGACCGAACGAAGGCTAGCTTCGAGCCGCCACTAATAAAATAAACCGAGGATCGACACTCCATGGAACGTTACGTCTGCATTCACGGACACTTTTATCAACCGCCGCGGGAAAATGCCTGGCTTGAAACAGTTGAGTTACAGGACTCCGCCTACCCCTATCACGACTGGAACAAACGCATCACGGCTGAATGCTATGCGCCCAATTCCGTGGCGCGAATCCTGGACAACCAAAGTCGGATCGTTCAACTCGTTAATAATTATGCCAAAATCAGTTTTAACTTCGGTCCGACCTTGCTTCAATGGCTGGAAACCCAGGAGCCGGAAGTCTATCAAGCGATTTTGGCAGCCGATCGGCAGAGCATGAGAAATTTTTCCGGGCACGGATCGGCCATTGCCCAGCCCTACAATCACGCCATTCTGCCGCTCGCCAACCGCCGCGATCGGCGCACACAAATTCTCTGGGGAATTCGTGACTTCGAACTCCGGTTCAAGCGCAGGCCCGAAGGAATGTGGCTGCCCGAGACTGCGGTGGACCTCGAAACGCTGCAAAATTTGGCGGAAGAGGGAATCCACTTCACTATCCTTGCGCCCCATCAGGCAGCGCGTGTGCGGCGCACGGGCGCTCGGCTATGGCAAGACGTTACGGGAGCAAAAATCGATCCCACGCGGCCTTACGCACAACAACTTCCTTCCGGTAAAACCATCGCGTTGTTCTTCTATGATGGACCCATTGCCCGCGCCGTCGCTTTCGAGGGGTTATTGTCGCGTGGCGAACATTTTGCGAACAGACTCGTCGGCGCGTTCTCGGATAAACCCACCTGGCCGCAGCTGGTTCATATCGCCACCGACGGCGAGAGCTATGGCCATCATCACCGATTCGGCGATATGGCCCTCGCTTATGCCTTGCACCATATTGAGTCCAATCATTTGGCGCGATTGACGAACTACGGCGAATATCTCGATCGGCATGCACCGACGCAGCAAGTTGAAATCATCGAGAAAACTTCATGGAGTTGCTTCCACGGCATCGATCGGTGGTGGAGTAACTGTGGTTGCAATACCGGCGGGCGTGCGGATTGGAATCAAGAATGGCGAACACCGTTGCGCAACGCGCTGGACTGGTTACGGGATTCATTGACAGGTCCTTTCGAGACAAGAGGCCGCACGTTTTTCAGAGATCCGTGGGCGGCGCGAAACGATTATATTGATGTCACCTACGACCGTACGCTCGCCGCCATAGAGAATTTGTTTGCGCGTCACGCGATTGGTCCGCTCGATGCGGGCGCTCGAACAACCGCGTTAAAACTGCTCGAGCTCCAGCGTCATGCCATGCTGATGTACACCAGCTGCGGCTGGTTTTTCGATGATCTCTCGGGAATAGAAACAGTTCAAATCATCCAGTACGCGGCGCGGGTCGTGCAGCTAAGCCAGCAACTCTTCGGTGAATCTCCGGAATCTCAGCTCGTTCAAAAACTATCTCTGGCGAAAAGCAACGTAATGGACCGAGGCGACGGACGACAAATCTATAATGAGCTTGTGCGCACGGCGATGGTCGACTGGGAGAGAATTGGCGCCCATTATGCGGTTCGTTCGCTATTTGAGAGCTATCCCGACGAGGCTGCGATTTACTGCTACCGGGCGGAACGAGAAGATTACCAATTTTTCAACGCTGGCACGGCGAGACTAGCGGTAGGTCGGGTGAAACTAACGAGCGAAATCACCCGGGAATCATCGCTGGTCAGCTTTGGCGTCCTGCACATGGGCGATCATAACGTCAATGGCGGTGTGAAGGAGTTCATGGCCGATGAAGTCTATCAGAATCTCCTGGATGAACTGGTGGGCCCCTTTAGTCACATTGACTTCGCCGAGGTGATTCGCGGTATGGATCGTCACTTCGGCGAATCAAACTACTCGTTGCGATCGCTTTTCCGAGAAGAACAGAGGACAGTGCTTGACCGGGTTTTAGCTGCCGCTCTGGAGCAGACTGAAACCCTATATCGCCAGATCTACGAACAACGGTCACCGGTGATGCGCTACCTAACCGATCTCCATATTCCGCTACCCAAAGCCTTCAAAGCGGCGGCTGAATTCGTTCTTAATGGCAACTTGAGACGAGCGTTGCGAGACGAGGACATAGATCCGGAACGCGTGATTGCATTACTAGAGGCGGCAAAAATTGAAGGGGTCATACTGGACACAGCCACATTAGAATACGCTTATCGGCAAAACCTGGAACGCTTGGCCGATTATTTAGCCAAAACACCTACTGAGATCCCTCTGCGGCAACTTGACCAGGCTGCCAACCTACTCACTACCTTGCCCTTTCCTGTCAATCTGTGGAGGGTGCAGAATATTTACTATGCATTGCTTCAGACGGTCTACCCGACGATGCAAACCCGAAAAACGAATGGTGAGGTACCAGCGCAACAGTGGGTGAGTTATTTTGAAGGTTTAGGCCAGAAGCTCGCGATCAAAATACCGGCATAGAGGCAACTTCTTTTCAACTGCGCCATCATATTCCACGCCCAATCCTAAAGCCGTTTTTCTATTGAGGCTAATATCACTTGGAGTTACTGCCAAGTAACGTCGCGATCGGTAATCTCAATCTCTTCGGAGGAAACCAAAGAAGTCGTTCCATTATCCCACTGAACATTCACGAGTTGTCCCCCTTCGCCCTCGAGCTCGTAGACGATCGTTCCCTCGGTGGCGGTCCCGACAGTGCCATCGCTATCAAGAATTTCCTGGGCTGCCCGACACCGGACGCCCCGCAAACTGACATCAATCATCTCTCAACTCCCACTAATGAGTCGATCTTCAGTGGCGCGTTTACCTTTATAAACGGATTTCTTCCTGGAAGTGGGCACTCTAACCATGAACGGAGTCCGAAATCAACCCACGTTTGAGTTTGTCAAACGGATTGGCACTCAGTCAATGACCGACAAAACTCATCGATGCAAGTAGGGAGACTGACTGCCAGTTTCTCCGGCATCGCGGCTTCGGCAAATGGCCGCCCACCTTTACTCAAGCCGAATCAATCGCAAACTGCTAGGCCACCAGAAATAAGCGGAGATCCATCACATTTGTGAACGTCGGGCCGGTTCTAAGCAAATCATCGGTCACCCGGAGGAAACGATAGGAGTCGTTTCTACTGAAATATTCCCGCGCGTTAAGGCCGTTTTCATAGCCTCTCTGAATTGTGCCACCGTCAACGATCCCTCCCGCCGCATCGGTCGGACCATCCGTGCCATCCGTGCCTCCGCTGAGAGCCACGACACCCTCCAGGCCGCTAATCTCAATGGCCGCTGCGAGGGCAAATTCCTGATTGCGACCGCCCATACCATTTCCTCTGACAACGACCGTCGCTTCTCCGCCGGAGAGTATGCAAGAAGGCCGCGGTATCGGATTTCCCAAACTATAAACTTGTTTGGCGATGGCGGCATGACCGATGGCGAGGTCCGCTGCTTCTCCATCAGCAAAGGTCGACAAGAGAAGAACATTGTATCCCAAAGTTTCCGCCTTTACCTTCGCCGCCAGCAGCGCCAGCCGATTATTGCCGATAACGACATTCCACACGTTGTCAAACACCGCATTGCCGGGTTTCGGAGTTTCCTCGATCTCTCCCCTACGGCCCTTTTCCATCATCGTCGCTACTGAGCCTGGAATTTTATTTCCCAGACCATACTTATCGAAGATAAGGTGGCAATCAGAGAATGTACTTAAATCCGGCGCCGTGGGACCCGAAGCAATGGTATCAATCGGATCGCCGACGACGTCTGACAAAATCAATGAAACGAGAGTTGAGGGATAGGCCAGGCGGGCCAGGCGCCCGCCCTTCACTTTAGACATATGCTTTCTAATGGCATTGATCTCTCGGATCGTTGCGCCGCAGTTCAGCAAGAGCCGCGTTGTTTGTTGTTTATCCCGCAAAGACAGATTTTCTGTCGCGCACGATAATAACGCCGATCCGCCACCCGAAACCAGACATAACACTAGGTCTTCGCTCGTTGTCGACTGCACTAAACGTAGCAAATTTTCCGTGGCACTCGCTCCACTTTCGTCAGGGACCGGGTGGCCGGCTTCGACGATTGTGACGTTGCTTACTGGGACCGAATGGCCATATTTTACAATGACAATTCCGCCGCAAATCGAATCTCCCAATAAGTCTTCGATCGCGCGAGCCATTTTAGCCGAACCTTTGCCGGCACCGATGACATAGAGATTGCGATAGTTGGAGAGGGGATACAAACAGCCGCCGATATCGAGAACATCACCACGAAGTCGGACATGCCTTAATATTGCTTTTGCCGGGTCTGCGGCCTCTATGCCGGCGTCGAAGATATGTCGCGCGTCGTGCCGCAACTGCCTTAGTGATATCATCGCACCCACTATAGGAACCATATCAGAAAACAAAAGTCTTCTTGAGCAAAAATGCGTCGGGGAAATTCGCCGCAACAGCTATCTGCGGGCGAAACTCGAATGTCAAGGAAGCGGTAAAAAGGAAAAACTTAGAAAAGCTTGAAGCCGCCAAAGCCATACTCTCCTATGGCTTTACCGGTAGAGGCGTCAAAAATATCGATGAGCATGTTTTTTTCAGGATGGCCGGCCAAAAAGCGAGAAAAAATCTCGATGAATTGTTCCTTGTCCTCACGACCCGCTTGCATGAAACCTTCGCCTACGTAGAGTTTGTGCGGTCTTTTACTGCTGTCTAATCGAACCCAATAACGGAAGCCGTTAGAGCCGACTTGATCCAGCCATTTTCTATACTCCAAAACACGGGCTTCAATTTCCCTAAAATTGAAATTCTGCGGGCTAGCAACACCTGGAAACAGCAATGCGAATGCCAGGATAAATATTACTATCTTTCCCGGCATCCGCATTGAGCGTTCCTCGCTGTAGAAACTCAGTTAACTTTAGTTGACTTTGATTTCGACGCGACGGTTCTTCGAACGACCGTCTCTGGTTTTATTATCCGCGATCGGTTTGCTCTCGCCAAAGCCCTGTCCCGAGATTCGGCCGCGACCGATCCCCTTCTTAACGACGTAATCCCTAACTGCATTTACCCGCCGTTCAGACAGTTTCTTGTTATAAGCCTCTGTACCGACATTATCCGTGTGACCCGATAATGTCACCTTTGAGTCTTTGTTCTCCTGCATAAAAGCTACGAGACGGTCAAGAATTTTTGCAGCCTCGGGCTTGACGTTGCTCTTATCGAAGTCGAAGAGCACATCATCGAGAATAATTGTCCGTTCAACCTTGGGAGCCGGTGGCGGTGGTGCCGGCTTCGGCTTAGGAGCCGGTGGCGGTGGTGCCGGCTTCGGCTTAGGAGCGGGCGGTGCTGGCTTCGGCTTTGGAGCCGGTGCCGGTGTCGGCTTCGGCGCGGGTTTAGGCTCCTCCGCAAGTAAATAAGCAAGACCGCCGCAAATCAGCGCACCCGCTACTGCGCCGATCGGAACTGCTTGTCCCTCACTAAGTCTGTGGTCAGTATTGTGAGCAACGGCTCCACCGGCCAGTGCTCCGGCAGTTCCGCAGATAGCGGCGCCCGTAAGACCAGCCTTTTGCTTATACGTCGTTCCTGCGCAGCCAGTTAAGAAAAACCCCAGCGCAGTTAACGCTAGATACTTATTTTTTTGCATCTGTGCCTCCCCGAAGATTCTGAGCGGATTTTTCAGCTAACCTAGTACATGCATCAGCTCTTGTCAAGAAATTTTAACGCCTTTACGCAGCTTACTAACATTACAAAATACCGTCGAACAGGGTACTTTAGCCGGTATCTTAACGTTGCTCATGCTCTTTCCCCTGAGATTTATTACCGTTAATATTGGAGGCAGCCGGGATGAATACGAAGATGAAGTTAGTTGGTGTAATGCTTTTGTCCATCGCGATGGTTTCATGCCAAACAGTGCAGCAGACGGGTCGTTCTCAGTTTATCGTTGTTTCGGAATCTCAGGAACGCCAACTCGGCGAAGACGCTTACAAAGAAACCATAACGAAAGAACGTCTTTCATCGCGGCAGGATTGGCAGACACAGCTGAGACGCGTCGGACAACGTATTGCCGCAGTGGCCGAAAGGCCTGACTACAAGTGGGAGTTTAACGTCTTGCAAGGCAAGGATGTCAATGCCTTTGCTCTTCCCGGTGGAAAAGTTGCTTTCTGGGAAGGCATCATGCCGGTTGCTCAGGACGATAATGGTATTGCCGTTGTGATGGGTCATGAGATTGCCCACGCTCTGGCGCGCCACGGTGCCGAGCGCATGAGTCAGTCCATGGGAGCTCAAGCCATCGGGCAGATACTTTCAGTAGGCGTGGGAACGGTCAGTCCAGGACTTCGCGAAGACTTTCTCAAACTGTACGGCGTCGGCGCGACCGTGGGCTTGATGTTGCCCTGGGGTCGCGCGCAAGAATCAGAAGCGGATCGCTTGGGCCTCATTTTAATGGCAAAAGCCGGCTATAACCCCAATACCGCCGTCGGCTTCTGGGGAAGAATGGCCCAAGCGAGCGGCGATAAACCTCCCCAGTTCTTGTCGACGCATCCCAGCGATGCAAGCCGCATTGCTCAAATCAAGGAATGGCTACCGGAGGCGTTGTCATTTTATCGAGGCAAGTAGATTCACTTCGATTGATCGGACCGTAACAGCTTCCCACCGCTAGCTTTTGCCCAGAGCTGACCGCCCGAACTTCCATGGGCGCGGAATTCACGCTCGTCCGGCGCACCTCGAAGGCGGCCCCTCATGACTTTAGCTCCGCGGTGCAGTGCGCGCAGCGGGTCGCCTTGAGCGGAATCGCGGATAAACAGTACGGGCAACCCCTGGTGCTCGGAGCGGCTGCCGCCGCCGGCTTCTGCAGCCGGTTGATTTGTCTGATCAACAGGAAAATCGCAAACGCAATGATAAGAAAATTGATAATATGGTTGAAAAACAATCCATAATTGAGAGTCGCGGCGCCCGCCGCTTTCGCCGCCGCTAAACTCGGATAGTCTTGACCGGATAGGCTCAAGAACAAGTCCGAGAAGTCGACGTTGCCAAGTGCCAGACCGATCGGGGGCATGAGTATATCTTCGACAAACGAAGCAATGATTCTCCCGAATGCAGCGCCGATGACCACCGCCACGGCGAGATCAACGACATTGCCGCGCATGACAAGTTCTTTAAATTCTTTAAACATTTTACCCTCCTTGGATTGCGAGAATTGTTAGCCTCTCGGAGATGACCTCCGCATGATTCGATCAAGTCTCTCCAAACAATACTCGTGTCTATATCCATCCAGTACCCATCTCTTTGGAAATCGAGATCTGAATTTTGCTGTCGGATTCCCTTCAACGCGAGCCTCGGGACGGAAACTGACCCGTAAAATCGCGCACGGCTTTTGCAGCGAGCATATACGCTGGAGGAAACTGCCATGTCAAATTGCCCGGCAAAGATGCCGGCAAGCTTGCGGCGAGATGACCTTGGATCGAAACGATCACTGCAACTTAAATGGAAGTTGTCCGTCTAATCATCAGAGTGTATCTTCTTACAATGACTGTTTTGAAACGAAACGTTCTCAGGGCAGTTATACTTCTGATGATCCTTGTCACGTTCCTCTATGGGACGTTGTTTTTATTATTTCAGTTACCGCGCTTCAAACTTTTGGTCGAGACCGAACTTTCGGCGAGAACCGGGTATGAGATCGGCCTGGGTGAAATCTCTTTTCGCCCGCCTCTCAGAGTCTTCGGGAGCACGGTCACCGTAGCGAAATCCAGTAACGTGTTGTTCACGACCTCGCAGGTCGCGCTGACCCTGAATCCGCTCGATCTATTCTCAAAAACGATTCATCGCGTGGCACTAACGGGGCCGGTGATCTATCTGGATCTCCGGGAATTACTGCAAGCTTCGTCGCATACCTCGCCAGGCTTGGCCGTGCGTCACTTGAATGTGCAGCAGGGCACCGTCGTCTTAAAGACAGCAGAGCATAAGACCATGGAGTTTTCATCGATCGATTTAAACGCGCAAAACTTAAACCTCGGTCAAACAACCGGCATGACTGCATATGCTGACGTGCCTTGGCTGGATGCTGAAGCGGAGCTGTCCTTCAAACAGCAAAAACAGGAGAAGGAAGCCGAGGTCATTCTTCGTCCACAGCCGTCAAACCGCCGGATTGGCTTTCCCAGGGCAAAGCAACAGACGAAGGAAGTGTTGCGTTTACAGGCCAAGTTAACGACACCGGCAAATGCCGAGCCGAATGTAACGCTCGCCGGCAAGTTCGATGAACTAAAAATCGGTCCGAAGCAGCTGACCGGCGCCCTCGATGCTCGCATCATTCCAAATGCCGATTTTACCGGAGCCGCGCTGTCTGCGCGCATCGAAGTCGCCGATTTTCCTAATGGGGTGAGTCCGATCATCCTCGAAGGTTCCAACGGGGTAGCCGTGGCCAACGTCACCGGCAAGTTTTCAGCGCCTGACAACCGCCTTGCGCTTACCGCGTTTCGACTCGACTCTCCTCTGGGTACAGCTGAAGGCAGAGGCAACTTCAGCACCCATGGCGATTTTATCGCCGGAGACGCGCGGCTCATCCTCCGTAAGGTACCCTGGCAAACAATCAAGCAGTTTCTTCCAGAACCGTTGAATCAGTGGTCCTACCAAGGAACAGGCGTTGCCGAACTGAACTTTCAGGGACCCTGGAGATCCTTGAACATCAACGGCACGGTAAGCGGTGATGCGCTGCAGCTCAAAGGCGCCGGCTTCACCCTTGCCACTCTCGCCGTGCATGCGCCGGTGGTGTGGAAAGATTCTTCGCTTGAACTAAGAAACATTTCGCTCAAAGGGAAATCCTTGAACTTCAGCACCAAGGACCGTCTGGAAACCGGCGCCGAGCAAGTGCAGATCGATGGCTCGTTAACTTACAAAGCAGACGAGCCATTGGCTGTAGCTGCACAGCTTCGACTCGCCGGCGGCCGCTTTGCTTCTGCGGACAGTACCAAGGTCGGCGAAAACCTGGCACTTGAAGGTACGGTTGGGCTCATGGCGAACTCCGCCGTCCATTCGTCCAGGATTACGGGGAAACTCTCTTTGACCCGCGGGGAAATATTGTGGGGCAAGTTCTTTGCCGATCTCGGCGGACAAAGGCCGGTTTTACATTTCGATGCCGACTATCTCCGGCAGCGAGACAGCGTTCGGTTCCATCGCGCCGGCTTAACTCTGGCCTCCACCGGTAACATAGAAATCAACGGCTCGGTCAGCCGATTGGCACAAGCGCCGGCTGTCGATCTCAATGCACGCAGCGAAAACGTCAACGCCGGCGGCTTCTTTGAATTGTTTCTTCGGGAAACCTTCAAGCGCCGGTATCCGATTCTGGATAAGTTGAACATTGCCGGACAAATAGGCCTTGAGCTTCACGCGCGTGGCAATTTGGATCGCCTGACCGCAGCAGGCCGAGTTACTCTCCACGGGGGCGAAGTGCGCTCAAAATCGAATGACTGGCAGATTGGATCCATCGCTCTCACGCTACCCTTGGAGCTTAGCTATCCGGCAAAGTCCGATAATCCAACGGGCACTGCGCCGGGAGTTCTTTCCATCAGGGGAGGACGGTTTGGTTCCCAGTCCATACCGCCGTTGACCACTCCGCTTTCCCTGTCGAATAATGCCCTGATATTTCATCAACCCCTTCGCCTGCCAATCTTCGCTGGAAGCGTAGAGATCGCCGGCTTGGCGTGGCCGGACATCATTAAAGATCCCACAGAGTTCTCGTTTGCGATCGACACAAGACTTTTGCAACTCCAGGAGTTGACCGAGGCGCTCGGCTGGCATCGCTTCAGCGGAACTCTCAGCGGTTCGATCCCGCAGGTTCGATCTTCCGGAGACACACTGCGCACCCAGGGTCAAATACAAGCGGATCTCTTCGGCGGCCGTCTACAGATA
>WHTF01000075.1 GCA_009379725.1 Deltaproteobacteria bacterium
TACTCCATGCGTAAATTGACTGCCTCTAGTTTTGTTTGTGCCACACGGCCTCCTTAGTGCCTCTGTTTCTAATAAACGTTTGTTCTGCTTCAGCAACGGGACAAAACGACGTAGATTTAACAAAATCCAATCTTTTTGCAAGCATTGTCTCGTTTAATTGACAATGGTCAGGGGATCGGATAGCTTCCCCAAACAAATTGCATAAAATATTTTATGCAAATCCGATCCAAATGAGTTATCCGCTTAACGAATCGAAGACCAAACCGCGAGTGGCCGAAAATCTTTCGGCCCGCGTTTACAACCAAATTAAAAATCTAATCTTGTGCAATGAAGTCATGCCGGGGCAAAAACTACATCACCAAGAACTCAGTGAACGCCTCGGCGTAAGTAGAACTCCGGTTCGCGAAGCATTAACCCGGCTTGTGCAGGAAGGATACGTCGCCTTTCTGCCGAATCGCGGTTTTACCTGCAAAGAAATTAGAATGCAAGAGGCGGAAGAGCTTTATGAGCTTCGCGAAGCCCTGGAAGCATTCGCGGTGCAAAAGGCGATTGACAATCTCACCGCCGCGACGCTCGATCAGCTGCGCAAAAAGATGGAATTTTACGGCGCGGACGTGCGGAATCGATTCACCCGAGAACGTCTGATCTATGATCAAGACGTTCACCTTGAAATTGCCCAGCTTGCCGGCAATGAGACGCTGAAAAACTCACTGAGTCATGTTTTCGAGCGCATCGTCTTGAAGCGCAGGACCGACGGTCTCTACGATGCCGCACGCGGTGTCAGCGCTCATCAAGAACATCTCAAGTTGTTCCAGGCCATCGAGCAACGCAATGTCCCGGAGGCTGTCGGCATCGTGCGGGCGCACATCCAAAAAGGCAAAGCGAACGTCTTGTCCGATTTGAAGCAACGACAGGCGATTCGCGAGCTACGTACAGGCAACGATTAGTTTAGGAAAAAATAACCACAAACGAAAGGAAGAGAAATGGCTGCAGATTTAGTAATAAAAAATGGTTGGGTGGTGACACCCGAAGAAACGTTCCAAGGAGGGGTCGCGATCAGCAACGAGAAAATCGTCGCTATTGGCACAAACGATGTCTTACCTCAGGGCAAAGAAGAAATCGATGCGAGGGGCAAGCACATCTTACCCGGCATTATCGATGGCCACGTCCACTTCAGGGAGCCCGGCATGACTCACAAGGAAGACTTTACCACGGGCTCCACGGCCGCTGTTTGCGGCGGGATCACTTCGGTGGTCGACATGCCGAACACGGTTCCACCAACCGCCGACGCCGAGCAAGTTAAGATCAAGCAACAGCTCGGCGAGGCAAAATCTCTTGTCGATTTCGGTGTCACCGGAGTCGTCGTGCAGACCAATACAAAAGACATTCTGCCCATGGCTGGCGCCGGCGCCATTGGTTTCAAGATTTTCTTCGGTGAGACCATCGGCAATCTGCCCTTTCCCGATGATGGGATGTGCATGGAAGCCTTCGATTATATCGCACAGTCGAAGCTGCCTTTGGGCATTCACGCCGAGAATCGTCAGATCATGGCCTACTGCACGAACAAACTTAAAACCGAAGGTAAGAACGACGCGCGCTACTGGGAAGCCTCTCGCCCGGACATCTGCGAAGCGGAATCCGTGCATCACGCGATCTTTTTCGCCGAGATGTTCGGCACCAAGTTGCATGTCTTCCATATGAGCTCCAAGCAGGCGGCGTACATGGTGCGCGACGCTAAAGCCCGCGGCATGAGAATTACCGCTGAAACCGGCCCGCATTATCTCCTGCGCGAGCCCACCGATATGGATCAGGTCGGCTCTTTGCTAAAGATGAATCCGCCGGTACGTACAAAGGATCATGGCGAGGTTCTCTGGCAAGGGCTGCGCGAGGGTTTCGTGGACACGCTGGCCACTGACCACTCACCTCACACTCTGGATGAAAAAGGTTCCGATATCTATGGCAAGCTCACCAAGCCGGCAATTTGGGATTGCATCTCCGGCTTTTGTGGGGTTGAAACCGGCGTGCCGCTGATCTTAAGTGAAGTTAATAAAGGCCGTCTGACGCTCAATCAATATGTCAAAGTAGCTTGCGAAAACCCCGCTAAGGTTTGGCAGGTTTATCCCAAGAAGGGTGCCATACGGCTGGGCTCCGACGGCGACATCACGATCGTTGATATGGATAAAGAAGGCACGATTGACGTTAATAAGCTGCACAGCAAGAACAAGCCTTCCCCATGGCATGGCTGGAAGGTTAAAGGTATGCCGGTGTGCACCGTGGTGCGCGGTTATGTGCAAATGCGCGATGGCGAGCCTTGCGGCAAACCCATCGGCCGCATGCTCAAGCCGTTGATCTAATCGTAATCTCGGTATTGTTCAGTGAATTTTTCACCGACCGGTGAAAGGGCTCGAGCGGCGCATGATTGTTGCTATTTTTTGGCTGACAGTTTCTGGTAACCGGAACTTGAAAGCTTGAAAATTCTAGACCCGCGCCGCTGGGCCTTTTTACCGGTCCGGCAAGAAAGTCTATTTAATGAAACGCACCGAACCATTTGAAATGTACCAACCGACTTCTCTCAAAGAGGCGAGTCGACTCCTGAAAGAGAAAGGCCCCGGCGGCCGTTTTCTTGCCGGAGGGACCGATCTGGTTATTGCAATGAAAGAAAAAGGGTTGGTGCCGAAATACGTTGTCGATTTAAAGCGGCTCCCCGGCCTTACGGGCATCCATGAAAATAAAGATGGCCGCATCACCATCGGTGCTTTGACGACCATGCGCGAAATCGAGACATCGCCCGTGCTCACCAAGAAGTACCCGTTTCTCTGTCAGAGTGCGGCTGAAGTCGGCTCGATTCAGATTAGAAATCGGGCGACCGTCGGCGGTAATATGTCGAATGCCACGCCCTCCGCCGATGTAGCGCCGAGTTTGATTGCGCTTCAGGCAAAGACCACGATCGCCAGCGCAGCCGGTGAGCGCACGGTCGCGCTGGAAGAATTCTTTCGCGGGCCCGGGCAAAATGTCATGAGCACCGACGAGATCCTCACCGAGGTCACGATTCCGAAAACGAGTTCACGGTTGGTCGGCGAATACATCAAATTTTCGCCACGCGAAATGATGGACCTGGCCTACGTCGGCGTGGCCGTGGTGTATACGCTCGGCGAAAAGGAAAAGACCTGCGAGGCCGTTCATATCGTTCTCGGCGCCGTCGCGCCGACTCCGATCCGCGCCAAGAAGGCGGAAGACGCCCTCGAAGGACAGATCCTCTCTGAAGCACTAGCGGAAAAAGTCGGCGCGCTAGCCGCTGAAGAAGCAAAACCGATCAGCGATGTTCGGTCATCGGCGGAATACCGCCGCGCCATGGTCGGAGCTATGACCAAACGGGCGCTGCTCAATGCCGCCGTTGGTCCAGCGAAGTCCTGGGTCGAACGACGCGACCGAAGGTATTAAAGACGGCCATTTGGAGTGAATCAAGTCGTGGACTGCTGGGCCAGACTTCAGAAAATCCATGACTCTAATTCCACTCGTTAGAGGTTAAGGTTAATCATGAATCAGAAAATCCAATTTACCTTGAACGGTAAGAGCACGACAATGGAAGCCCCAACCCATCGCCTGCTACTTGACTTGTTGCGCGATGAGATCGGCCTTACAGGCACCAAAGAAGGCTGCGGTACCGGCGATTGCGGTGCTTGCACGGTTTTAATGAATGGCAAACCGGTCAATTCCTGCCTCGTCCTCTCCGGCGAACTCGAAGGCGCGAGCATCGTCACGATCGAGGGGCTCAAGATCGGCCCCGAGCTTGACGCAGTTCAAAACGCCTTCGTTCGAGACGGCGGCGCTCAGTGCGGTTATTGCACGCCTGGAATGCTCATGATGTCAAAAGCGTTGCTCGATGAGAACTCTAACCCGACGGAAGATGACATTCGCTTCGCGCTATCCGGCAATCTCTGTCGCTGCACGGGGTACGCCAAGATCATTCAAGCGGTCCAGGATGCTGCCGCGATGATAAGGAGCAAGAACGTTCAATAAGTTCAAGCTGTTCAAATCGACGAATGCTCCGAACGGTTTGAACGAGCACAAGAACAGAACCGATCAAACGACTTGAACGGTTATTTTTTAAGGAGACAGTGATGGCGGAACTCACAGTCGTAGGCAAACCAGTTACGCGTGTCGACGCCAACGAAAAGGTCACCGGCGAAGCCATTTACGGATATGACCTCGTCCTTCCAAACATGCTTTACGGAAAGACGTTATTCAGCACCAAAGCGCACGCAAGGATCAAAAGAATCAGCACCGAGAAGGCTAAAGCCTTTCCGGGAGTCGTCGCGGTAGTGACCGGGGCGGATGTTCCGTGGACCCATGGGGAAAGCATTAAAGACAAACCCTTTTTGGCGCAAGGAAAAGTTCGCTTTATCGGAGAACCGGTCGCCGCCGTCGCTGCCGAGGACGAAGATATTGCACAGGCCGCGGTGAAGCTGATTGAAGTGGAATATGAAGATCTGCCGGTTTACGTCGATCCGGAGGAGGCGTGTAAATCCGGCGCAGTCGCGATTCACGAAGATTTTCCAAAATATCGCAAGGTTGATTTTATCGTGCCGGGCGCGCATGCCAACATCGCCGAACACTTCAAGCTTCGCACCGGCGATGTCGCACAGGGTTTCAAGGAGTCCGATCTCGTCTTAGAAGAAAAATATTTCGTGCCGATGATCCAACATGCCGCCATGGAACCCCATTCGGCTCATGCTCAATTCGACAAGGAAACCGGTCGCCTGACCATTTGGGTCGCCAACGACGCGCCGTTTCGCGCGCTCCATGAAATTGCCGAAGCACTCGGCATGCCCAAAGAGAAAATTCGCTTCATCAACCCGCTTCAGGGCGGCGGCTTTGGCTCCAAGGGCGGTTTGAAAGTGGAACCGATCGCCGTGGCACTGGCATTTCATACCAATGGCAGGCCGGTGCGGGTGAAGTTCAATCGGGAAGAAACATTTATCTCGACTCTGACCCGTCATGAAGCGGTGGTTTACTCGAAGACCGGCGTAAAAAAAGACGGCACGCTGATGGCGAGAGAGATGACCATCTATTGGGGCGCCGGCGCCTACGCCGAAAAGAGCCCGACAGTCTGCATCCGCGGCAGCTTGCCCGCGCCGGGTCCTTACCGCATCCCGCATGTCAAAGTCGATGGCTATGCGGTTTATACCAATAAACCGGTGGCAGGCTCCTACCGCGGCTATGGCATTCCCCAGGGCGCCTGGGCGGGCGAGCAACAGATGGACGAAATTGCCAAGCGTCTCGACATGGATGCCGTTGAAATACGCCTGAAAAATATTTTCGTCGAAGGCGACATTTCATACTGGGGCGAGCAGCTTCACGCGGTTGGCCTTAAGGAAACTCTCACCAAAGCAACTGAAGCAATCGAATGGGGTAACAAGCCGCATCAGATCAAACCCGGGGTTAAAAACGGCAAGGGCTTCGCCTGCATTCAAAAACCCACGCGCAGCCCCACAACCTCAGCGGCCGGGGTGATGGTGAACACCAAAGGCGATATCACCGTGCTCGCGGGTACCGTAGAGATCGGCCAGGGCTGCAACACGATTCTCTCTCAAGTGGCGGCGGAAGAGCTTAAAGTGCCGATGGCAAAAGTTCAGATGCACCCATTAGACACCGATGTAATCCCCTACGACGCATCGACGACGTCGAGCCGCAGCACGTATCACATGGGCAACGCCGTGCGGCGCGCATCGATTCACGCGCGCGAACAGATCATGGAAGCCGCCAGCCCAATGTTAGAGGCGAAAACACAAGATCTGGATTGCGTCGACGGCAAGGTATTTCTCAAAGACCAGCCGCAAATGGCGCTAACCCTCGGTGAAGTGGTTCGCCGCAAGTTCGGCCCCGAAGGTGTCGTTCGCGGCGATGGCTCTTACACTTATGAGATCGGCAAAGATCTTGACCTGGAAACCGGTCACAGCGACCATGCATCGGCTTTCTACATGTACGCCACGCAGGCGGCGGAAGTGGAAGTCGACGAGGATAGCGGCCGGATAAGAATTCTACGCATGTCCGCCGCTCATGACGTCGGCAAAGCCATCAACCCGCTGAACTGCGTTGCGCAGATCGAAGGCGGTGTGGTGATGGGTATCGGTTCCGCTCTGCACGAGGAGATGGTCATCGATCAGACGGGGAAGGTCCGTAATCCCTCCTTCCTCGACTATCATCTCGTGACCTCATTGGATACTCCCGAGCTCATTTCGATTATCGTTGAATGCGCCGAACCCGAAGGTCCCTATGGCGCCAAAGGTTTGGGTGAACCGGGGCTCGCGCCTACGCCGGCAGCCATCGGCAATGCCGTCGCCGACGCCTTGGGAATTAGAATTTATGATCTGCCGCTCAAACCTGAAAACGTCTACTGGGCAATCCAGAACAAGAAAAAAAAAGACGCCGCCTAACCGCTCTCATTCGAAATCTGTTTCTTTTTCGTCTAAGATGCGGCAGCTTTTAAACGGCGGCGCGTGCACAGCTCTCGCCGGTTGCTGAAACTGTCGGAGGACAACGTGATCGGCACGAAAAAGAAACGTCATTGCGGTTTTTTGGTTCTGGCTGTAACGCTCTTTGGCTACTCGTCGTCACGCGCCATCGCGGCGGAATCGCCGGCAAAGGGAAGCGAGCGAGCGATTCAAACAGTTCCAGGAATGCCGCCTGTCATCGATCCCAACGACCTTTACAGCGAGACCCGGCCCGACAAGCTGAGCGCCACGGTGGCCAAACATCTTTCACGCATCTACGTGCCGAATCGCAGCTCCAATGATGTTTGGGCCATCGATCCCGCGACCTCGAAAGTAGTTAACAAATTCCGCGTCGGCGTTCACCCGCAGCATGTCGTTCCGTCCTGGGATTTAAAGACGCTTTGGGTCAACAATAATGCCGAAGGACGAAACGACGGCAGCGTCACACCCATAGACCCAACGACCGGCAAACCGGGAAAAAGTATTCCGGTCGATGACCCCTACAACATGTATTTCACACCCGACGGCAGCGCCGCCATCATCGTCGCCGAGGCGCGCAAGCGGCTCGACTTTCGCGACCCGCAGACTATGGCGATGAAGTATTCCATTGATACGCCGAATTGTGCCGGCATCAATCATGCCGACTTCTCCATCGACGGTCGGTACGGGATCTTCACTTGCGAATATGCCGGTAGTCTTGTCAAGATCGATCTCATCGAGAAAAAGGTGGTCGGCTATTTAAAATTGTCGAAAGGCGGCATGCCTCAAGACATCCGCATTTCTCCAAACGGCAAGATCTTCTACGTCGCCGATATGAAAGCGGCAGGGGTGTTCATAATCGAAGCCGACCGGTTTACCGAGATCGGTCATGTCAAAACCGGCCTGGGCACGCACGGGCTCTATCCTAGCCGCGATGGAACACAACTCTATGTCGCCAATCGAGGCGTCGCCCGGGTTTACGGGCCGCCCAAGGGCAAGGGCAGCGTGAGCGTCATCGAGTTCGCCACGCGTAAGGTAACTACGACTTGGCCGATTCCGGGCGGCGGTAGTCCAGACATGGGCAATCTCAGTGTCGATGGAAAAACCTTATGGCTATCGGGCCGCTACGACAACGCCGTTTACACCGTCGATACCACCACGGGTCAAGTAAAGATCATCCCGGTAAAATCCGAGCCCCACGGCCTAACCGTATGGCCACAGCCCGGTCGTTACTCTCTGGGTCACACAGGAAACTTGCGCTAGGCATACCGATTGGATTAAAAGATGGGTTATTAGTTTCGTTTTCTCAGAGGAGGGCTCATGGCTAGACTTGCCGGTCTCATTCTATCGCTTCTCCTATTCGGCAATCCCGCGGCAAAAGCCGCGGCCGCGGAGCAAAACTTTTACCAGGGAAAAACTCTTCGCATCATCGTCGGCTTCGCCGCCGGCGGAGGTTTCGACGCCTATGCGCGCGCCATCGCGCGCAATATGGGCCGGCACATTCCCGGCAATCCGTCAATTATCGTCGATAACATGGCCGGCGCGGGGAGTCGAATCGCAGCCAACTACCTCTATAAAGCCCGACCCGACGGTCTGCTCATCGGCAATTTCATCGGCTCTCTGATTTTGCAGCAGGTCATGGGCGACAAAGGTCTCGAATTCGACGGTCGAAAGTTCGAATGGCTCGGCGCGCCCGTACAGGACGAAACGGTTTGCGCTCTCACCAAGGCGAGCGGCATCGGTTCGATCGATGACTGGTTTGCCGCCAAGAAGCCGGTGAAACTCGGCGGCGAGGCACCGGGCGCCAACGACTCTGATGTGCCGCGGGTTTTGAAGGCAGCGCTAGGTCTGCCGATCCAACTGATCGAAGGTTTCAAGGGAACTTCGAACATTCGAATCGCCGCAGAAGCGGGCGAGATCGACGGCGGGTGCTGGACTTGGGCATCGATCCGCACCACCTGGAGTAAAGGGCTGGAATCGGGACTGGTAAAGGCAATCGTGCAGGTCAACCCGCAGAAGGCCGCGGACATTCCCAACGTTCCCAATGCAATCGACTATGCCAAAACTTCCGAAGCCCGCGTACTGATCGAATCCGGCGTACACGCTCCGTCGGCGATTCTGCGCGCCTATGCCCTTCCGCCAGGGACCCCGAAGGAGCGGGTCGGCACCTTGCGCAATGCTTTTGACGCCACCATGAAAGACCCTGAATTCTTAATGGAGATGAAAAAATCTAAGCTTGAAATCAACGCGCTTTCAGGTACCGAAGTGGAAAGAGTCGTTGGCAAATTATTCCAGATGGATACCGCCAACGTGAACAAGATCAGAGAAATTTTGATCCCAAAAAACTAGCGAGCCGAGCCCACATCATTGTCGGCCTCAAACCGACGTACGGCCGCGTCAGCCGGTATGGCGTCGTACCGCTGAGCTGGTCTCTGGATCATGCGGGACCGATGGCCCGAAGCGTGGAAGACTGCGCCATCCTACTGCAGGCGATCGCCGGCTATGACGCAAAGGATCCAACGTCGGCCAATGTGTCTGTGCCGGATTTTTCTATTGGGCTTCACGACGGCATCAAAGGTATGCGCATCGGCGTGCCCCAACCGGATTGGTTCAACGAGAACGTGGGTATCGATCCGCAAACTGAAGGCATTTTTAATGCCGCACTAAAGACGCTGGAAGAACTCGGCGCCAACATCGTTGAAATCAATGGGCAACCTTTTTCGCTGGCGCGAAAAGCCAATCAAAACTATTCTTGTCGCCGAAGCCTATGCTTATCACGAAAAGCGCTTCCAAGAAGCGCCGGAAAAGTTCGGCAGCTCGGTGCGCCGGCGAATGCTCGAGGGCGCGTTTCTGAGCGCCGCCGATTACATCACGGCGCAGCGTGCTCGGGCGGTTCTAAACGAGCAAATCCTCGCAAGTTTTTCACATGTCGATATATTGGCAACGCCGAGCGCTCCCCGTCCTCCTGAAGCATTCGCGGCGATGGACCCTAACGAGCAAACCCTGCGACCAAGTTTTACCAATCCATTTAATCTCACAGGTCTTCCTGCTATTTCAGTGCCGTGCGGCTTCACGCCGGATGGACTGCCGGCAGGACTGCAGATTGTCGCGCAACCCTTTGATGAAGCTACCGTTCTTCGCGCGGCATATACTTATGAGCGTGCGACAGAGTGGCATAACTACCATCCGGATCTTTAAAACCGGAAACTCGCTGTTTTCAGCTAGTCGCCTTTCCCGAAGACTCGGAAGTACATTTCCGCCAGTGTCGGTTCCATGGATTTCGCGGCAGCCAATTCGCGCTGTATGGAAGAGTCGAGTTGATTGCGTGACTTGGTCGCTAAATTGAGAACTTCTAGCTCGTTCATACGCTGCAGCCGACCCCCTTCCACAATTATTTCCCCATTGACGATCACCGTATCAACGGAACTGCCATTCTCGCAGAAAACCAGCTGATTCCTCACGTCGTTGAGCGGCGTAAAAGCCGGAGTATCGCGACGTAACAAAGTAACGTCGGCAAGCTTGCCCGTCGCAAGCACGCCGGCATCGAGACCAAAGGCGCGCGCGCCGTTGCGCGTCGACATCGTAAGCGCCTGCGCAGGGCTTACCCACTGATTAAAGTCTGTTCCGGCTTGATTGTGAATCAAACCGGCGAGTCGAACGGCATCGAACATATTCTGGCCATCATTGGAGGCTGCGCCGTCGGTACCCAACGTCAGGTGTACACCGGCGGCTAGATATTCTTTAACCGGCGCCAAGCCGCTACCAATGCGCAGATTGCTCGCCGGGTTGTGCACCGCCGTAACGCCGCGGCTGGCGAACAACTCGACATCGCCGTCCTCAATCCAGATTGAGTGCGCCAGCGAGAGGTCCGCGCCTAACACGCCCAGCGAATCCAGATGCTGCAAAAGCGATTTGCCGGAGCTGTCGTCCCATTACCTGCTGGGCTTTGGTTTCGGCAAGATGAATGTGTATGGGCAGATTTCTGCGTCGCGCCATTTCCGCTGATTTAGCCAGCAATTCGTCCGTGCAACGCTGGACCGCCGAAGGACCGGGACATGCCGTGGTCAGTTTTTCCGGAGCGTGCAACGTATCGATGAAAGCTTCGCAGTCGTCGAGCCATGCTTTGGTTGGTTTGCCTTCCTTCTGGCTCATGCGTTTGATCTCGTTATTGAGATCGGCGGCCGTGTTGCCGAGGGGAATGGTTTCTTCATAGCTCTTGTCCGACAGCGTCAATGCCACCACGTGACGCAGGCCCAAATCGCGCATGGCCTGAATCGCCGCTCCCGCGCCCATGAAACGGCACGCCTGGTTGCCAAAGAAATGGTCGAGCACGGTGGTCGTGCCGCTCTTGAGCATCTCCATGCCGCCGAGCAGCGCGCTGGCGTAAAAATCTTCGTCGCGCATGTCTCTGAGAGATGCCCGATAGTAGGCGCGCCAAATTTCAAGCGGTTTGCTCGGCATCATGCCGCGAACAAGATTGGCCGGCGAGTGGCAGTGAGAGTTGACCATACCGGGCATAGCGATCATCCGAGAGGCATCGATCGTTCGGTCAAACGGGCCCAGCGGTGCCCACTCCGCGGGGCCGACATAGGCGAGACGATTGCCGGCGACAACCATGGCGCCATTTTCAATGACGTCGTTATCCTCATTCATCGTGACAATCAGCGGATTACGAACGAGTAACTTCATGATGCCTTCTGAAATCGGGGATCATAGACCGGCAGGCGAAGCACGATCATACAAAGCCCATCTTGCGGCCCCAATTCTCCGGATCTTTCAGAAAATCGATGATCTGATTACTGGCGTCGTCAGTGAAATAGCTTTTACCCGGACCGGTATCCAACACGTCGTCCCAATTTGCCAACACATGCAGGACAATATCGTTCTTTGCGAGGTTGTCTTTGCCTTCATGCTGATTGAGCCTGTCAGAGGCATAGTCGAATACGCACAAACAGCGCGTCATCTTCGCGCCCGCTCCGCGGATACCGATATTGAAACGCAGCTTACTCAACCCATCCGTGATCAAGTCTTCAACCAGTAAGACCTTTTTGCCGGCATTGAGGATGCCTTCGATTTGTTTAGTGCCGCCGTAGCCTTTCGGTTGCTTACGAACATAGATCATCGGCTTTTTGATGATATGCGCGACAAAGGAAGCGTATGGAATGCCGGCTGTCTCGCCTCCCGCGACGACGTCGATATTTTCAACCCCGATATCGGTTTCGACCATCTTGGCGAGCGCAGTGACGATATACTCACGCTCCGCCGGAAACGATAACAGTTTTCGACAATCAATATAGACCGGCGAGATCCGGCCGGAGACAAAAACAAACGGTTTGTCCTGATAGACCTGGATGGACTCCGTTGACAAAAGCATTTCGGCAACCTTTTTGGAAACTTCGCTCATGGGAACTACCTTTCCAATGCTTAGATAGGCAGGCTATAACATAGCCTCCTCCTCTTTCCAACTTAGTTTGGAACCGCGAATTGTAGTTTTTCTGATTGAAACTAAACTGATAAAATGTCGGCCATGAAATCGCCTCAGAACCCGAAGACCGTGCTGAACGGTTCTCATATTACGATCAACAAACGCCGGCTGCTGCGTGATCTCAATGCCATATCCCGCATCGGTATCGGCAACCATGGCTCCGTTACTCGCCTGGTCTTTTCCATCAAGGAACTGCGCAGCCGACAATTCCTCATTCATCAAATGCGGCAAATCGGTCTGCAAATCCACATCGACCGTATCGGCAATATCTTCGGCAAACTCAACAGCGCTAATCCAAAGGCGCCAGCTGTGCTCGCGGGTTCGCACCTGGACACAGTCGTTGATGGAGGAAAATTCGACGGCACCATGGGTGTCATCGCGGCACTCGAAGCAGTACGAACACTGAAGGAAAAGAAAGTTTCTCTACAATCGCCGGTAGAAGTCGTCTGCTTTGTCGGCGAGGAGTCCAGTCGCTTTGGCTTTTCAACCCTCGGCAGCAGCTTGGTGGCCGGTGAAGTTCACGGTGGCGATTTTGCAAACGCCACCGATGCGCATGGAACTAAACTCGAAGACATTCTCGCTGGACTGGGGATTTACCGAAGCAACTTGCGCTCGCTGCGGCGCGATCCGACAACAGTGAAAGGGTATCTCGAACTGCACATCGAACAGGGTCCTATTTTAGAAGCCATTAAAAAGCCCATCGGAGTGGTGACTGCCATCGCCGCGCCGACGCGATTCAAGGCGGTTATCATCGGCCAAGCAGACCACTCCGGCACGACTCCTATGGAGATGAGAAAAGACGCTTTGGTTGCGGCAGCGGAATTGATTGTCGCGGTAGAAAAGATTGTTCGCCAATATTCACGCATGGATAAGGGACGCGTGGTCGGCACGGTAGGTGCGATCAAGATCGAGCCCGGCGTGATTAATGCCGTCCCGGGTAAAACGGAGCTGTCCGTCGATGTACGGAGCATCACAGCGGCGGCCAAAAACCGCGCCGTGCGTCTAATCGAAGCCAAAATTCATGAGATCGCCCGCCGGCGAAAGACACAAATCGATATCCTACCCATCAGGAAAGAAGCCCCCGTGCCTCTAGATAAGCGCCTCGTGCATCTGATAAAAGAGTGTTGCGAGGCGAGAAACATCTCCTACGAGATCATGCCTTCGGGCGCCGGCCATGACGCGATGCAGATGGCGAAAATTACCCCGGCCGGAATGTTGTTCATTCCGAGCCGGCGAGGTATTAGCCATAGTCCGGCTGAATGGTCCGATCCCGAGGATATCTGTCTTGGAGCGCAACTGCTCCTAGACGCCATAGTTCGAGTTGCGAATGAAAAAATCTAAAAGCTTGAGACTCTTAACTGCGCAAGACATTAAGAAGAACCTTGAACGTATGGGCCGCGAAATCCTCCGGCAAAATAATGCGTCGGCATCGTTGGCCTTCATAGGTATCCGCACTCGTGGGTTATTTTTAGCGCAGCGACTACGTAGCATCATCAAAAAGTCCCATGACAAGGATGTGCCTCTGGGCGAAATGGATATCATTTTATACCGAGACGATCTCAACGCCCTGCTGCCCGACGGCAAAGTTGACCGCACAAACATTCCCTTCGACATCAACAACAAGACAATTATTTTATTTGATGACGTGCTGCACACGGGCCGCACGGTCCGCGCAGCAGTGGATCACTTGATTGACTTAGGGCGTCCGAAGGCAATCCACCTCGCCGTGCTGATCGACCGAGGCGGACGGGAGTTTCCCATCGCGGCCAATTTCGTCGCAAAAAAAATCAACCTGCCGGAAAAAGGCGAGGCCCGGCTAAAGCTTAAAGAAGTGGATGGCAAAGACGAAGTGGTGGTGTGCAAATAAACGTTTCGGCGCTTAGAAACTAAAATGTAAAATGGACATGCAATTCGACAGAGGAGTGATCACGAAAACTTAATGTTCTTATTCAAACGATCATAGGCTAGTGGTAGAGTCGAGCCCGTGTGGCGAGTTACCGCTGCGTGGGCTTTTTATTTCTCGTCGATGAATATCTACGAGAAAAAGCAGAATCATCAAAATCGAAAAATAAGAAGAGAAGGCTCGGCCATGGCCACTCGCATTGCCGATTATTCATCAAGGAGAATCACCCGGGAGGTTTCAAAGACTCTACCTCCAAATTTAAGCGGTTCGTGGAAGTAGGAACTTCGGACTTAAGCAGCGGGTCGGTCGAGAATGATTTGGCGCCGCATGACTAGGGCCATCACGTCGCAGCCTTTGATGTGGGAATCGATAAACTTCCGAATGTCGAGCAATTCGTTGGAGCGAAAATAGACCACGCACTTGAGCATCAGCAGCTCGACAACGCGAGGTTCTGGCAATCCAAAAGACACGTTGGCATCGTCGAAAGAAAACCCGCTCAATTCGATCTCTTCCGGCTTTATCTCTTTGACGACCTCCCTGTAAAGCTCAATGAAGAGATCGATTTTGTCATCCTGAAGCGGCTCCGCCGACCACTCGAAATGATATTTCATTTCTTTTTTAATTGGGTTGTCTTGAATGCCAACCGTTACGCCTTGGTCGATCAGCCGACCGGCAACCAACTCGAAACTTAACGGTTCGTAGATGCTCTTTCGCACTTGGCGGAGAAGAATACGATCTTGCCCATTGGTTACTTCGACGTACCCTACGCTCATCGGATCGAACACCGATGCATCTGGGAAACATTTTTCGGTGAGCGGCTCTAACGGTTCGAGCCGGTGGCCTTCATGTCGTTTCATGAAAGCTCGCCAGTCATCCGCTGGACTCTCTTCGACCTCTCCGGCAACGAAGCTGTAGATAGGAGCTTTATCAAAATGAGTCACGTGATGTACGGCGTCGCAATTACGGCACCAAATGAATTTGTCTTTACCCATACTTACGCTGTTCCACGGTCTGTGGCGCCGCCGCCTTGTTAGTTTGGGAGGGAAAACTCATTAGGACGGTTGTGCCAACATCAGGCTCGCTCTTAATGTGGATCGTCCCGCCGATCAACTCAGCCATACGCCGGGCAACAGTGAGGCCGAGTCCTAAACCCGAAAAGGGTCGACGGATGGAGTTATCGACTTGCTGGAACGGTTCGAAAATGGAATCCATCTTACTCTTATCGACACCAATTCCTGTGTCCGATATGTCCAATTCGATGCTTCCTCGGTCCGCGGCAGGACGGGCTTGCACCCGAATCTCCCCCTGAGAAGTGAACTTGACGGCATTATTGAAAATATTCTGGAAGATCCTCTCAACTTTCGAACGATCGCTGATGATCGGCACGCCGCTCTCCGGAATATTGATGGACAAGGTCAGGCCCTTTTCACGGATCGTTCTCTCGTAACGCTTGACCGTTTCATGCACGATGTCGCCCGCGTCGAACTTTTCAAGTATTGCTGAGGCATCCCCGGAATTGAGCGAGGTCATCCACAAGACATTGTCGATAAGCTCCAGGAGTTCTTCGGAATTTCTATAGACTGTTTCGAGAACCTTTTGCTGTTCGTCACTGAGCTTGCCGATCACCTGGTTGAGCAAAAGATAGACAAATCCAACCACAACACTCAAGGGCGTCCGTAACTCGTGAGACACGTTCGAGAGAAAATCGGATTTGACCTGTCGCAGTTTAGCCTTCGCGCCACGCCGTTCGATACCCCGGCGCACCAACGACAAAATATGGTTGACATCGAAGGGCTTGGAAATGTAGTCGAAAGCACCGAGACGCAATCCCTCGATAGCCGTGTCTAAGGAACCATAACCCGTGATGATGATCGCCTCGATATCGGGATCATGCCGTTTAACTTTTTCCAGAACATTGATCCCAGTAAAGCCCGGCATCTTAAGATCCAAAGTTACCAGATCAACAGGAAACTTGCTCAGGAACTCAATGGCTTGGCCGCCCCGTTCGGCTACATGCACGTTATAGTAAGGGTTGAGAATCATTTTAAGAGATTCTCGTGGACCCATTTCGTCGTCCACTACGAGGATATGCGGTTTACTTTCATCCATGCCAGCAAAAAAAAGCAAGGAATATGCCACCGGCAGAAAGCACCAAAACAACGAATTTAAAAGGGTATTTGAGGCTAGGGAGGTTAAATGGAAGAGTTAAGGGAACAAATTTGTCCACTATGTGAATAATTTCGCTTCATCGCCGCTATTCGACTCATTGATTTTCAGCTTTTCGATTCGATACTTTAAAATGCGCCGGCTAGTTCCCAGCAATAGGGCGGCTTTGGTCTGATTAAAACCTGTACGCTGCAAGGCTTTTACAATGAGCTCGCGCTCGAATTCGTCAACTGCTTCACTCAGCGGGCGTGAGCCGCTCAGGACATCCTCCTTCAACGTCGCAGTTTGATCTGTGGAGCGCATTCCCACCGGCAAATCTCGCAGCATGATCTGTTCATGCGGCGTGAGTATTGTCAGCCGCTCGATCAGGTTTTCCAGCTCTCGAATATTGCCCGGCCAGTGATATCCGGTGAAGAAGTCCACCACTTCCGGAGACAAGCTTTTTGGCGCGATGGAATGCTCCTGCGCTTTGAGTCTCATGAAATGATCCAGGAGCAGAGCGATGTCATCTCGCCTCTCACGAAGCGCCGGCAGATAAAGAGAGACCACATTCAGTCTGTAAAAGAGATCCGGACGGAACTCACCCGCTTTAGCCAAAATTTCTAGATCTCGATTGCTCGCGGCGATCACTCTGACGTCGACTTTGATATCTTCCGTACCGCCTAGACGGGTGAAGGTTTCTTGCTCGATCGCGCGCAAGAATTTCGCCTGCGTACTCAAGTTGAGTTCGCCAATTTCATCGAGAAAAAGTGTGCCCGCATGGGCAAGCTCAAAACGACCGATCTTCTTTTGTGAAGCGTTGGTGAAAGCGCCCTTCTCATAGCCGAACAATTCGCTTTCAATCAAAGTATCCGGTAATGCCGCGCAATTAACAACAATAAACGGCTTGGAACGGCGATCGCTATTGTAATGAATCGCGCGGGCGATCAACTCTTTGCCCGTACCGCTCTCACCCTGGATCAATACCGTAGATTTCTTAGCCGCCACCATGCTAACGGCTTTGAAGATATCTATGATTTGTTTGGACTTGCCGACGATGTGATCAATCCCATACTTGCGGCCCACTTCTTCTTTTAACCGCTCCAACTCCTTCGACAGCTGGACTTTCTCGAAAGCATGCTCGACACGAAGACGGAGTTCATCCACATCAAAAGGTTTGGTTACATAGTCGAAGGCGCCGGTACCCTTGGCCGTAAAGGCGGTCCGAGCCGTGTTGAGACCGGTCAGCATGATCACCTGGCAGTCGGGATAAACCGATTTCATCTGTTTGAGCACCGATAAACCATCAGCCCCCGGCATGACAATGTCCAACAATACTACGTCAGGCTTTTCCTCGGTTACCTTCTGAACGCCCTCATCTGCGGTGGCCGCCTCAACCACTCGAAAAATTTTGTCGAACACCATCTTCAGAGACTGCCGGACGCCCGGCTCATCATCGACAACTAACAAAACGCCTTGAATCATGTCGCTTTTCTTTTCCCGGTTAAGCAATCGGAAACTCCATTCTCAAAATCTCTTTTTCACTATCGGAACTATCGATAGCCATTCCACCACCGTTACGCTCCACTAGCTGTTTTGCCAACATGAGTCGCAGGGGCAAAATACTTTCCCCAGTTCCCTCACTCGGAGATCCGAGATATTGGGTAATTGATGCCATGCGAGCCCCTTCGCGCGAGTAAGAAATCACCGCAGTTCCCTGGCCTGCGACATCGATATTCACTTCACTGCCCATTTTGACTTGCGATAAGATCGCCAACAACACATTTTTCAAGATGTATGCAAGCTGGCCCTCATCAGCTAGGATCGGCTGGCCGAATTCATTGCCCTGCCAACGGACGAAAGCTTGGCGTTTTGCACATTCGCTGCCGACCTCATCGACTGAGGAGCGCAAACGCTCCTCAAGGGATACCCTATTCACGTTGGGTTGAGAGAAATCGGCGAATTCGATCATCACCTCCAGAAGATCGTCCATTCGCTCGATATCGCCACCGACAACCTCTTGAAATCGCTCGCGAAAATTCTCGTCTTGATATCGATCCCCGAGCAACTGGGCAAATGTTTTGATTGTCACCATCGGATTTTTCATCTCGTGAGCCAGCTCGTGAATCAAAACTTTGAGCTCCGCCCCCTTACCATTGCCGTTGACCTGGCTTGGCGCATCTGTGGGACTCTTCCGCGGAGATCTCCAAGATCGTACGCCGCCAGCCGTTGCTAATTCTGATTCTTCGGCTGAAATAAGCCTCTCGAAATCGGACAGTTGCTGTGGCCCAATGGCGTCAGAGAAATCGAAAACCAAGTCCGCTGCCTCGATTTTGCTCTTGCGCCGAAGCGCCAGCGTTCGAGCCACCACAGTCTCCATTTCGTTCAGATTGCCAAACCAAAGATAGTTGCAGAGTTGCTCCTTTGCGCTCACCGAGAACGTCACCTCGTCCAATTCGAGCAGATGGGAATAATGATGCGCGAACCAATCGACAATAGCGGGAATGTCATCTCGGCGATCTCTTAATGGTGGAAGTTTCAAGGTTAGCGTAGCTATCCGGTAATAGAGGCCTTCGAGGAAGTCGCCCTGGTAGACTCGCTCCAAAAGATCGACCTTCGAAGTCGCCAGCACTCGACAGTTCAGCGGTGCCGAATCGAGTTCTTGGATGAAATTCAGGAGCGCAGACTGACCTGATACAGGAAGTTTATCGATGTCCTCCACGGCAAAGAAGCTGGCCGCATGTCCTGACTGCCAACTCAGTTGTGCATGTTTCTCCGCCAGATAGTCGCCGTCGATTTCAGCCGCATTCACAAAAAAATAAGGTACGGCATCTTCAGCCGTGGCGCGCATACCTCGAATAACACGTTCTTGACCACAGCCGATCTCGCCTGAGATTAAAACCGGTAAACGGGTCGACGCAAATCGGTGCACCAGACACGCCGCGGTTCGGGTAAGAAAAGGAAACGTCAGGTAGCGAGAGGCTAGCTGATTATTTCGATTCACCGGCAGGGGCTGCGCCCTGGGTAGGACAGCGGTGCGAGCCAATAATGTGCCGACTTTTTGCTTCAACTCATAAGGGTTAAAAGGTTTCGCGAGACAACCCACCGTCTCCCGCTCTTCGATAAGTTTAGTAGCCGATCGAGAATCAACCAGGAAAAGAACCGCGCATGGCACCTGAGCGGCAAATCTCAATAACTTTCCAGCCTCGGAGCGAAGCCCGGGATTCACTCCGAGAATCATAAGATCAACATCGGCGCCGGTATCGGCAAGTGAAAATCCTGCCGTTCCCAGAAGCCTTTTTACGACGGAGAATTCCCGTCCTAAGATGAGGGCAAGCGTTTCCCGAACTACCTCCGACTCATCAATGACTAAGATTCGCTTCATTAACTTGCGCGTTGCGGTTGGCTATCGGTCGAACAGGCTTGCCTGTGGGCACATTGACGAGAAACGATGTTCCCTTCCCCACTTTGCTTTCCACCGTAACAGATCCCCCATGCTCCTGGACTATTTGATG